>NZ_AP022598.1:3626517-3928727 GCF_010725485.1 Mycolicibacterium parafortuitum | reverse complement strand
ATCGCCAGTCGTTCGCGACCATCCGTGCCGAGGCGGATCTGGCGCGGTTCCCCGAGGACGTGGCCCGCGTGGTGGTGCGGCTGATCCACACCTGCGGGCAGGTCGACGTCGCCGAGCACGTCGCCTTCACCCCCGACGTGGTGGCACGCACGCATGCCGCGCTGGCGGCCGGCGCCCCGATCCTGTGCGACTCGTCGATGGTGGCCGCCGGCATCACCCGGTCGCGGCTGCCCGCCGACAACGAGGTGGTGTCGCTGGTGGCCGATCCGCGTGCCCGCGACCTCGCCGCCGAGCTGGGCAGCACCCGGTCGGCCGCCGCGGTCGACCTGTGGGCCGAACGCATCCCCGGCGCGGTGTTCGCGGTCGGCAATGCGCCGACCGCGCTGTTCCGCCTGCTCGAGCTCGTCGACGACGGGCTGGCCGCACCGGCGGCGGTGCTCGGCGGACCGGTCGGGTTCGTCGGCTCCGCGCAGTCCAAACAGGAACTCATCGACCGTCCGCGAGGCATGTCCTACCTCGTGGTTACGGGCAGGCGCGGCGGCAGCGCGATGGCCGCCGCCGCGGTGAACTCGATTGCGGCAGAGGAAGAATGAGCACTCGTCAGGGAACACTCTGGGGTGTCGGGCTCGGGCCCGGCGACCCTGAACTGGTCACCGTCAAGGCGGCCCGGGTGATCGGTGCGGCCGATGTGGTCGCCTACCACAGCGCCCGCCACGGCCGCAGCATCGCACGCGGTATCGCCGAGCCGTACCTGCGGGACGGCCAGATCGAGGAGCACCTCGTCTACCCGGTGACCACCGAGACGTCCGACCATCCGGGCGGCTACGCCGGCGCGATGGAGGACTTCTACCGCGAGTCCGCCGACCGGATCGCCGCGCACCTCGACGCCGGGCGCGACGTCGCGTTGCTCGCCGAGGGTGACCCGCTGTTCTACAGCTCCTACATGCACATGCACACGCGGTTGACGCAGCGATTCGACGCGGTCATCGTGCCCGGGGTGACGTCGGTCAGCGCGGCGTCGGCCGCGGTGTCGACACCGCTGGTGCAGGGCGACCAGGTGCTGACGATCCTGCCCGGCACACTGCCGCAGGCCGAGCTGCAACGCCGCCTCGCCGACACCGACGCCGCGGTGATCCTCAAGCTCGGCCGCTCCTACCCCGCTGTCCGGCAAGCGCTTTCGGGGGCGGGCCGGCTCGACGACGCGTTCTACGTCGAGCGCGCCAGCACCGAACGGCAGCGGGTGCTGCCCGCCGCCGATGTCGACGACGGATCGGTGCCGTACTTCGCACTCGCGATGCTCCCCGGTGACGGGCGCAGACGCGCGGGCACCGGCTCGGTCGCGGTCGTCGGGCTCGGCCCCGGCGACACCGGGTGGATGACCTCGCAGAGCCGCCACGAGCTCGCCGCGGCGACCGACCTGATCGGGTACGGGCCGTACCTGGACCGGGTCGGACTGCGCGACGGGCAGCGCAGACATCCTTCCGACAACACCGACGAACCCGCGCGGGCCCGGCTGGCGTGCGAACTCGCCCAGCAGGGCCGCGCGGTCGCGGTGGTGTCCTCCGGGGACCCCGGGGTGTTCGCGATGGCGACCGCGGTGCTCGAAGAGGCCGAGCAGTGGCCGGGCGTCGAGGTCCGGGTGATCCCGGCGATGACCGCCGCCCAGGCCGTGGCGAGCCGGGTCGGTGCGCCGCTCGGGCACGACTACGCGGTGATCTCGCTGTCGGACCGGCTCAAGCCCTGGGACGTGATCGTGCGCCGGCTGTCGGCGGCCGCGGCGGCCGACATGGTGCTGGCGATCTACAACCCGGCGTCGAAGTCGCGCACCTGGCAGGTCGGCGCGATGCGCGATCTGCTCCTCGAGCACCGCGATCCGGCCACCCCGGTGGTGATCGGGCGCGACGTCGGCGGTCCGCACGAGTCGGTCACGGTGACCGCGCTGGGCGACCTGGACCCGGCCGCCGTCGACATGCGCTGTCTGCTGATCATCGGCTCCACCCAGACCCGCTGGCACCGCAGCGCCGACGGCGCGGACCGGGTGTTCACGCTGCGCCGCTATCCGCCGAGTTGACAAGCGTCGTACATAATTGACAGTCGTCAGAACCGCAGGTTAATCTCCGCGCGTGCAGCGAGGACTACCGGTGCGGTCCCCGACCGACCGGCGTCAACCACAGAAGAGCGACCTGCGCCGCGTCGCGATCCTGGAATCCCTGAACCATCATCTGCGGGAATCGGGTTTCGACGCACTCAACATCGCCGACGTCACCCGCCGCGCCGGGGTGACCCGCTCGGCGTTCTACTTCTACTTCGAGAACAAGGCCGCGGGTGTGGCCGCTCTGCTCGAGCCGATGTACGACGACGGCTTCCTGGCCGGCGACATCCTCACCGACACCACCCGACCCCCGCGTCGGCGCATCCGCGGCATGCTCGAGGCCCTGCTCGACACCGTCGACGAGCACCGCTACCTGCTGCAGGCCATGCTCGAGGCACGCGCGACCAGCCCGTCGATCCGTGACGTGTGGGATCAGGCCCGAGAGACCTTCGTCCCGACCGTCGCGCAGATGATCACCGCCGAACGCGACGGCGGGCGCGCGCCGGGCGGGCCCGCACCCGAGATCCTTGCCAGCATCCTGCTGGAGTTCAACGACCGCCTGATGGAGCGCTACACCGTCGGCGGCCGGCTCAGCCGCGAAGACCTGCTGACCGCGGCCGAATCCGTATGGCTGCGCACGATTTACCTCAACGACGAGGACAACCACCGATGAGCGCTTGCGCGAAGAGCATCAAACCCCGAAGGACGGCGCCGTGAGCATCCCCCGCACCCCGGAAGACATCACCCCACAGTGGCTGGGCTCGGCACTCGGAACCGAGGTCGACGACGTCACCGTGACCGCGATCGGCACCGGGCAGACCGGCGCGACGTACCGGGTGAGCGCGGCCTACCCGTCACCGTCGGCGGATCGGCCCACCACGTTCGCGGTCAAGTTGCCCGCCCAGGACGACGCGGTGCGTGAGCGGGTCGCGCTGGGCTACCTGTCCGAGGTCGACTTCTACTCGTCGATCACCACCCATGTCGCGGTTCCCGTCCCGGACTGCTTCCACAGCGAGATCTCCTCGGACGGTTCGGATTTCGTGCTCATCCTGGCCGACATGGCGCCGGCCGAACAGGGTGACCAGATCGCCGGATGCAGCACCGCGGAGGCCACGCTGGCCGTCGAGGCGCTGGCCGGTCTGCACGGCCCCAGCTGGGGTGACCGCCGCTTCTTCGACCTGCCGTCGATCGTGATGCCCAAGCCGGGAGACGAGGCCGCCTCGAAGGGCCTCGGGGACGTCGCGGTGATGGCGGCGAACATGACGCTCGACAAGCTCGGCGGCTCGGTCAGCGACGAGGACCGCGACACGCTGCTGACCTCGATGGGCCTGGTCACGCCGTGGCTGATGGCCGAACCGGACCGATTCTCGCTGATGCACGGCGACTACCGGCTCGACAACCTGCTCTACGACCCCGACCGCACCCGCGTCACCGTCGTCGACTGGCAGACCGTCGGGATCGGTTTGCCGACAAGGGATCTGGCATACTTCACCGCGACCAGCCTGCTTCCCGAGGACCGCGCGACCGTCGAACGCGACCTCGTCGAGCGCTACCACGCCGCACTCGTCGGGCACGGCGTCACCGGGTACGACGTCGAAACCTGTTGGCAGGACTATCGGCTCGGCGTGTTCCAGGCGCCGCTGATCACCACGCTGGGGTTCGCGTTCGCGGCGTCGACCGAACGCGGCGACGAGATGATCCTGACCATGCTGCACCGCGGTTGTCGCGCGATCCGCGAGCTCGGCGCGATCGACCTGGTCAGGTCGTATGAGGCTTCGTCGTCGACCACTGCGTGACCGGCATCGCCGGACGCCATCCGGTGAACGAGCCGACCGCGTCCCCGCGGTAGTGCTGGTAGCGCCGCAACTCGCCGCCGTGTCGTGAATACCACTGCGCCAGCACGGCTTCGGACTCGACGGTGACAGCGTTGACCACGATCCGGCCGCCAGCACGGAGGTGTTCCCAGCAGGCCTCGATCAGGCCAGGGCTGCTGACCCCGCCGCCGACGAACACCGCATCCGGCGGAGGCACCGACGCGAACGCCTCGGGCGCTCCCGCCGCCGTGTCGACGCGCGCGCCGAACGTATCGGCGTTTCCGGTGATCCGTGCCCGCCGGGTCTCATCGCGTTCGAACGCCACGGCGCGACAACCCGGCCCGGACAGGCACCACTCGATCGCGACACTGCCGGATCCGGCCCCGACGTCCCACAGCAGTTCGCCGGGCCGCGGCCCCAGCGCCGCCAGGGTGGCCGCCCGGACCGCCTGTTTGGTGATCTGTCCGTCGTGGGCGAACGCGTCGTCGGGCAGCGCGCCGTAACGCCGCTCGTCGGGCAGGTACCGCACCGCCATCACGTTGAGGTCGTCGACGTCCCCGGGTGGCCGGGCCGCCCATTCCCGCGCCGTGGACGAACGCCGCAATTCCCTTGGGCCGCCGAGCTGTTCGAGGATCGTCAGCTCCGAGTCGCCGCGGCCGGTCGCGGTCAGCAACCGCGCCAGCGCCACCGGGCTGGAACCGTCGCGCGACAACACCACGGCCTGACCGCCGCGGCGCACCGCGGTGTGCACATCGTTGGTGACCAGGCTGATGATCTCGGTGTCCTGAACCGGCCAGCCGACCCGCGAACACGCCAGCGTCACCGACGACACGTGCGGCAGCACGGCGACCCGGTCGGCGCCGAACATCCTGATCAACGTGCTGCCGATGCCGTGCAGCAACGGGTCGCCGCTGGCGACCACGTGGACGTCGCCGTCGGTGTCGTCACCAAGTGCGCGCAAGGCGGGCAGCAGCGGCGACGGCCACGCGCGACGTGTCGCGGTGACGCTGTCGTCGAGCAGCTCGAGCTGCCGCCGCGACCCGTAGACGACTGTCGCCCTGGCCAACTCGTCCTTCGACGCGGCCGGAAGCCCCGACATCCCGTCGGCGCCGATACCCACGACGACGATCATGACCGTCTGTTCTTCGCGCAAGCGCTCATCAGTAGCTTTTTGTTCTTCGCGCAAGCGCTCATCAGCTGTTTGTTCTTCGCGCAAGCGCTCATCACCGCGGCAGCCTCCGCCACATCCACCTCGGCATCATCCGGAACACGCAAGCCAGCACCGCCAGCGACGCCGGGATCCACACCGTGGTCCGGCCCTTGCGCAGCGCCCTCACCGTCGCGTCGGCGACCTGCGCGGGCGTGCTCGACAACGGCGCGGGCGACATTCCCTCGGTCATCCTTCCGATCACGAATCCCGGCCGCACCAGCAGCAGCCGCACCCCGGTGCCGTGCAGCGCGTCGGAAAGCCCGTTGCAGAATCCGTCCAGCCCCGCCTTGGCCGAACCGTACACGTAGTTGGCGCGGCGCACCCGGTACCCGGCGATCGACGAGAACGCCACCAGCGTCCCCGAACCCGCTGTGCGCATCCGGTCGGCGAGCACCGTCAACAAGCTCACCTGCGCGACGTAGTCGGTGTGCGCGATGGACGCGGCGTGCGCGGCGTCCTTCTCGGCGCGGGACTGGTCGCCGAGGATCCCGAACGCCAGCACCGCGGTGCCGATCGGCCCGTGCTCGGCGATGATCGCGTCGACGACGGCCTCGTGTGCGGCCAGGTCGTCGGCGTCGAACTCGACCGCGTGCATCGCAGTCGCCCCCGCCTGCCGCACCGCGGCGATCTCCGCCTGCAGATCCGCGGACCTGCGGGCGGCCAGCACCACCGTCACTCCGGGGGCCAGCCGCTGCGCCAGCTCCCCACCGATCTCACTGCGGCCGCCGAACACGACGACCAGGCCGGTATCGCTCACAGCGCCGATTATCTCCTGCGCTAGCGTGGACCCCGATGCCGAAGCCGACGACACGACTGACCGACGATGCGCTCGAGTTCCTGACCGAACGCCATCTGGCGATGCTGACCACCCTGCGCGCGGACGGCTCGCCGCACGTCGTCGCCGTCGGGTTCACCTTCGACCCGGCCACCCACATCGCCCGGGTCATCACCACCGGCGGCTCCCAGAAGGCCGTCAACGCCGAGCAACGCGGCGTCGCGGTGCTCAGCCAGGTCGACGGCGCCCGCTGGCTGTCGTTGGAGGGTGCAGCCACCGTGAACTCCGACCCCGACGCGGTCCGCGACGCCGAACGGCGCTACGCGCAGCGCTACCGCACCCCGCGGCCGAACCCGAAGCGCGTCGTGATCGAGGTTCGGGTTCAGCGGGTGCTGGGCTCGTCCCGGCTGCTCGACCGCGGCGAGGCCTGACCGGGCTCAGGGCACCGGCACCACGACCAGGTCGTGCGGCCGGTTGTTGACCGACAGGGCACCGTCGGCGGTCACCACCACGATGTCCTCGATGCGCGCGCCCCACTGTCCCGGGAAGTAGATCCCCGGCTCCACCGAGAAGGCCATGCCCTCGGCCAACGGCAGCGTGTTCCCGGCGACGATGTAGGGCTCCTCGTGCACGGACAGCCCGATACCGTGTCCGGTGCGGTGCACGAACGCATCCGCCAGGCCCTCGGCGGCGAGCACATCGCGGGCGGCCGCGTCGATCTGCTCGGCGGTGACCCCGGGACGCACCGCGTCGACCGCGGCGCGCTGGGCCCGCTGGAGCACCGCGTACCGGCGTGCGACCTCAGGGTCGGGCTCGCCGAGGCTGTAGGTGCGTGTCGAATCGGAGTTGTAGCCTGGATCGTAGGGACCGCCGATGTCGACCACGACGATGTCACCGGCCTGCAACTCGCGGTCGGAGCACTCGTGGTGCGGGTCGGCGCCGTGCGGCCCCGATCCGACGATGATGAAGGCGACCTCTGAATGTCCTTCCGCGACAATCGCTTCGGCGATGTCGGCAGCCACGTCGGCCTCGGTGCGGCCGGGGACGAGAAACTCCGGGACCCGCGCGTGCACCCGGTCGATCGCGGCGCCCGCCTTGCGCAGCGCGTCGATCTCGGCGGGATCCTTGATCATCCGCAGCCGGCGCAGCACGTCGGTGGCCAGCACCGGCACCGTGCCCAGCACCTCGGCCAGCGGCAACAGGTGCAGCGCGGTCATCGAATCCGTCACCGCAACCTGCTGTGGCCCGTGCCCGCCGAGGGTCTCGGCCACCATCCGGTACGGGTCCTCACCGTCGACCCAATCACGAACCGCCACACCGAGTTCGGCCACGGCCGACTCCTTCAGCGCGGCGAGTTCCAGACGGGGCACCACGATCGTCGGGTCCCCCACGGCCGGCAGCACCAGCGCGGTGAGCCGCTCGAAGGTCTGCGCCCGCGATCCGGTCAGATAGCGCAGGTCGTAGCCGGGGGTGATGACCAGACCGGCCAGCCCGGCATCCGCGGCGGCGGACGCGGCGGCGCGCAGTCGGTTCGCGTACACGGCGGTCCCGAAACGAGCTTCCGTCATACCGTCCAGGCTAGTGCCGGGCCGGACTCCTCCGCGAGCAGACACAAACTCGCATGACACGCCGCGAGAGTGTGCGAGTTTGTGTCTGCTCGCGGGGAAAGGCGACCTGGCAGGATGGCGCGCATGGCCACCCAACCCTCACTGGTGCTCCTCGACGGCGCGAGCATGTGGTTCCGTTCGTTCTTCGGTGTCCCGTCCTCGATCACCGCGCCGGATGGGCGGCCCGTCAACGCGCTGCGCGGATTCCTCGACGCCGTCGCGACCGTGATCACCCGGGAACGCCCGCACCGGCTCGTGGTGTGCCGTGACGACGACTGGCGGCCGCAGTGGCGTGTCGATGCGATCCCGTCCTACAAGGCGCATCGGGTGTTGGAGGAGAACCCTTCCGGCGAACCGGATGTCGAGGAGGTTCCCGACGAGCTGACCCCGCAGGTCGACATGATCATGGAGATCCTCGACGCGTTCGGGATCGCCACCGCGGGTGCGCCGCAGTGCGAGGCCGACGACGTGCTCGGCACGCTCGCCGAGCGGGAACGCCGAGATCCGGTGGTGGTCGTCAGCGGCGACCGCGACCTGCTGCAACTGGTTCGCGACGAACCGGTCCCCGTCCGGGTGCTGTACCTGGGGCGCGGCCTGGCCAAGGCGGTCAAGTACGGCCCGCACGAGGTCGCCGAGACCTACGGCGTGCCGATCGACCGCGCCGGGCCTGCCTACGCCGAGCTGGCGCTGCTGCGCGGAGACCCGTCCGACGGGCTGCCCGGGGTCCCCGGCATCGGGGAGAAGACCGCGGCGACCCTGCTGGCCCAGCACGGCTCCCTGGACCGCATTCTCGTTGCGGCCCAAGACCCGTCGTCGAAACTGTCGAAGGCGCACCGCAACAAGCTGCTGGCCGCCGCCGACTACATCGGCAAGGCCGAGCCGGTGGTGCGGGTGGCCACCGACGCTGAAGTGGACTGGTCCACCGACGGCGACAAGCTGCCCCTGTCCGCCCGCGACCCGCGCAAAGTCGTCGAACTCGCGGAACGCTACGGCGTGTCGTCGTCGATCGGGCGTCTCCAGGCAGCGCTGGACGCGCTGCCCGGGTGACGCCGGGGCGCTACTTCGGGCGTCCCACCTCGTAGGTGCCGTTGTCGTCCTGGAAGGTCACCGTCACCTGGCGCTTCGTGCCGTCGATGCTGACCTCGCAGTTGAAGCTGTCGCCCTTCTTGACCGTCGGGCTCACCCCGTCGTTGCACTTGACGTCGTTGACGTTCTTGGCGCCGTAACCGTTGGTCTCGTCGGTGAGGATCTGACGGACACCGGTCTGGGCGGCGTCGATGTCGAGCTTGGTGGTCACGAAGAAGCCCGGCTTCCAGAAACCGAGCACCAGCACCGCTGCCAGCACGATGGCGACGAGCACACCGACGACACCGCCGATGACCGCCATCGAGCGCTTCGACCCGCCCTCCTGGCCCGGCGCCGGATACCCCGGCGCCCCCGGGTACTGGCCGTACTGACCGGGCTGTCCGGGCTGTCCGTACTGCCCCGGCTGTCCGTACTGGCCGGGCTGCCCGTACTGGCCGGGCTGCTGCGGGTAACCGCCGGGCTGGCTGTACTGACCGGGCTGCGGATACGCGGCCGGGTTGTATTCGGTCGGCTGCTGCTGGCCGTACTGATCCGGCGCCGGGTACTGCTGCGGCGAATAGGTCGGCGGCTGCGTCGGCTGCTGATACTGCGGATACTGCTGCGGCTGGTAGGCAGGCGGCTGCCAAGCCGGCTGCTCGGTGCTGGGCGGCTGCCAACCCTGATTCGCCGCGCCCTGATTCGCGTCGCCGGCCGGTTGGTCGCCCTGCTCAGGCTGCTGACCCGGCCACGGCTGCGTCGGGTCAGATCCCTGCGGTCCGCTCATTTCTCTCCTTGGTCATCCGCGCGCCTGGTGCGACGGGGGCCTGCTGCGACAACACACTACCCGGCATCAACAGCTACGACGCCGCGCCGAACGTCGTTGATAGCGCGTTTCGCGGTCGCCCGCAAAGCCGGTGTCGGCGCGGCGTTGCGCACCTGATCAGCGAGATCGAGCACCTGCCTGCACCAGCGCACGAAATCACCCGCCGACATCGACGCGCCGGTTCCCCCGGTGTCCCCGGCGGCCAGCGCCGAGGCCAGGTCCCCGGTCGCGGCCCACCGATGGATCGCGGCGACGAAACCGGTGTCGGGTTCGCGGCTGGGCGGGAGCCGGTGGCGGTGCTCGTCGGCGCGCAACTCACCCGACAGCGCGCGGGTGCGGTTCAGGGCGCGGCGCAGCCGTCCGGTCGGGATGTCCGAACCGTCCTGCGCACCCGGACCGTCGCGGCGGGACTCGTAGAGCACCGAGGACAGCGCGGCCGCCAGTTCGGCGGCGTCCAGGCCCTCCCACACCCCGGTGCGCAGACATTCGGCGACCAGCAGGTCGCTCTCGCTGTAGATGCGGGCCAGCAGCCGGCCGTCGTCGGTGACCGCGGGGCTGTCATCGGTGGTCGTGATGAATCCGCGCTCGGTCAGCAGCACCACGATCCGGTCGAAGGTCTGCGCCAGCGAGTTCGTCGCCGCCGAGATCTTCTGGCGCAGTTGCGCGTTGTCGCGCTCGACCCGCAGATAGCGCTCCGCCAGCCGGGCCCGCTCCTCCCGGTCGGGCAGCGAATGCGCCGAGTGGGCCTTGACCCGGTTCCGCAGCGCGATGAGCTCGGGGTCGATGTCGCCCTCGGGTGCCGGACCGCTGCGCCGCCGGGCCGACGGGACGTCGAGGTTGCCGGCCGCCGACCGCAGCGCGGAGGCCAGGTCACGCCGGGCCCGCGGGTTACGGAGCTCGACGTGCTTGGGCAGCGACATCCTGCCGAGCGGACCGGCCGCGCCTGCGTAGTCGGCCGACGAGATCCGGCCGGCCCACCGATGTTCGGAGAGCACCAGCGGCCGCGGATCGTCGTCGTCGCGCGCGGGTTCGAGCACCACGGCCAGCCCGCCGTGCTTGCCGTGCGAGATCGAGATGATGTCGCCACGGCGCAGCGCCGCCAGCGCGTCGTTGGTGGCCTGCCTGCGCTGCAACCGCGACGCCCGCGACTGTGCGCGTTCGCGTTCGGTGATCTTTCCGCGCAGACGAACGTAATCCAGGATCGGCGCGTCGCGGCCGCCCATCTCGGCGGCGAGTTCGGTGAGCATCCGTTCCCCGCGCTCGACCCCGCGCACCAGGCCGAGCACCGAACGGTCCGCCTGGTACTGCGCGAACGACCGCTCCAGCAGCCGGTGCGCCTGCTCGGGACCCATCTGGTGGACCAGGTTGATCGTCATGTTGTAGGTCGGGGTGAACGAACTGCGCAGCGGGAACGTCCGGGTCGACGCGAGCCCGGCGACCTCGGCGGGGTCGACGTCAGGGTTCCACAGCACCACGGCGTGGCCCTCGACGTCGATGCCGCGCCGCCCGGCCCTGCCGGTCAGCTGGGTGTACTCCCCCGGCGTCAACGGCATGTGCTGCTCGCCGTTGTACTTCACCAGCCGCTCCAGCACCACCGTGCGGGCCGGCATGTTGATGCCCAGCGCCAACGTCTCCGTGGCGAACACGGCTTTCACCAGACCGGCGGTGAACAGCTCTTCGACGGTGTGGCGGAACGTCGGGAGCATGCCCGCGTGGTGGGCGGCCAGGCCGCGCAGCAGCCCTTCGCGCCACTCGTGGAAGTCGAGCACGATCAGGTCGGTGTCGTTGAGGTCGGCGGTGCGGCGGTCGACGATCTCGGCGATGCGGGCCCGCTCCTCGTGCGTGGTCAACCGCAGCGACGACCGCAGGCACTGCTTGACCGCGGCGTCGCAGCCCGCGCGGGAGAAGATGAAGGTGATCGCGGGCAGCAGCCGCGCCTGCTCGAGCACGGTGATCACCTCGGGCCGCCCGGGCGTGCGGTACACCCCCTGCGGGCGGCCCTGTCTGCCGCGGCCGCGGGGCTGCCAGTCCAGCAGCCGGTCGGCCTCGCGGCGGTGCGCGATGTGGCGCAGCAGCTCCGGGTCGACGAGCAGGTTGCGTCCGGCCGGACCGGACGCGCGGTAGTCGAACAGGTCGAGCAGTCGCTTGCCGACCAGGACGTGCTGCCACAACGGCACCGGCCGGTGCTCGTCGACCACCACCGTGGTGTCGCCGCGCACCGCCTTGATCCAGCCGCCGAACTCCTCGGCGTTGCTGACCGTCGCCGACAGGCTCACCAGCCGCACCTCCTCGGGCAGGTGCAGGATCACCTCCTCCCACACCGCACCGCGCATCCGGTCGGCGAGGAAGTGCACCTCGTCCATCACGACGTAGGAAAGGCCGTGCAGGGCCGGCGAATCCGCGTAGAGCATGTTGCGGAGCACCTCGGTGGTCATCACCACGACATCGGCGTCACCGTTGATCGACTGGTCACCGGTCAGCAGGCCGATGCGTTCGGGCCCGTACCGGGCCACCAGGTCGTTGTGTTTCTGATTGCTCAGCGCCTTGATCGGGGTGGTGTAGAAGCATTTGCGCCCGGCGGCCAGGGCCAGATGCACCGCGAACTCGCCGACGATCGTCTTACCCGCACCGGTGGGTGCGCAGACCAGCACGCCGTGCCCCTGGGCCAGCGCCTCACAGGCGCGCACCTGGAAGTCGTCCAGCGAGAACGGCAACAGCGCGGTGAACGCCGCGAGACTGTCCGCGGACGAACCGTCGGACACCTCAGGTCGCGTCGTCATCAATCACAAGTCGCGACGGGGCGGGCACCGCGGTCGGCGCCTCGACGGGTTCGGCGGTGCCGATCGGGGCGGCCTCGTCGTCGGGGACGTCGTCGAGAGCGGCGCGGCGGGCCTTGCGCTTGTCGCTGATCCGCGCGATCTGGATCGCGACCTCCATCAGCGCCGTCATCGCCAGCGCCAGCGCGAGCATCGAGAACGGATCCGAGCCGGGGGTGACGAACGCGCAGAACACGAACAGACCCATGATCAGGCCGCGCCGCCACGCGCGCAGCCGCTCGTAGGTCAGCACGCCGACCAGGTTCAGCATGATGATCAGCAGCGGGAACTCGAAGCTGATCCCGAACACCAGCAGCAGGTTGATCAGGAATCCGAAGTACTGGTCGCCGGACAGGGCCGTGATCTGCACGTCGCTGCCGACGGTGAGCAGGAACCCCAACGCCTTGGCCAGCACGATGTAGGCCAGCAGGGCGCCCGCGACGAACAGACCCGCACCGACCGTGACGAACGCGACCGCGAACCGGCGCTCCTTGGCGTACAGCCCGGGGGTGATGAAGGCCCACATCTGATAGAGCCACACCGGGCAGGCCAGCACGATGCCCGCGGTCATGCCCACCTTGAGTCGCAGCATGAACTGGTCGAACGGCGCGGTGGCCAGCAGCCGGCATTCGCCGTCGGGTGCGATGGTCGCGCGCGCCGAGTCGGGCAGCGAACAGTACGGACCCCGCAGCCAGTCACCGAGGCTGGGCAGGCCGAGCACGCCGTGGCTGTACCACAGGAATCCGAGGATGGTGGTCAGCAGCACCGCGGCCACCGAGATCAGCAGCCGGCTGCGCAGTTCGGTCAGATGGTCGACCAGCGACATCGTGCCGTCGGGGTTGACCCGGGACCGCCGCTGCCGGGGGTCGAGCTTCTTGAAGAGTCCGGGTATCTGCACAGGGGGCCTAATTGCTGCTCACAGCCGCGAAATCACGAACGCGGCCGTAGCCGCGTCCTGCGAATTGTCCGGTCAGGCCGGGCGTTTGTCCGAGCTGGGGTTCGTCGACGGCTCCGCGACCCGCTCGGATGTGATCTGCGTCGGCTGCACGGACTGCTCCGGCGCGGTCGAATGGGATGCCGGATTCGAATCCGACTGCATCTCCTTGATCTCGGACTTGAAGATGCGCATCGACTTGCCCAGTGAGCGTGCCGCGTCCGGGAGCTTCTTGGCGCCGAACAGCAGGACGAACACGGCAATCACGATCACCCAGTGCCAGGGTTGTAGACCACCCAATTTGATTACCTCCAGACGTCTGGCGCTCAGCTTACTCGCCGGCGGAGTCGATGCCGACCCGATACGCCGCGAGCGCGGCCGATGCGGACTGCCGGACCTGCTCGGCGAGCCCGGCGGGCGCCAGTACCCGGACCGCGGCGCCGAAGCCCAGTACGAACCGCGTCATCCACTGCTCGGAGGCGTACGTCATCGAGGCTTCACAGGACCCGTCGGGGAACTCCTTGAGCACCCGCAGCGGGTAGTAGTCGAACATCCACGACGCCGAACGGTCGATCAGCAGCGTCGCCGTCGGCAGCGACGGATCGGCGGTGTCCGGGTCGAACAGCGAGGTGTCCGGACCGGACCGCACCGCCGGGGCGGCGGCACCGCCGGTTCGTCGAGCACGCGCGCGTCGACGATGCGGTCGAACCGGAACAGCCGCACCGCTTCAGCGGTCCGGCACCACGCCTCCAGATAGCTGTGGTCGGCGACGAGCACCACCCGGATCGGGTCGACCACCCGGCCCGACAGCATGTCGCGCGACGCCGAGTAGTACTCGATGGCCAGCGCCCGGTCGTCGCGCACCGCGGTGCGCACCGCCGCGGCGGCCTCGCTCTCGACCGGTGCGGGCTCGTCGACGGCCGCGCCCTCGACGTGGCCGACGGCCCCTGCCGCGGATTCGATCTTGGCGATCGCGCTGCGGGCGGCCTCCGGGTCGACCATCCCCGGCACGTCGACCAGCGCGCGCAGCGCCACCAGCACACCGGTCGCCTCGGGCGAGGTCAGCCGCAACGGGTGGTCGATACCGGCCGAGAAGGTGACCTCGATGGTGTCGCCGGAGAACTCGAAGTCGATCAGGTCACCGGGTCCGTAGCCGGGCAACCCGCACATCCACAGCTGGTTGAGATCGTCGCGCAACTGTTTGACGCTGACCCCGAGATCGGAGGCGGCCTCGGTGTAGGTGATCTTCGGGTTGGCCTGGAAGTACGGCACCATGTTGAGCAGCCGCACCAGCCGGGCACTGATGGCGGTCACAGATGCGCCTCCAGGCGCGTCGCAGATGCGCCTCCAGCCGCGCGATGACTTCGTCGCGCAGCGATGCCGGTTCCAGCGCCAGCGCGTCGGCGCCGTAGCCGGCGACCTCCCTGGCGAGCCGGTCGAACATGCCGATGTCGATGGTGATCTCCTCCCCCGCGCGTCCCCCGATCGTCCTGGGCCGGACCACCGTGCCGCGGCGGCGCAGCGCGGTGGCACGCCCGTCGGCCACCCACACCGTGGCCTGCCCGCCGTCGGCCACTCACCGACCACCTTGGCGACGATGCCGCGCAGGTCGACGTCCTCGGGTTTGTGCACCGCGCCCTCGGGCCCGGTCGGCCGCACCTCGGGGCCGATGCGGGACAGCCGGAAGGTCCGGACCGCATCCCGGTCGCGGTCGTGGCCGACGACATACCAGCGGCCCCGGTCGGTGACCACACCCCACGGCTCCAGCGTGCGCGTCGTATACGGCTCGCTGCGCGACGGACGGTACGGGAAGGTGACCGCACGGCCGGAGTCGATGGCCGACAACAGGATTCCGAGCACCTCCTCGGAGCCGCGCAGACCGGGCAGCGCACCGGTGGAGGTGATGGCCACGTCACCGTCGGGCGCCTCGACGTCGACGCCCGCGGCGCGCAGTTTCAGCAGCGCCCCCTGGGTGGCGGTGATCAGCTCCGGGGATTCCCACAGTTGGGTGGCCACGGCGACCGCGGCGGCCTCGTCCGGGGTGAGTTCCACCGCGGGCAGCGCGTACGCATCGCGGTTGATCCGGTAGCCCTCGGTCGGGTCAGACGGGGACACCCGGCCGGTCTCCAGCGGGATGCCCAGGTCGCGCAGTTCGTTCTTGTCGCGCTCGAACATCCGCGAGAACGCTTCGTCGCTGGCCTCACCCGAATAGCCGTACACGGTTTCGCGGATGCGGTCGGCGGTGATGAAGGACCGCGTCGACAGCAACGCGATGACCAGGTTCATCAAGCGTTCGACTTTCGAGATCGCCACGGCTACGAGCTTAGGGTGCGGCACATCCCGCTCGACAGGCGATGTGCGCGTCCGGGCACAATCAACGGCGATGGGCACTCGATGGCAGCAGTCCGACCGGCCGCGCGGCCGCGATTACGACGCCCGCTGGCAGCAGCTGGCGGCGTCCGGGGCGAACGTGCACGGCGAGGCGGACCTGATCGAGGAGCTGCTGCGCCGCACCGGCGGCACCCGCGTCCTGGACGCGGGCTGCGGAACCGGAAGGGTCGCAATCGAACTCGCCGCACGCGGCTACTCGGTCGTCGGTGTCGACGCCGACCCGGGGATGCTGGACGCCGCGCGGGCCAAGGCGCCGGCGCTGCGGTGGGTGGAGGCGGACCTCGTGGACGCCGACAGACATCTGCACGAGACGTTCGACGTGGTCGCGCTGCCGGGCAACGTGATGATCTTCCTGGCCCGCGGCACCGAGGCGGCGGTGGTCGCGGCGCTGGCGCGCCGGCTGGCGCCCGGCGGTCTGCTGGTCGCGGGCTTCCAGCTCGCGACGGGACGGCTGACGTTGCAGCGCTACGACGAGATCGCCGCCGCGGCGGGCTTGACGCTCACCGACCGCTGGTCGACGTGGGACCGAGCCCCGTACGACGGTGGTGACTACGCGGTGAGCGTGCACCGGCTCACATAGACGCCCGGCTCACATAGACGCCCAGCGATGAAGCCGCTTCACCCGCTCGTCGACCGAGCGGAACGGGTCCTTGCACAGCACGGTGCGCTGAGCCTGGTCGTTGAGCTTGAGGTGCACCCAGTCGACGGTGAAATCCCGTCCCGCCTCCTGCGCTGCGCTGATGAACTCGCCACGCAGCTTCGCCCGGGTGGTCTGCGGCGGGGTGTTGACCGCCGCCTCGATCTCCTCGTCGGTGGTGATGCGGGCGGCCAGCCCCTTGCGCTGCAGCAGGTCGAACACGCCGCGGCCGCGCTTGATGTCGTGGTAGGCCAGGTCGAGCTGGCTGATCTTCGGGTCGGACAGCTCCATGTTGTAGCGGTCCTGATAGCGCTGGAACAGCTTGCGCTTGATCACCCAGTCGATCTCGGTGTCGACCTTCGCGAAGTCCTGACTCTCCACCGCGTCGAGCTGGCGGCCCCACAGGTCGACGACCTGCTCGATCTGGGTGTTGGGCTCGCGGCTCTGCAGGTACTCCACCGCGCGGGCGTAGTACTCGCGCTGGATGTCGAGCGCGCTGGCCTGCCGCCCGCCCGCCAGCCGCACCGGGCGCCGCCCGGTCAGGTCGTGGCTGACCTCGCGGATCGCGCGGATCGGGTTGTCCAGCGAGAAGTCGCGGAACGCGACACCGGCTTCGATCATCTCCAGCACCAGCGACGCCGACCCGACCTTGAGCATCGTGGTGGATTCGCTCATGTTCGAGTCGCCGACGATCACGTGCAGCCGGCGGTACTTCTCGGCGTCGGCGTGCGGCTCGTCGCGGGTGTTGATGATCGGGCGCGACCGGGTCGTCGCCGAGGAGACGCCCTCCCAGATGTGTTCGGCGCGCTGCGACAGGCAGTAGGTCGCCGCCTTGGGCGTCTGCAGCACCTTGCCCGCACCGCAGATCAGCTGGCGGGTGACCAGGAACGGCAGCAGCACATCGGAGATCCGGGAGAACTCGCCGGCCCGCACGATCAGGTAGTTCTCGTGGCAGCCGTACGAGTTGCCCGCCGAGTCGGTGTTGTTCTTGAACAGGTAGATGTCGCCGCCGATGCCCTCGTCGGCGAGGCGCTGCTCGGCGTCGATGAGCAGATCTTCGAGGACGCGTTCACCGGCGCGGTCGTGGGTGACCAGTTGGGTGAGGCTGTCGCATTCGGCCGTCGCATACTCCGGGTGGCTGCCCACGTCCAGATACAGGCGCGCACCGTTGCGGAGGAAGACGTTGCTGCTACGTCCCCACGACACCACCCGGCGGAAAAGGTAGCGGGCGACCTCGTCGGGACTCAGTCGTCGGTGGCCGTGGAACGTGCAGGTCACCCCGAATTCGGTCTCGATGCCCATGATTCGTCGCTGCACCTCATCGAGACTACTTGTTGTCTGCCTCACAGGTCGGCCGGACACTCATCACGAGGGCGCCCCTGTGGATAACCGGGGTCGAGCCCCTGCGGCCGGTGTCAGCATGAGCCATGGGGGAAATCGCACATGTCGACCCGGACCGGCTGATCGCCGCGGCCGACCTGCTTCGGCCGCGTTGCCGACGACGTCGCGCGCGAACGCCGGCCCGCCCTCGACCCGGCGGCGCTGGCCGGCGCCGCGGTGGCCGCCGTCGACGTCGACGGCCTGCTCGCGGACGCGGTCACGGCGGTGATCGCGGGCTTGAACGACTGGGCTGGCGCCGCCAGTGCGACGCCGAGTCGTTCCGGCAGACCGATACCGCCAACGTAGCCCGGTTCGGTCCGCGATGAGCCCGACGGTTCGCTGGCGCGGCAATGGAATCCGGAGGCGCTACTGACCCTGGCCAGGGATTGCGACGACGCGGCACGCAGGCTGTGCGCCCATGTCGACGACGCGGTCGGCGAGGCCGATCGCAGCCGCGAGCACTGGATCGGCGACGCTGCCGACGCGGCCCGCGCTCGTGCCCGGGAGCTGGAGGAGCAGGCGGACACGGTGGCGGCGCGGATGGTGACGGCGTCGGCGGCCGCCCGCGACGGCGCCGCGCAGATCGGGTCGGCGCGCGACACCGTGCTGGATCTCGCGGATACCGCGACGCTGGAGGGCTTCGCGGTGTCCGAGGACGGATCCGTGGCCGTCGGCGCCGGCCCGACTCCGCTGCTGGTGCTGCTCTCCGGCGGTTCGGACGCGGTCGCCGCCGACCTGCTGCGGATGCGGGCCGGTGAGCTGACGGCCCGGCTGACCGGGGCGCTGCACCGGCTCGATGCCGCCGACGCCGACGCCGCCGCCGATCTCGCGGCGGCGCTGCGCGGCCCCGAACCCGCGCCTCCGGCGGCGACGGTGCCCGCGGGCGCCTGGCCGGTCGGCGCCGGCGACGTGGTGGCCGGCTGGCCCGCGATGGGCCAGGACCGTATCGCCGCCCAGATCGACGCGATGACCGACGCGCAGCGCCGCGAGTTGATCGCGCGGTTCCCGCAGCAGGTGGGTAACACCGACGGGGTGCCATGGCCGATGCGGGTCGCGGCCAACCGGACCAACATCGCCGCGGCGATCCTCGCCGAGTCCGGTGCCGACGAGCCGTCCACCCGCCGGATCGAGTTCTATCGCGGTCTGCTCGGCGAGGTCGACGACCCGGCAGGCGGCGCGCGGATCTCCCGCCAGATCCTGGCTTTCGATCCCGCCCGCGCGTCCCTGGTGGAACTGCACGGCGATCTGGGCGCCGCGCGCAACGTCGCGGTGCTGGTGCCGGGCGTGAACACCGCGATCGAGCGCTCGGCGGCGAACACCGCGACCGCGCGAAGGTTCGTCGCCGGGTCCGGCGGGCAGGTCGCGATGATCACCTATCTGGGTGGCCCGTTCCCGCAGGTGCCCGACGTCGCCTCGGTGCTGGACGCAGCTGATCCGCGCTATGCGGTGGAGATGGCGCCGCGCCTGGTCGCGTTCAGCGAGGACGTCGCCCGGCAGGCACCCGACGGGGCGCTGGTGACGGTGATCGGGCACTCCTACGGCGGGTCGATCGTCGGTACCGCCGAGACCCTCGGCCTGACCTCGGACCGCACCCTGTTCCTGGCCGCGGCGGGCGCCGGGGTCGGGGTGGACGACGCCGGGGACTGGCACAACCGCAACCCGTTCGTCGAACGCTATTCGATGACCGCGCCCGGCGACTTCATCGAGCTGGTGCAGGGCATCCCCGGTGGGCCGCACGGCGCCGACCCGACGAGATGGCCGACGTGATCCCGCTGCGCGTAGGCGATTACGACGACGGCACACCGGTGGCCGGCTGGGATGCGCACTCCGGCATGCTGAACCGGCCGTCGGACTCGTGGCGGACGATCCTGTCCGTCATCACCGGGGACTCAGTGGCGGCCGCGCCAGCCTAACCGCGTGCTGATCTGGTCGGCCGCCTCGACGATCTGGCCGGCGACTTCGTCGAAGCGCTCCACCGACAGCCGGTAGGACGGGCCGGAAACACTGAGCGCCGCAACCACTTGCGAGTGCCGGTCGTGGACCGGCGCGGCGACCGCGTTGAGCCCGACTTCGAGTTCTTCACTGACACTGGCCCATCCACGTTCACGCACGGCGGCCAACTGGTTCTGCAGCCCGGCCATATCGGTGATCGTCGACTCGGTGAACGACGGCAGCGGGCCGTCAGCCGTGCCCGCACGTCGTTGGGGTCCAGCCCGGCGAGCAGCACCTTGCCGCTGGAGGTCGCATGCGCCGGACAGCTCTGCCCCACCCAGGTGCGCAGCGTGATCTCCGCGGGCCCGATGGCCTCGACGATGTTGACGATTCGATCCTGGTCCAGCACAGCCAGATTGGCGGTCTCGCCGACCGAGACGCTGAGCATGTCGCATGCGGCCTGGCCGAGTTTGACCAGATCGTTCTGCCCGCCGGCGACGTGCGCCAACCGCGGGATCGCGAACCCGAGCCGGTACTTGCCGCGCTCGGAGACCTGTTCGACGTAGCCGCGGGATTCCAGCACCGCGACCAACCGCGACACGGTCGACTTGTGCACCCGAGTTCGGCGGCGATCTCGGTGACACCGGCCTGACCGAGTTGCGCGACGATCTCGAGCACCAGCAGTGCGCGATCGACCGATTGAACCGCGGCGGGCTGGTCCGCAGAGGACGTGTCGAGGTGCGCAGGCATTACCGGGCCACCTTATACGCCGATGCGGCCGAGGTTGACGACACGTCGGCGCACCGCGGCGATCTCACGCACCCCATCGCCGAGCAGACTGCGGTGCAGCGGGGACAGTTCCGACATCGTGACGACGTCGCCCGGGGTGCGCCCGGCGGCGATCTGTTCGACCTGGTGGGTCATCCGCAGCCGCTGCAGCATCGCGAACACATCGCACAGCGTGCGGCTGTCGGCCTCGGTGAGCGCACCGGCCTGCGCGGCGGCTGCCAGCCGCGCCGGGGTGCTCGCCGAGGTCATCCCGGCCGAAAGTCCGCCCCAGCGGGCGAGGTTCACGATCGGGGTCAGCGCGTGATTCTTCACGTCGAACGTCCCGCCGCGGCGCGCCAACACATCCCGCAGCGACCATGTCCGGATCTTGCCCGCCAGCGCGTCGAGCAGCTGCAGTCGCAGCGTCTCCGGGTGCCGCCTGCGGATCCGCTGGAAGGCCTCCGCGGCGGTGTGCAGCGCGGTGTCACCCCACCCCACCCGCGCATCCAACAGCAGTGACGACATGATCAGGCCGCGGTTGCGCAGCGGATCTTCGACCCACGCGTGCGCCGCGCGTGACCACTGCGACTGCGACCGCGCGAAGGCCGGCTCGGCGGCGATGGCGCCGTTGCTGTCGGCCGGCAGTCCGCAACCGTCGAGCAACCGGTGCACCTCGGCGGCCACGGAGCGCAGCCGCCCATCTTGCCCGGCCAGGTCGTCGCGCCACGACAGCGCGCTGTCGACGTCCGAGGACGGCATCGCCTCACGCCGCGCGATGCTGCCCAGCGTCAGCCACGCGAAGCCGTCCGCGCCGGAGTTCTCGGGCCGTGCGAGTACGAGTTCGAGGGCGCGGCGGATCAGGCTGTCGATGACCACCGACAGGATCGCGCTGGTCGCCGCGGCGTTGGTGCCGTTGGCGAACAGTTCGACCGCGGTGGCGGTGACCCGCTCGCCGACCTGCTGCAGCTGGTCCGCGTCACCGGCTGCGCGATCGCGCGGCGCAGCTGGAAACTCTGCCGCGCGGAGGCGGCCAGCAGGTCGGCATCCTCGAGGACGCCGAGCACCTCGCCGCGCGCGGTCAGCACAGGCATGTGCCGCAGACCGCATTCGAGCATCTCCATCAGCACGCTGTCGGCGGTCAGGTCGGCGGTGACGGTGCGCGCCGGCGCTCATCACCCGCTCGACGGCGACGTCGACCGGCAGCCCGGCCGCGACCACCCGGGTGCGCAGGTCGCGGTCGGTGAAGATACCGAGGCCGCCGCCGGGCAGCCGGATCAACGCGCAGGACACGTGGCGCTCGGTCATCCGCACGACCACGTCGCGTACCGAATCGGTCGGCGCGACCAGCAGCGCGTCGGCACCGATGAGCCCGGCGACCGGCCTGCTGTCGACGGCGGGCGCGATCGCCGGCCGCTCCCGGCCGAGATTCCATCCCGACGCCAGGAACGCCAGCCCCGCGGGTTTGGCGAACTGGGCCCGCACCAGCGCACCCGGCAACTTGACCAGGGTGCTGGGCACGGTGGTGCGGGCCTCGAAATCCATTCCGGCTCCAGCCAGCAGCGGCATGTAGCCGAAGATGCCGCCCGGCGTCACGACGTCGATCAGGGAGCCGTCGCCGACCGAGCGCAACGCGACGCCGCCGTCGCACACCATCCACACCTCGTCGGGCACCCGCGCCGAATAGTCCGCGACCACCGCGGCGGCCGGGAAGCGTTCGAGCACGGCACCGGCGGCCAGCGCCGCGAGTTCGTCGTCCGTCGCCCCCTGGAACGGGGTGTGTTCGGCCAGGAAGGCCGGCAGATCGCGGCCGTCAGGCAAGAGATCGGGGCCGTCAGGCAAGAGATCGGCGCCGTCAGGCGGTTCGGATGAGGTCGGCACACTTCTCCGCCATCGTCATCACGGTGATGTTCGGATTGACCGCAGGCAGTTTCGGCATCGCCGATGCGTCCACGACGCGCAGACCCGTCACACCCTTGACCCTCAGCTGCGGGTCGAGGACCGCCATCGGATCCCTGCCGCTCCCATCCGGGCGGTCCCGGCCGGGTGGTACACGGTGTTGTGGCACCGGTGGATGTAGTCGAGCAGCTCGTCGTCGGTCGTCGCGGCCGGCCCGGGGGCCAGTTCCCGGGCCACCCACGGTGCCAGCGGCGCCTGCTCGGCGATCCGGCGGGCCAGCCGGACACCGGCCAGCATGATCCGCTCGTCGTAACCGTCGGGGTCGGTGAAATACCGCGGATCCACCCGGGCCCGGTCGCGGAAATCGCGCGAGCGCAGTCGCACCGTGCCCCGAGACCGGCCCTGGGTCACGTTGGGCGTCAGGCAGAATCCGTTGTCGGTGGTCGGATAGCCGTGCCGCAGCGTGTTCATGTCGAACGGCACGCTGCCGTAGTGCATCATCAGGTCCGGCTGGGCCGGGGTCCCGTCGGGCACCGGGTCGACGGTGGTGAACAGTCCGATCTCCCACCATTGTGTCGAGCTCGTGACCATCGGCTCGGCCGCTTCCCAGAACACCAGCCCCTCGACGTGGTCGTCGAGGTTGGCGCCGACCCCGGGCGAGTCGACGCGGACGTCGACACCGATCTCGCGCAGGTGCGCGGTGGGTCCGATCCCGGAGAGCATCAACAACTTCGGGGTGTCGATCGCACCGGCGGTGACGATCACCTCGCGGCGCGCCGACACCGTGTCGTAGCCGGTCAGGTCCGCGCGCTGATAGCGCACTCCCGTCGCACGGGACGCGTCGTCGAACAGGATCTCCGACACCCATGAGTCGGTGCGGACCTCGAGATTCCCGCGGGTGCCGAGGATCGGGTGCAGAAACGCCTTCGACGTCGAATTGCGGATACCGTCCTCGCCGGCGTTGATCTGGAACCAGCCGGCTCCGTTGCGAACCGTCTCACCGCGGTTGAACTTGACCGTCGGGATGCCGAGCAGCGCGGCGGACTCCAGAACCGCTGTGCCGCAAGGGTCGTCGGGTGGAACGTCACGCAGCAGCACCGTCTCGGTCAGCCGGCGGGCCAGCGGAAGCACCTCGGCGGCGCTCCAGCCGGTCGCACCCATCGCCGCCCACTCGTCGAGCGCTTCGGCAGGCGGGAGGAACGCGATGCACGAGTTGTGCGACGAACACCCGCCCAGCACCTTGGCTCTGGCGTGGCGCATGAACGAGTTGCCGCGCTCCTGCGGTTCGATCGGGTAGTCCCAGTCGTATCCGGAGTCGAGCAGCCGCATCCAGTCCGACAACACCAGGATCGCGTCGTCGTCGACGTCGGACGGTCCCGCCTCCAGCAGGCACACGGTCACGTCGGGGTCCTCGGACAACCGCGCCGCCAGCACGCACCCCGCGGTGCCGCCCCCGGCGATCACGTAATCGAATGTGCCCGAGTCACCCATCGAGCGACTCCGCGGCATGCGATTTCAAGGTCCCGATGTGATGGCGGCCCTTCACCGCGTACCACACCAGACCGGAGCCGAGGATGACCCCGATGTAGACGAACGCACCCCAGGTGTTGTACCAGGGCTCGCCGTACACCTCGGTGCGCGGCCAGGCCAGGTTCAGCGCCATCCCGACGCCCCACACCACCGCGACGATGTTCACCGGTAGGCCCCAGCGACCCATGGTGAAGTAGCCACCCTCCTTGAGATCCTTTGGCGGCCACTGCCCTTGGAGACGCTTCTTCAGCAGCGGCCCGGTCACCATCAGGTAGGCCAGGTAGATCATGATGATCGCGATCGAGGTCAACACGGTGAAGATCTGCGCGTTGCCGACGTTGAGCACCAGGATGGCCACCGCGATCACCCCGATGGTCACGGCGGGCACGATCGGCGTCTGGGTCTTCGGGTTCACGGTGGCCAGCTTCTCGCCGAACGGCAGCGCATTGTCACGCGCCATCGCGAACGTAAGGCGGATCGCCGCGGTGTGCACCGCCAGCGTGCAGACCGTCACGGCGATGACGATGCAGACCAGGAAGATCTTGCCGAGCGGTCCCCACATCACCTGCTCGACGATGTACTGCAGGCCACCGCTGCTCTCCCCGAGCTGCGGGTCCTGAAGGTTCGGCGCGGCCATCACCGCGAAAACCAGGATGCCGCCGCCGATCACGAACGACGCGAGGATCGCACGGGCGATCGCCTTGGGTGCGGTTCGTCGTGGTTCGACCGTCTCCTCCCCCAGCGAGCTGGCGGTGTCGAAGCCGTACATCACGTATCCCGAGGCCAGCGACGCGATCAGGAACGCACCGAGGAAGCCCAGGCTCTGGCCCTCACCGTATCCGTTGGTGGAGAAGAAGATCTCGGGCGTGTGCTGGACGTTGATCGCCAACAGGAACACGATGAGCACGGCGGCGATCAACTCGATGAACACGCCGCTGGAGTTGATCATCGACATCAGGCGCACTCCGAGCGCGTTCACCAGCGTGGTGAACGCGATCAGGACGGTGCCGAGCAGCACCGCGTTGGCCGCATACGACCTGGCGTCGGACCCGTCGCCGATGATCTGGAAGCCGCTCCACAGTCGCGGCAGGTTGAGTTGGTAGGCCAGCGCGACCGCGGAGATCGTCACGATCGACGCGGTGAGCATCAGCCAGCCCGACGTCCACCCGACCAGTCGGCTGGCGAGCTTCTTGCTCCAGTTGTACACCGACCCCGCCACCGGATACTTGGCGGCGAGCTCCATGAAGCACAGCGCGACGGCCATCTGCCCGACGAACACGATCGGCCACGACCACAGATAGGCCGGCCCGGCCGTGCCGAAGCCCCAGTAGAAGAGCTGGAACGTGCCGGTCAGAATCGAGATGTAGCTGACGCCCGCCGCGAAGCTGGCGAACTTCCCGATGCTGCGGTCCAGCGACTCCTTGTACCCGAAGTCCTCCATGCCGCTGTCGGCATGCGGTTGTCTGATCACCATGTCGGGCCTGTCCTTTCCCGGACGGTCTAATTTTTAAACCAGCCCGCGGCGCCGGGAGCGGTGTTGTGCCAGATGTGCTTGAGCTCTTGGTATTCCGCCAGGCCGGTGGGGCCGAGCTCGCGGCCGTTGCCCGACTTGCCGAATCCGCCCCACTCCGCCGCGGCGGTGTAGTAGCCGAAATCGTTGAGCCATACGGTCCCGTGCCGCAGCGCCCGCACCACACGTTCGCCGCGCGCCGCATCGGAGGTGCGCACCCCGGCGGCCAGACCGTATTCGGTGTCGTTGCCGAGCGCGATCGCCTCGGCTTCGGTGCCGAACCGCTCGACGGTCAGGATCGGCCCGAAGGTCTCCTCGGTGACGATGCGCATCGAGCGATCGCAGCGGTCGAAGACGGTCGGGAGGTAGAAGAAGCCGTCGGCGAGCGCGGGATCGGTGGGCCGGGCCCCTCCGGTGACAAGCTGCGCACCCTCCGAGATCCCCAGTTGCACATACTGTTCCACCTTGTCGCGGTGCTGCTCGGAGACCAGCGGCCCGGTTTCGCTGGCCGGGTCCAGGCCGTCGCCCATCGTGATCCTGGCCGCCCGCGCGGCCACCGCGGCGACGAACTCGTCGGCGATGGACTCCTCGACGATCAGCCGGGTGCCCGACGAACAGACCTGGCCCGAGTGCAGGAACACCCCGGTCAGCACGTGGTCGACGGCGGCGTCCCAACTCGAGCCGTCGTCCCCGTCCCTGATGTCGGCGAACACGATGTGCGGGTTCTTGCCGCCGAGTTCGAGCGCGACCTTGGTGACGTGTTCGGCCGCGGTCCTGGCGATGGTGCGGCCGGTGGCCAGACCGCCGGTGAACGAGATGAAGTCGACGTCGGGATTGTCGGTGAGCGCAGGCCCGAGCGTCGCGCCACTGCCCTGGATCAGGTTGACCACACCGGCAGGCACGCCGGCCTCGTCGAGCAGGCGGGCGAACGCGATCGTGGACAGCGGGGTGACCTCGCTGGGTTTGGCGACCATCGTGCATCCGGCGGCCAGCGCGGGTGCGACCTTCCACGACATCTGCAGCAGCGGGTAGTTCCACGGGGCGATCAGCACGCATACCCCGATCGGCTCGCGCACGACACGGCTGATCACGGCGGGATCGCCGACGTCGACCACCCGGTCGGCTTCGACGCCGACGAGTTTGGCGTAGTAACGGAACACCGTCGTCACGTCGTCGATGTCGATGCGGCTCTCGGCCAGTGTCTTGCCGGTGTCCACGGTTTCCAGCCGGGCCAGCGACTCCTTGTCGCGCTGAAGCAGATCCGCGACGCGATCGAGCAGCGCGGCGCGTTCGGCGGCCGTGGTGGCGCGCCACGGGCCGTCGTCGAATGCGGCGCGGGCCGCGGCCACCGCCGTCCCCGCGTCGTCCGGGGTGGCCTCGTCGACCACCGCGGCGATGCCGCCGGTGGCAGGATTGATGATGTCGCGGGTTCCGCCGTCGGAGGCATGCCGCCACGTTCCGCCGATCCACAGATCGGGTTCGCCGTCCATGTCTCTGGCCCTCTCGCGTCGTCCTACACCGCAGCCGCCAGCCTCGACAGTACCCATTCGTGGAACACGGCGAGGTGGTGTTCTGCCGGAACGAGTACCCCGCCGTTGCGGTATGCACGCGAGGACATCGCCGGCTGGGTGCGCTCGCACGCGGCGAAATCCTGTTCGTTGACCCGGTGGAACAACTCGACCGAGCGGGACATGTCCTGCCCGGAGTTCAGCACGTCGCGGGGGTAGAGCCAATCGCATTCCACCACGGTGCGATCCGCGGCCAGCGGATACATGCGGTGGAAGATCACATGGTCGGGCACCAGGTTGACGAAGACCGTCGGCTTGACGGTGATCGCGTAGTACCGCCGATCCTGATCCTCGGTCAGACCGGGCAGTCGCCCGAAGCCGGCCGCCCCGTCCACCGTGAAACCCTGTACCTGAGAACCGAATTCGGCCCCGCGTCCGACATTGGCCTGCGCCGCCACGCCTTTCGTGAACTCGGGCAGCACGCCGACCAGTTCCGGGTGGATGGAGCTGCAGTGGTAGCACTCCATGAAGTTCTCGACGATCAGTTTCCAGTTGGCCGCGACCTCGTAGACGACGCGGTGCCCGACGTCGAGCCCGCCGATGCCGTAGCGGTTGATCGCGTCGGCATCGCCGAGCGTGGCGGTGGCCTCGGCCACCACGTCCTCGAACGGCGGTGGGACGTCGGCCAGGCACACCCATGCGTAGCCGAGCCATTCGGTCAGCGCGACCGGCACCAGCCCGTAGCGCTGCCGGTCGATCGGCGATCCGGCGTCGTCGGTCAGCGTGCCGATGTTGGGCGCGGCCATCAACCGGCCGTCCAGCCCGTAGGTCCACGAGTGGTACGGGCATCGCAGGCTCCGTCTCACCTGCCCCTCGGATTCGGTACACAGTTGGGCACCGCGGTGTCGGCACACGTTGAGGAACGCCCGCAACAGCCCGTCGCGTCCGCGCACCAGCAGCACGCTCTCGCGGCCGACCTGAACCTTCCTGAACCGGCCCGGCTCGGCGAGGTCCGCCGAGCGGACCGTGCAGAACCATCTGCTCTCGAAGATGTTCGCCTGCTCGGCGGCGAAGAGGTCACCGCTGGTGTAGTAGTGGCCGGGCAGGGTGGCCAGCAGTGCGCTCATCGGGTCGTCACCAATCTGCGGGGGTCGAACAGCGAGATCGGGTGCGCCGTCGCACCGGAGATGGCGAGGTCGGCGAGGATCTCGCCGACCACGGGTACGAATTTGAAGCCGTGCCCGGAGAATCCGCACGCGACCGTCACGTGCCTGCTGTCCGGGTGCCGGGCGATCACGAAGTGCTGGTCCGGGGTGTTGGCGTACATGCACGTCGCCGAATGCACGCACGGGCCGTCGAGCGCGGGCAACAGTTCACGGACCCGGTCCCGCATCTCGCGGATCTCGTGATCGCCGACCGTGCGGTCGATCGTCTCCGGGGTGCACGGCACGCCCTTGCGGAAGAACGCGACCTTGACTCCGCCGCGCGGGCCGTCGATGGCCGGGAAGCCGTAGATCTGCATCCCGGAGGCGTTCTCGTCGATGAAGATCGGATGGTCGGCGAACGCCGCCGTGCCGCCGACGGGATCCAGCCAGTACAGCACCTGGCGCTCGACGCTGATCGGGATGCCGAACTCCGCGAGCAGTTGCGGTGCCCACGCTCCGGGGCAGATCACCACCTGCCCGGCGGTGAAGGTCCCGGTCGCGGTGCGCACCGCGACCCCGTCGGCCGTCTCCGACCAGTCCAGCACCTGTTCATCGAACCGCAGTGTGACTCCGGCCTTCTGGGCCAGGTCGAGGTGGGCTTGCACGGTCAGCTCCGGGCGGGCGAAACCGGCCTTCGCCTCGAACAGCGCGACGTCGCCGGAGTTCGGCGTGAAGTTCGGGTAGCGCGAACGGATCTCGGCGGCGTCGAGCAGTTCGTGCGGCAGATCCCATTCCCTGGCCGCGCGCAGACTGCCCGCGACGGTCAGACAGTCCGGGGGTCCGATGAACAGGCCGCCGGTCATCCGGTACACGTCGCGCCCGCTGTCGGCGGCGAGTTTCCCCCACAGCTCGTAGGAGCGCAGCAGCAGCGGCACGTAGGCGGGGTCCTCGAAATAGGACTGCCGGATGATCCGGGATCCGCCATGGCTGGAGCCCTTGTCGTGGGCCGGGGTGAACTTCTCCAACCCGAGGACCCGTTGTCCGCGCGCGGCCAGGTGGTAGGCGGCCGCGCTGCCCATCCCACCGAGCCCGATGACGATGACGTCGTAGCTCATCGACTACCTCTTGATCCGTGACATGCCCGGGTCCACGACGGGTTCGGCGTGCACCGCCGCGGTGTGGGTGGCCCCCCGGTACGCGACGGTGACCGGGTCACCGGGCCGCACGCCGGCGGGCAGCCACGCGTAGGCGACGGTGCGCCCGAGGGTGGGCGAATACCCGGCGCTGGTCACGTATCCGACGCAGTGCTCCCCCACCGACACAGGTTCCTTGCCCAGGACGGCGGCGTCGGGATCGTCGAACACGATGCTGCGCAACACCGACGCCGGCGGCGGCGCGTCACGCAGCGCGGCCTTGCCGACGAACTCGGCCTGTCTTGTCGAGACGGACGGCGAACTCCAGGCCCGCGGCGGCCGGCCGGTGTTCGGTGGTCATATCGGTACCCCAACTGCGGTAACCCTTCTCGATACGCAGGCTGTTGAACGCGAGCCGGCCCGCCGGGATGATCCCGTGCGCGGCACCGGCGTCGGCCAGCAGATCCCACAGCGCAGCGCCGTATTCGGCGCTGGCGTAGATCTCCCAGCCGAGTTCGCCGACATAGGAGACCCGCATCATCGTCACCGGGATCGCGTCGAGGTGGGTGTGCAGCGCCCGGAAGTACTTGAAGCCTCGTGGGACAGATCGTCGGGGCACAGCGGTGCGACCACGTCACGCGCCGACGGCCCCCACACCCCGACGCAGCAGGTGCCGCCGGTGATGTCGCGCAGCGTGACGTCGGCCGGCTTGTGCCGGGACAACCAGTCGAAGTCCATCGGCGAGTTCGCGCCGACCTGGAAGGTCTGCGGCGCCATCCGGGCCACGGTCAGATCGCTGCGGATTCCGCCGTCGTGGTCGAGCAGCAGGGTGTAGGTCACCGAGCCGACGCTCTTGTCGACGTTGTTGGTGGTCATCTCCTGCAGGAAGGCCGCGGCGCCCGGTCCGGCCACCTCGTAGCGGGTCAGCGGGGTCATGTCGTACATCGCCACGTGCTCGCGGGTCCAGTGCGCTTCGGCCACAGAGATCGGCGACCAGAACCGCGCCGCCCAGCCTTCTCGGTGGGGTACGGCCAGTCCGTCGTCGAAAAGCCGTTGCGCCAGTTGGGCATTGGATTCGAACCAGGCCGGCCGTTCCCAGCCGCCGCCCTCATAGAAATAGGCGCCGAGTTCGGTGTGCCGGGCATGGAACGGGCTGGTACGCAGGCCGCGCAGTGCGCTGCGGTACTGGTGCGGGTGGACGATGTCGTAGACCTCGACGAACGCCTGCGAGCTGGTCTGCATGATGAACTTCGGGCTGCGGGCCGCGTCCTCGAAGCGATACAGATCGCACTCGTGGGTATCGATCGACGGGGTGCCGTCGACGATCCATTCGGCAGTCGCCTTGGCCACCCCGCCGAATGGGTGACCCACACCGCCTCGGCGACCCAGAACCCCGGGAGCTCGCGGTGCTCACCCATGATCGAGAAGCCGTCGGGGTGAACGAGAAGATGCCGTTGAAGGCCTCTTCGATCTTCGAATCATGCAGCGCCGGAAGCAGATCGGCGGCCGCCGTCCACGCGGGTGCGAAGTCCTCCTCGGTGAACGGCAGCATCGACGGCATCGGCTCACCCGCGGTGTCGGCGGACAGGGTGTCCATGTCGACCGGCATCGGCCGATGGCTGTAGGAGCCGATACCGAGACGGTCGACGTGCTCCCGGAAGTACAGGTCCTGGTCCTGGTGACGCAGGATCGGCAGGCCGGCCTCGGCGAGTTCGGTGTTGCGTCCGACGAGCGGAGATCTGTCCGGTGCGCGCGTACTGGTGCGCCATGGGCACCAGCGGAAGGGTGAGCCCGACCTGCCTGGCCAGGTGCGCACCCCAGAATCCGGCGGCACACACCACGACGTCCGCATCGAGGACACCCTCGGCGGTGCGCACCCCGGTGACCCGCCTGCCGTCGTCGAGGATTCCGAGCACCTCGGTGTGGGGACGGAAGGTCGCTCCCCGGGCGCGGGCGCGCAGGGCCTGGGCCTCGGCGGCGCGCAGCGCCTTGGCCAGACCGTCATCGGGGGTGTGGAATCCGCCGAGGATGCGGTCGCGGTCGATCAGGGGTGCAAGCGCACGCATTCGGCCGGGGTGAGCAGTCGGCCCTCGATCCCCCAGGACTGGGCCCAGCCGACTTTGCGGTGCAGGTCGGCCAGTCGTTCCGGTGTGGTGGCGACTTCGAGTCCGCCGACCGGGTTGAACGCCCAGCCTTCAGGGTGGTCGAGCGTCCGGAACTTCTCGACGTGTACCGCGCGAACGCGGTCATCGTCTTGGACGGATTCGTCTGGAAGACCAGGCCGGGGGCATGCGAGGTCGAGCCGCCGGTGGCGAACAGGGCCCGCGGTCGACGACGGTCAGATCGGTCCAGCCGCGGGCGGTCAGTTCGTCGGCGAGTGAGGTACCGACGATGCCCGCACCGATGATCACGACTTTTGGCATGGCTTGACCGCTTCCGACAGTGGGGCTTCCGACAGTGAGCTTCCGACAGTGAGCTTCCGACAGTGAGTGTTGTGAAGGTATCCCAGGGAGTTGCGTATTACGCAACGTGATTCGTCATACGCAACAAATCATTCACCCAATGCGGCCACTGCGCAAGGGTTGCCGGAAAAGCAGAACGCACCCTGGCGTTCGAGAACGCGCCAGGGTGCGTGCGGGACCGAGTTCCGACTAGTTGTCGGGGGCGTCGGGCTTGTCTGCGTGGGCCTTGTCTGCGTCGGCCGCAGCGCCGGAGTCCGGCTCCGGTAGCAGCGCCTCCAGCGCGGACCCGGTGATCCGGCGGAAGGCGCGCCTCGGCCGGTTGGCGTCGAGGATCGCGACTTCCAGCGTCGCCGGGCTGAGGGTCCGGGGTTCGGCGCCGTTGCCGCCTGCGCCGAGCGCGGCGACGGCGATCCGCACCGCATCGGCGAGATCGGCGTTCTCGGTGTAGGACTCGTTGAGCGCCGCCGAGATCGGCTCGGTGGTGCCGCCCATCACCACGAAATGCGGCTCGTCGGCGATCGACCCGTCGTAGGTGATCCGGTACAGCTCAGGGGTTTCGTCTCGCCGTAGTGGGCGACCTCTGCCACGCAGAGCTCGACCTCGTAAGGTTTGGCCTGCTCGGTGAAGATGGTGCCCAGCGTCTGGGCGTACACGTTGGCGAGCTGACGCCCGGTCACGTCGCGGCGCGAGTACGCGTAGCCCTGGGTGTCGGCGAACCGGATGCCGCCACTGCGCAGGTTGTTGAACTCGTTGAACCGGCCGACGGCGGCGAAGCCGACCCGGTCGTAGAGTTCGCTGACCTTCTGCAGCGACCGCGACGGGTTCTCCGCGACGAACAGCACACCGTCGGCGTAGGCCAGCGCGATCACGCTGCGGCCGCGCGATTCCCTTGCGGGCGAGCTCGGAACGCTCGCGCATCGCCTGCTCGGGCGAGATGAAATACGGGAAGCTCACTGCTCGTCACCTCGAACGGGCTTGGCGTCAGGACCGAAAGTATCTGCCCGCGAACGGCTCTGGATGATCTCACGACATGTGTCGGCGATCTGCTGCTCGGAGATCTCGACCGCCCCGTCGGCGGTGATCACGACGGCAGTCGGGAAGATGCCCCGCACCAGATCCGGGCCGCCGGTGGCCGAGTCGTCGTCGGCCGCATCGTAGAGCGCCTCGATCGCGACCCGCAGCGCCGAGTCGGCGTCGGTGACCTGGGAATACAGCTTCTTCATCGACGACTTCGCGAAGATCGAGCCGGACCCGACGGACTGGTAACCCTCTTCTTCGAGGTTGTGCCCGCCCGCGGCGTCGAAGGACACGATGCGCCCGGCGGCCTCGGGATTGGGGTCGTCGAGGTCGTATCCGGCGAGCAACGGCAGCGCGACGAAACCCTGCAGGGCCGCACCGAGATTGCCGCGCACCATGGTGGCCAGCCGGTTCACCTTGCCCGGGAAGGTCAGCGCCACACCTTCGAGCTTCTCGTAATGCTCGAGTTCGACGGCGTACAGGCGCGCGAACTCGACGGCGATCGCCGCAGTGCCGGCAATGCCGGTGACCGTGTAATCGTCGGTGATGTACACCTTCTGGACGTCACGGCTGGCGATCATGTGCCCCTGGGTGGCGCGCCGGTCACCGGCCATCACCACTCCGCCGGGGAACTTGAGCGCCACGATCGTGGTGCCGTGCGGCACCACGTCGGTGGGCGCGCCGGTCGGTTGCACCGCACCCGGCAGTAGATGCGGCGCCTGCTGACGCAGGAAATCGGAGAACGACGACAAGTTCACCCCGCCATGCGTCATGGCCGAGGACGCGCTGAAGGCGCCGGGTAAAGCGGACGGGAAGGCGGACTTATCTCGATCCGGCCAGGTCACTGTCCACCCTTCTGCACGTATGCACGGACGAAGTCCTCGGCGTTCTCCTCCAGGACGTCGTCGATCTCGTCCAGCAGGTCGTCGGTTTCTTCCGTCAGCTTCTCGCGGCGCTCCTGCCCGGCGGCCGTGCTGCCGGTGGGGTCGTCGTCCTCCCCGCCCCCGCCGCCACGCTTGGTCTGCTCCTGAGCCATTGCTGCCTCCTGGTAAGTATGGTCTCCCCACCCTACCGTCCGGTTCGCGGATTACCGGGGATAGCTGGGTCAGGTCGTCAGCTGTTCGACGAGTTCGGCTGCGCTGTCGACAGAATCCAGCAGGCCCCGACGTGAGCTTTGCTCCCGCGCAGCGGCTCCAGGGTCGGAATCCGCACCAGCGAGTCACCGCCCAGATCGAAGATCACCGAATCCCAGCTGGCCGCGGCGATGTCGGCGCCGAACCGTCGCAGGCACTCGCCGCGGAAGTAGGCGCGGGTGTCGGTGGGCGGGTTCTCGACGGCGTCGAGCACCTGCTGCTCGGTGACCAGTCGCTTCATCGATCCGCGGGCCACCAACCGGTTGTAGAGGCCCTTGTCGAGCCGGACATCGGAATACTGCAGGTCGACCAGGTGCAGCCGCGGCGCGTTCCAGCCCAGGTTCTCCCGGTGCCGGAAGCCCTCCAGCAGCCGCAGTTTGGCCGGCCAATCGAGCAGGTCGGCGCACTCCATCGGATCGCGTTCCAGCAGGTCCAGGACGTGCGCCCAGGTTTCGAGCACATGCGAGGCCCGGGGATCCGGGTCGCGGGCGTCGACGAGTTTGGCGACGCGGTCCAGGTAGATCCGCTGCAACGCCAGCGCCGTCATCTCGCGGCCGTCGGCCAGTGCCACCGTCGCGCGCAGCGACGGATCCCGCGAGACCACGTGCACGGCGTGCACCGGCCGGGCGAGCGCCAGATCGGTCAGTTCCAGCCCGATCTGCGGACCCTCCTCGATCAGGTCGAGGACCAGCGAGGTGGCGCCGAGCTTCAGATAGGTCGACGTCTCGGCCAGGTTGGCATCGCCGATGATCACGTGCAGCCTGCGGTACTTGTCCGCGTCGGCGTGCGGTTCGTCCCGGGTGTTGATGATGCCGCGCTTGAGCGTGGTCTCCAGCCCGACCTCGACCTCGATGTAGTCGGAGCGCTGCGAGAGCTGGAAGCCGGCCTCGTCCCCGAGGGACCGATCCCGACACGGCCCGAGCCGGTCACGACCTGCCGCGACACCAGGAACGGGTCAGACCCGCGATCACCGCGGAGAACGGCGTCTGCCGGCTCATCAGGTAGTTCTCATGCGACCCGTAGGACGCACCCTTGCCGTCGACGTTGTTCTTGTACAGCTGCAGTTTCGCGGCTCCTGGCACGCTGGCGACGTGCCGGGCGGCGGCTTCCATCACCCGCTCGCCGGCCTTGTCCCAGATCACCGCGTCCATCGGGTCGGTGCATTCGGGTGCCGAGTACTCGGGGTGGGCATGGTCGACGTAGAGCCGGGCGCCGTTGGTCAGGATCATGTTGGCGGCGCCGACCTCGTCGGCGTCGACCACCGGCGGCGGTCCCGACGAGCGGCTCAGATCGAATCCGCGGGCGTCGCGCAGCGGCGACTCCACCTCGTAATCCCAGCGGGTCCGCTTGGCCCGCTGGATCCCGGCCGCGGCCGCATAGGCGAGCACCGCCTGGGTGGAGGTGAGGATCGGATTCGCGGTCGGGTCAGACGGCGACGAGATGCCGTATTCGACCTCTGTTCCGATGATCCGTTGCATGGCGACCAGCCTAGAGGTCGCCGCGCCGGACGAGGTCACGAGCCCTGCGCGGTCCGTCGTGGTGAGATCTACCCGCTATGTCCGCGCAGTCCGCATCCCGCCTGGCCGCCGAGCGCTGGTTCCTGCAGCGCGGGCTGCCCGCCGTGCTGCGCCCGGGGTGCTGGTACAGCGCGTGTGGACCCGCTCGGCGCCCGCGCTGGCCGCGCTCGCGGTGATGATGGCGTTCTCGATGATCATCGTCGGGGTCACCAAGTACACGATCGATATCGACGGCACGCCGAACCGGACCGAATGGTTCGTCCTCGCGGTGATCGTGCTGGTGTTGCCCGCCGCGGCGGTCGTCGGCTGGCTGGTCTCGCGCACCGACGACATCCGGATCCGTGCCATCGTGTCGGGGCGTCGCTGGGCATCGCCACCCTCGGCGGCGTGTACGCCGGTCCCAGCCCCGGGTGTGGGTCGACATCGTCACCGAGATCGTGATCGTCGCGGTCATCGTGGTCTGCACCGCGACCGGAGCCGGCGCGATCCTGGGCTGGGCGGTCCGGATGACGCTGGCCAACCTCGCCTCGATCGGCAACCTCCTGCTCGGCGCGCTGCCGGTGATGCTGTTGACGGTGCTGGTGTTCTTCAACGGACCGGTGTGGACGATGGCGTCGACCGTGAGCAGGCCGCGGTTGTGGTTCGCGCTGCTGTTCCTGATGCTGATCGCAGGCACATTCCTGCTCTCCAGCACGATGTCGCGGGTGCGGCCGATCCTGGCGCCGGACGCCAAGCAACCCGAAGACGCCGCCCGCCTGGTCGGGACGCCGTTCGAGGCGATGCCGGACCGCCCGCGCCGCGTCGATCTGTCCCGCCCCGAACGCCTCAACGTCGGGTTCGTGCTGGCGATGTCGCAGATCGTGCAGGTGATGACGGTCTCGATCGTGACCGGGCTGCTGTTCTTCGTGCTGGGGCTGATCCTGGTCAGCCCGGAGTTGCTCGCCGCGCTGACGAACCACGGCTCCCCCGACGGCCAGTTCCTCGGTATGACGCTGCCGGTGCCCGACGCGCTGATCCAGGTGACGATGTTCCTGATCGCGCTGACGTTCATGTACCTGGCCGCCCGCGCGGTCGGCGACAAGGAGTACCGGGAGCGCTTTGTGGATCCGCTGATCGACGATCTGCGGCTCACGCTCGTCGCCCGGGACCGGTACCGGACCGTCACCGCCGATCCCGAAAATACGCAACGCGAAGGCGGAATTAGTACTCTTCGCCCATGCAACTGACCAGGTTCACCGATCTGGGGCTGCGGGCGATGATGCTTCTGGCCGCCGGCGAGTCCGCCGACAGGCGGGTCACCACCGGCCAGATCGCGGCGAACGCGGGCGCGTCGGAGAACCACATCGCCAAAGCCGTGTCCCGGTTGGTCGAACTCGGGCTGGTGGAAGCGCCGCGGCCGGATCGGCGGGCTGTCGCTGACCGATGCGGGCCGCACCGCGTCGGTGGGCCGGCTGGTGCGGGAACTCGAAGGCGACCGGGAGGTCGTCGACTGCCAGGGGCTGACGGCCTGCCCACTGATCGCGGCCTGCCGGCTGCGCCACGCACTGGCCCAGGCCAAGGAGGCCTTCTACCGCGAACTCGACCGCTACACCGTCGCCGATCTGGCCAGGAGTCCCGCGCTGACGGTCATCGCGCTGGGCCCGCCCACCCCGGCCCGCTGAGGTGGCCGACATGCGGCAGGTGCACGAGTGGTTCCTGCACCGGGGGCTGCCCTGGTGCTGCCGCGCCGCGTCCGCGCCCGCAAGCTGGTGCAACGCTCGGCGCCGATGGTCAGCGCCGTCGGCGCGCTGACCGCGCTGACGATGCTGTTGGCGAACCTGACCGGCGACAGCCCCGACTACGGTTATGCGGCCCGGCTGGGGGTGATCGCGCTGGTGCTCATCGCGGCGCCGTTCGTGCTGGAGCTCCTGCATCGGCTCGGTACCCGTGTCGGCGAGGTGCTGCGCCGGTGGGCCGCCGTGCTGGTGATGACGATCTTCGTGGTGATCATGCCGCTGACGGTCAGCGGCTGGTCCGGCGCGGCCGCCGCCGAGACGCCGGTGTTCATCGTGATCTCGCTGATCGCGGTGTGGTTGACGTATCTCGGTTTCGGCTCGATCGCGTTGTGGGCGTTCAGGTTCGCGTGGGTTCAGCTCGGCGCGCTCGGAACGTTGATGAGCCGGGCTCTTCCGCTGCTGATGCTGACCGTCGTGGTGTATTTCACCGGCGAGCTGTGGCAGCTGTCTGCCCGCATGTCGCGCGAAAGGCTTTGGCAGACCATCGGTTTCCTGAGCCTGGTAGCGCTGCTGTTCATGGTGGCCACGATCCGCGACGAGGTCGCGGCGCTGCGCCAGGACCGGTCCGAGCGCGAGGATTCCACCGCGCTGCTGGCAGACACCCCGTTGGCGGCCACCCCTACCGGTCCCGTCGCGCGCACCCCGCTGTCGCTGGCCGAACAGGCGAACGTGGTCGCGGTGATGGTTGTCGCGCAGGCGATCCAGGTGGTGCTGTTCACCGCCGGACTGTTCGGGTTCTTCCTCGCCCTCGGCCTGATCGCCATTCCCGACGATGTCACGGTGCTGTGGGCGAGCGAGCAGAGCTGCGCGGTGGGCGTACCGCCCTGTGCGGGAACGTGGTTCGGCATCCACATCCCGGTCCCGCAGACGGTGGTACACACCTCGCTGTTCGTGGCGGTGCTGTCCGGGCTGTACTTCACCGTCAGCACCAGCGTCGACCCGCTGTACCGGCAGAGGTTCTTCGACCCGCTGATCGCCGACGTCGCAGTAAGCTTGGCGGGCCGTGACGCCTATCTGGAGGTTCAGCGATGAGCACCGTGTTCGGTGAACGCTATGGTGAGGTCCTGCTGGTGCGCATCGGCGCCACCGGTCCGGAAGCCACCGTGTACAACACCTTTCCGCTCAACGACTGCCCCGCCGAACTGTGGGCCAAGCTCGACGCTCAGGCCATCGCCGCCGAACACGGTGCCGCGGCCGCACTGCTCAACGGCCCCCGCTACTGGTTGATGAGCCGCATCGAGAAAGACGGCGGCACCGAGACACCGCGGGAGACCTTCGGCGGTATCGAAATGCTGCAGCAGGCCACCGTGTCGCTGTCATCGATGAATCCGGGCCCCTATTCGGTCAACGAGGTGGACCGGAAGGCGGTGTTCGTCTACGACTCCGGCACAACGGTTTTCGAACTCGTCGACCCGGACGGCCGCCGGTGGGTGATGCAGACCTACAGCCAGACCGTCGACCCCGGCCTGACTTGGACGACCTCACCGCACTCGGCGACCGGCTGAACCTGCCCGACGGCTGGAGCTATCGAGCGCAGACGCTGGAGCAGCCGCTGCGGGCGGACACCTCGACTCGGAAAGCCAGTGTGCTGCAGGACGATCTGGCCAACAGCTACTCGCTACTCACCTGACGGGCACTCGCCGGGCCGGGCCACGATGAGCGTCGGCGGGGTGTCGTCGGGGATGATGGTCCCGGCCGACGGCGCCTGCGCGCACACCTCCCAGTTGGTCAGGTTCTCCTGCTCGAACGGCGGGCCCTCGGCGGTGGTGGTCGCAGGCTCGACGACACCTTCGCTGGCCGCCAGCACCGCATTCCGGGCGTCCTGCAGAACCTGACCCGTTACATCGGGCATCACCCACTGGTCGGCGGCTGCCGGCGCCGCCGCCACGATCGCGGCGGCGGCGAACAGCGACGTCGTCCCCAGGACTCGCACAGCCTGATTCTTCATGGCACTTCTCCAGGGTCGCTGAGCACTACCTTCTTCGAAGGTACGCCTGTGCGGCCCCGGCCGAGCCGGGTTCGACGTTACAGGTACTGGCCCAGGTTGGATTCGGTGTCGATCGCGCGGCTGGCCGACGAACTCTTGCCGGTGACCAGCGTGCGGATGTAGACGATCCGCTCACCCTTCTTGCCCGAGATCCTGGCCCAGTCGTCCGGGTTGGTCGTGTTGGGCAGGTCCTCGTTCTCGGCGAACTCGTCGACGATCGAGTCGAGCAGATGCTGGATCCGAAGACCCCGCTGCCCGGTCTCCAGCACCGACTTGATCGCGTACTTCTTGGCCCGGTCGACGACGTTCTGGATCATCGCACCGGAGTTGAAGTCCTTGAAGTACATGACCTCTTTGTCACCGTTGGCGTAGGTGACCTCCAGGAACCGGTTCTCGTCGATCTCGGCGTACATCCGGTCCACGACCCGCTCGATCATCGCCTTGATGGTCAGCCCGCGGTCGCCGTTGAACTCGGCGAGGTCGTCGGCGTGCACCGGCAGTTCCTCGGTCAGGTACTTGCTGAAGATGTCCATCGCCGACTCGGCGTCCGGCCGCTCGATCTTGATCTTGACGTCCAGGCGGCCGGGCCGCAGGATCGCCGGGTCGATCATGTCCTCGCGGTTGGAGGCGCCGATCACGATGACGTTCTCCAGGCCTTCGACACCGTCGATCTCACTGAGAAGCTGCGGCACCACGGTGGTTTCGACATCGGAGCTCACGCCGGTGCCGCGGGTGCGGAAGATCGAGTCCATCTCGTCGAAGAACACGATCACCGGGGTGCCCTCGGAGGCCTTCTCCCGGGCGCGCTGGAAGATCAGCCGGATGTGACGCTCGGTCTCACCGACGAACTTGTTCAGCAGCTCGGGGCCCTTGATGTTGAGGAAGTAGCTCTTGGCCTCGCGGGCGTCGTCGCCGCGGACCTCGGCCATCTTCTTGGCCAGCGAGTTGGCCACCGCCTTGGCGATCAGCGTCTTGCCGCAGCCTGGGGGCCCGTAGAGCAGCACCCCCTTCGGCGGGCGCAGCGAGTACTCGCGGTAGAGCTCCTTGTGCAGGAACGGCAGCTCGACCGCGTCGCGGATCTGCTCGATCTGGCGGCCGAGACCGCCGATGTCGCTGTAGCTGACGTCGGGGACCTCTTCGAGCACCAGGTCCTCGACCTCAGCCTTGGGCACCCGCTCGAACGCGTAGCCGGCCTTGGTGTCGACCAGCAGCGAGTCGCCGGGACGCAGCCGGCGAGGCCGATCGTCGTTGCCGCTGTCGTCCTCCTGCTCGTCGGGCAGGTTCTCCGCGGCGACCAGCGGCTCGGCCAGCCAGACGATGCGCTCCTCGTCGGCGTGGCCCACCACCAGGGCGCGCCGGCCGTCGGCCAGGATCTCGCGCAGCGTGCTGATCTCACCGACCGACTCGAAGTGACCGGCCTCGACCACGGTCAGCGCCTCGTTGAGACGCACCGTCTGGCCCTGCTTGAGGGTCTTGGTGTCGATGTTCGGGGAGCAGGTCAGGCGCATCTTGCGGCCCGAGGTGAACACGTCGACGGTGTCGTCCTCCTGGACGGCCAGCAGCACGCCGTAGCCGCTGGGCGGCTGGCCCAGCCGGTCGACCTCTTCGCGCAGCGCCAGCAACTGCTGGCGCGCCTCTTTGAGGGTGTCCATCAGTTTCGCGTTACGCGCGGCCAGCGAGTCGATACGCGCTTCGAGCTGGTGGACGTCACGCGTACGCGCGCCGCCGGACCCGGCGGAGTTCTCCAGTTGGTCGCGCAGGAGCGCGGCCTCGCGCCGCAGCTGTTCGAGTTCTGCCGCATCTTCGCTGGACAGGTGGCTTTCAGGGGACGTTCCAAAGGCTTCAGGGCCGTCGCTGGCTTCTGGACGCTCGGACTCACTCATGCTGAGCTCCTTTCGCACACCCGATGTTGGTGCGGTAACAACTTCAAAGCTACCGGCGATTCAGACATTGTGTGTGCTCTGGGAATTCGACACACCAGCGACCCTGTTAGCCTCTGTAGATCAGTTCGTCCGAACGGAAGGACCGCCGTGACCCTGAAATCCCTCGTTACCAGCTTGACCGCTGGAGCAGCAGCCGCCGCATTCGTCGGAGCTGCGGCTGCGGGTGTGACCTCCATTGCAGCGGGCGCGGGAATCGCGTCTGCGTCACCGGTCCTCAACGCTCCTGTTCCGGCCGCACCGGCCCCGAACTCGAAGGCGCACTCGTATCGACGCTGAGCGCGCTGTCCGGACCGGGCTCGTTCGCGGGCGGTAAGGCCAGCTTCATCCAGGGTGGCCTGGGCCGGATCGAGGCCCGCGTGGCCGACAGCGGCTACGCCAACGCCGCGGCCCAGGGGTACTTCCCGCTGAACTTCACCGTCGCCGACATCGACCAGAACGGCCCGGTGGTGACCGCCAACGTCACCGCGGCAGCCGCGAGCGGCGCCGTGGCGACCCAGCCGCTGACCTTCATCGCAGGCCCGAGCCCGACCGGCTGGCAGCTGTCGAAGCAGTCGGCGATGGCCCTGATGTCCGCGGTGGGTTGATCTCCCGCACCTCTTCGTCCGCAGCGCCGCCACACTCTTGTGGCGGCGTTCGGCGTGAGTGGGTGCGGTCAGTCCGATCATCCGGCGGCCACCCCGTTCACTCCGCCACCGTCTGCCACGACGACGCCGCGCCCCGAACCGATCCCGGACTCCCCCGGCGGTCCGCCGCTGCCCCCGGCCGCGGCGCTGACCGACGTGATGGCCAGGCTCACCGACCCGGCGGTGCCCGGCATGGAAAAAATCTCGCTGATCGAACAGGGCACCGCCGCCGAAGGGGCCGGGCTGGACCGGTTCGTCGTCGCGCTGCGCGACAACGGGTCGTACCCATGGACGTTCGAGGCGCATGACCTCGCGTGGTCGCAGTCCGCGCCCGGGCACGTTCTCGCCACCGTGGTGATCCGGCCCGCCGATCGGCAGCGCGGCGAGTTCAGCTATCCGCTGGAGTTCGCGCCTGCCGGGCCGTCGTGGCAGCTGACCCGCGATACCGCCGATCTGCTGCTCAGCGTGGACGACCCGCCGAGGTGAGCATGTGGATCGGGTGGATGGAGTTCGACATCCTGCTCGGCGATGTGCGGTCGTTGAAGCAGAAACGTTCGGCGGTCCGGCCGGTCATCGCCGAGCTGACCCGCCGGTTCGGGGTGTCGGCCGCCGAGACCGCCACCCAGGATCTGCATCGGCGCGCCGGAATTGGCATCGCCCTGGTCGCCGCGGACCGGGCCCACGTGGTCGACGTCCTCGACACGGCCGAGCGGCTGGTCGCCGCGCGGCCGGAGTTCGACCTGCTGTCCACCCGGCGGGGGCTGGCGAAGAGCACCGACGAGGACTGACCCGACCGCTAGGTGAGTCGTTTCTTGCGCAGTGGCACCGGCGCGACCGCGCCGGGCGCCAGCCGGCGGGCGCTGATCAGGAACGCGGTGTGGCCGCGCATCGAATGCTCGGGGCGCACCGCCAGCCCGACCACGTGCCAGCCGCGCTGCATGCTCTCCCAGGCCCGCGGCTCGGTCCAGCACTGCTGTTCACGCAGCGCCTCGACGGTCTTCGACAGCTGGGTGACGGTGGCGACGTAGATCATCAGCACCCCGCCGGGGACGAGCGCGTCGGCGACGGTGCCGAGGATCTCCCACGGCGCCAGCATGTCGAGCACGACGCGGTCGACCTGGGGTCCGGAGTACTCGGCCAGATCGGCGATCACCAGGTCCCAGTTCGCCGGCGCCTCGCCGAAGAACGTCTCGACGTTGCGCCGCGCGTGCTCGGCGTGGTCGTCGCGCACCTCGTAGGACGTCACGTGCCCGTCGGGTCCCACAGCGCGCAGCAGCGAGCACGTCAGCGCCCCCGAACCGGCGCCGGCCTCCAGCACCCGCGCCCCGGGGAAGATGTCGCCCTCGTGCACGATCTGGGCCGCGTCCTTCGGGTAGACCACCTGGGCGCCGCGCGGCATCGACATCACGTAGTCGACCAGCAGCGGACGCAGCACCAGGAACTGGTCACCGTTGGTGGACTTGATCACGCTGCCTTCCGGCAGGCCGACCACGTCGTCGAGGGCGATGATGCCGCGATGGGTGTGGAACTCGCCGCCCGGCTTGAGCAGCATCGTGTAGCGCCTGCCCTTGGCGTCGGTGAGCTGCACACGATCGCCTACTGCAAAGGGGCCTGTTCTGCGCACAGTTGTCCAGCCTGCCAAAGGACGCCACACCGTGCGCGCCCGGGTTGGGTGTGATTGTCGGGGGCGGTCCTAGTGTGATTCGCATGACCGAGCCGACGCCCCGACCGCTGCGGCGTCCCGCGCTGTCGCCGTCGCGCGCCGCCGATTTCAAACAGTGCCCGTTGCTGTACCGGTTCCGGGCGATCGACCGGCTCCCGGAGCCGTCCTCGACCGCACAGGTGCGCGGTTCGGTGGTGCACGCCGCCCTCGAAGAGCTCTACGCACTGCCCGCCGCCGACCGGGTTCCCGAGACCGCGACCGCGCTGATCGCGCCGGTCTGGGAGCGGATGCTGACCGAGAAGCCGGCCCTGGCCGACGACATCGAACCCGCGCTGCACGCGGAGATGCTCGAGCAGGCGCGCATCCTGCTGTCGGGCTACTACCGCCTGGAAGACCCGACCCGGTTCGATCCGCAGTCGTGCGAGCAGCTCGTCGAGGTCGAACTCGCCGACGGGACACTGCTGCGCGGTTACATCGACCGCATCGACGTCGCACCGACCGGTGAGATGCGCGTGGTCGACTACAAGACCGGTAAGGCGCCGCCGGAGGCGCGGGCGCTCGCCGAGTTCAAGGCGATGTTCCAGATGAAGTTCTACGCGGTGGCGTTGCTTCGTTCGCGCGGGATCCTGCCCACCCGGTTGCGGTTGCTCTACCTCGCCGATCATCAGGTGCTCGACTACAGCCCGGAGCTGGCCGAGCTGGAACGGTTCGAGAAGACGTTGATGGCGATCTGGCGGGCCATCCAATCAGCCGGTGCCACAGGCGATTTCCGACCAAGCCCGTCGAAGCTGTGCAACTGGTGCGCCCATCAGGTGCACTGCCCCGTCTACGGCGGCACTCCCCCGCCGTACCCGGGCTGGCCGGAGGTGCTCGACGACGGAGACCCCGAGGCGGTGCTGCAGGCGGAGCCGGCGGCGTGATCAACTGCCTGTACCGCCGGCTCGGCGCCGACGGCGACTACGCGGTGTTCGAGTCCACCGACGGCACCCGCAGCAACTGGGACCCGAACATCCAGCACGGCTCTCCGCCGCTGGCACTGCTGACCAGAGCGATCGAGGATCTCGCGCAGGGCAGCGGGCTGCGCATCGGCAGGCTCACCCTCGACATCCTCGGCGCAATCCCGGTCACGACGGTCCGAGTGCGCGCCTGGGTCGAACGCCCGGGGTCGAGGATCTCACTGATGGCCGCCGAGATGCTCGTCGACCGCCCCGACGGCACGCGCCGGGCTGTCGCCCGGGTCACCGCGTGGCTGCTCGCGCCCAGCGACACCGCCGACGCCGTCGTCGACCGGTACCCACCATTGATCGAGGGTGAGTCGGTGACCGGCGCCGCCCACGCCTGGCAGAACGCACGCGGTTACCTCGAGACGGTGAGCTGGCGTAAGCAGCCCGACGACAACGGATCCTCCGCCGCCGTCGCCTGGATGAGTCCCCTTGTGCCGCTCATCGATTCGGAGCCGACCACCGCCCTGCAGCGGCTGGCCATGGTGGTCGACTCGGCCAACGGCATCGGCGCGGCGCTGGATCCGCAACGGTTCCTGTTCATGAACACCGACACGGTCGTGCATCTGCACCGGCTGCCCGACGGGCAGGATTTCGGGGTGCGTGCCCGCGGCTCGATCGGTCCGGACGGCGTCGGCGCCACCACCGCCGAACTGTTCGACCGGCGCGGATTCATCGGCACGTCGGCACAGACCCTGCTGGTGCAGCGCCTCGGATGATCACCGAGATCCGACGTCAGTTCGACCTCGCGTGGGCGCTGGCCGACCTGCACCTGTCCGCACTCTCCGGCGCCGACTTCCTGTGGGAACCCGCGCCACTGTGCTGGACGGTCCGGCCGGACGGCACCGGACGCTGGTACGCGGACTTCGCCGACGTCGAGCCGCAGCCCGCTCCCGTACCGACGATCGGGTGGCTGACGTGGCATATCGACTATTGGTGGAGCGCCACGCTGGCGTCGCTGAGCGGCCGGACGCCGCCCACACCCGCCGAGGTCGCCTGGGCGGGCGACGGGGCCGCGGCGGTGCGCCGCGTTCGCTCGCTGGCAGACCAGTGGCGGGATCTGTTGTCCGGCATGACGTCCGACGGACTGACCGCCCCGTCGGCCTTCCCATGGGGTCCCGCCGCGAACCGCACGGTCGCCGACACGACGCTGTGGGTCACCGTCGAGCTGGTGAAGAACACCGCCGAGATCGGTCAACTACGCCTGCTGCGCGCGGCCCGGTAGGCCGACCCTACGCAGAGGCAGCCAGCGCCTTGCGATCCTCGTCGGCGAAGGTGTCCTCCAGATGCAGAGGCGTGTAGTCGATGTCGATCTCCTCCAGCGGACGACCACGCGCACTGCTGATGGTGCCGAAGCGGCGCATGCCCTTGTCGGCGGCGTACTGCTGGAACTCGTCGATGGTCAGGCCGAACGGGATCTCGTCGTAGAGGGCGAATGCGTCGTCGGTGTTCTGCAACGCCAACGGGATCAGTTCGTTCATCCTGGTCTCGAACACCGCCCAGTTGGCGTCGTCGGCGGCGACGTGGCGCCGGCACGTGAAGGTGCCCCACGCCATGTGGCGGCGTTCGTCGTCGCCGATGCGGCGCACGAGTTCCTGCATCCCCGGCAGGATGCCGCGATCGATGCAAATGCGGTGCCAGGCATAGTATCCCGTCAACGCCATCATCCCCTCGATGACGTGGTTGTAGGTGACCGACGCCCGGATCTGCGCCCGCGGCGACGGGTCGCTGGACAAGGCGTCCAGCGAGGCCGGCAGTTCCTCGTAGAACATCTGCCGGTAGGCGGGCAGGTCGTCGAGGTAGCACTGCAGGTCCCCGGTGACGCCGACGGCGTCGAGCCACATCCGGAAGACCTGGGTGTGCTTGGCTTCCTCGAACGCGAACTGGGTCAGATACATCTCGTCACCGAGTCGCCCCTCGGCACGCATCGCGGCCATGAACGGCTGGATGTCCTGGGTCACCGCCTCTTCGCCCGCGATGAACTCCGCGCACAGCCGGGTGGCCCAGTCCCGCTCCAACTCCGACAGCGACTCCCAGTCCGCGCGGTCGCGGGAGAAGTCGATGTCGGCGGGGTCCCAGAACTTGGCGTTGCCACCGGCGAACAAGCGCAGCGGCAGGCTGTCCCAGTTCAGTCCGCCCGCGGCAAGGGAATCGGATCGTGTCCTGTTCATGACTGTTCTCCTTTGTGAGTTGCCCGATCGGCGGGGCTGTGGTCGGGCTGCGCGAACGCCGCGGACAGCACGGCGACGTAGCGGCGCACCACGAGGGCGGGCTGTTCCGGGGACAGTTCGTCCAGACCGAGGACGGGGTCGATGCCGCGGACGTACGGCGCCAGAGCGAGGTGCGGCAGGATCATCAGCAGCAGCGACAGCAGGGTGTCGACGTCGGCGTCGGGACGCAGATCGCCGCGGCCGCGCGCGTCGAGCACCAGCGGCCGCAGCACCTGCAGGTAGTGGCGGTGGATCACGGCGCGCACGCTGATCCGCGCGTCGGTGTCGACCTCGAAGCTGGCGGCGGCGTGCAGCGCGCGGTCACGGGGATGGTCGGCGAAGTACGCCACCCACACGTCGAGCAGGTCGGTCAGGAATTCGAAGAACGGCCGACTCGGGTCGAGCCGGCGGATCTGGTCCTCCATGTGGCGGCGCACCCGCTGGCTGCCGACCTCGGTGATGTGTGCGTAGAGGTCGCGCTTGTCCGCGAAGTACTGGAACAGGCTGCCTTTCGCGACGCCGGCACGCCGCGCGATGACGTTGAGGCTGCCGCGGGAGAACCCGTGCGCGGCGAACTCGGCCTCGGCGGCAGCCACCACCGCCGCGCGGCGATCCGCGCCCAGCCGAGACCATGTCACCGTCGGCATCGCGCCTCCAAGGCTTGATGTGACCAGTGGTCATATTACTGTGACGCACGCCACAGTCAAGGCCCGGTTACGTCAGCGGTCTGAGGTCCTGCAGCAGGGTCGGCACCAGCTCGGCGACCGTCGGGTGGATGTGCATGGTCCGCGAGATCGCGGTGTAGGGCAGCTTGGCGGTCATCACGTCGAGAATCAGATGGACGACCTCGTCGCCACCGACACCGAGGATCGAGGCCCCGAGGATCTGCTCGGTCTCGGCGTCCACCACGACCTTCATGAATCCCTGGGTCTCCCCCTTCTCCACGGCGCGCCCGACCCGCGTCATCGGGCGCTTGCCCACCAACGCTTTTCGGCCCGAGCGCCGGACCTCGTCGGCGGTCATGCCAGCCCGGCCCAGCGGCGGGTCGATGTAGAGCGCGTAGGTGGTGACGCGGTCGCTGACCCGGCGCGGATCGTCGTCGAGCAGGTTGGCCGCGACGATCTCGAAGTCGTTGTAGGAGGTGTGGGTGAACGCGCCGCGGCCGTTGCAGTCGCCCATCGCCCAGATGTGGTCGACGGTGGTGCGCAGTTGATCGTCGACCACCACGTAGCCGCGCTTGTCGGTCTCGACGCCGGCGGCCTCCAACCCGAGATCGTCGGTGTTGGGGATGCGCCCCACCGCGACGAGCAGGTGGCTGCCGACGACCGGCGGTGCGCCGTCGCGGGGTCACCGCGACCCCGTGCTCGTGCCGCGCGACGCTGATCGCGTCGGCGCCGAGCACCACCGTGACGCCCTCGTTTTCGAGGATGTCCTTGATCGCCGCGGAGACGTCCTCGTCCTCCCGCGCGGTCAGCCGGGGCCCCTTTTCGACGACCGTGACCTCGGCGCCGAAGCGCCGATACATCTGGGCGAACTCCAGCGCGATATAGCTGCCGCCGACGATCACCAGATGCTCGGGGACCACGTCGAGGTCGAGGATCCCGACGTTGGTCAGGTAGTCGACGTCGCCGAGGCCCGGGATGCCCGGCGCCACCGCGCGGCCGCCGACGTTGAGGAAGATGCGGTCGGCTTCCAGCAGCCGGTCGTCGACGCGCACCGTGTGCGGACTCTCGAACCGGGCGTGACCGCGAATCAGCGTGGCGCCCTTCATGTTCTCCAGCCACGACTCAAGGCCCTCGCGGTCCCCGCCGCTGATCCGGTCCTTGCGCGCCTTGACCGCGGCCATGTCCACCGTGACCGGACCTGTGCGGATCCCGAAGTCGGCACCGCGGCGCGCGAGGTGCGCGGCGTGCGCGCTGGCGACGAGCGTCTTGGTCGGGATGCAACCGGCGTTCACACAGGTGCCGCCGACGAGCTTGCGCTCGATGACCGCGACGGTCTGGCCGGCCTCGGTGAGCCGCGCCGCCAGCGGAGGCCCGGCCTGCCCCGCGCCGATGATGATCGCGTCGAACTTCTGCACGGCGTCAGCAGACATGGGCCTACGGGACCAGGCTGACGAGGAACGCGATCAGGAACGCACCGCCGACGGCGACCAGGTCCTCGAGGAACGCACCGGGCCGGTCGTTGCCGTTGTTGGCCGAGAACAGCTTGCCGCGCAGCGCCGCACCGCCCAGCGTGCCGAGCACCGCGCCGACGACACCGGCCCCGGCGCCGATGAAGGTGTGGAAGAACGCGCTTCCGATCACCGCTCCGGCGAAGCCGCCGGTGACGATCCGCGTCAGGAACTGCGGAGGCACTTTGCGACTCGGCGTGTTCGGCAACTGGTCGGTGACCAACTCACCGAGCAGGAAGATCGTCAACACGGTGACTGTGATCGGATGCGCCGTCCACTCCGACCACTTGTCGTCGACGTCGATCCAGCCGAGCATCGCTCCCCACGCCACGACCGCGGGGGCGGTCATCGCACGTAGGCCCGCGATCACCCCGATCAACAGCGCCAAGACCAGAACGAGCACCTGCGTCATCGGACCTCCGTCCGTGCGGTGGCGGGACATCCGGACGCTAACACGCCGGACCGCGCGATGAGAGGTCTGACGCATATGCGGAATTCCCGCGACAGTCCCTCAGTGGCGCTGGGACACTCCGGCGGTCTGTTGGTCCAGTTCGGGTGCAACCAGATGCCAGGACGTGACCGCTTGAAAAGCCGCGGCGATCCGCACCGTGACGTCTTCGCGGAACGGACCCGCCACGACTTGGCCTCCGATGGGCATACCAACGCGATCGAACCCGACGGGCAGCGTCACCGACGGCAGACCGCTCATGGTGAAAGGCACAGTGAAGCGGTGGATGCGGGCCACCGTGTCGCTGGACATCGCCACCATGTCCGCCGCGGGCGGTGTGACGAAAGGCAGCGCCGGCATGACCACGGCGTCGACGGTGCCGACCGCAGCGCGCATACGCCCCGCGAACGCCGCTCTGCGGACCAGGAGCCGGTCATAGTCCACGGCCGTGAGACCCGCACCGAGAGTGATGAGGTCGGCCAACGCCTTGCCGTACTCCCCGCCGCGGGCCGCGAAGTTGTCGTGGTGACCGCGGGCGGCCTGGACGCCGCAGATACCGAACCAGTCTTCATTCGCCTGGTGAGGATCCGGAAGGGATACGGGGAGCACTTGGGCGCCAAGGGATGTCAGCACATCGACCATGTGGCGCACTGCGTGCGCCACCTCGGGCTCGACGTCCTCGTCGATCCAGGCGCCGTCCACCCCGACAACGACGCCGCGCAGATCCCCGACCGGGGCGTCGAAGTGCGGTACAGGTTCGAGGGCTGCTGTCGGGTCCGCCTCATCGGCCCCGGCGATCGCCTGGAGGACGACGGCCGCATCCACCGCGCTTCGCGCCATCACGCCGACGTGATCCAGCGACGCCGCAAGCTCGAACACGCCGGCGCGGCTGACACGACCCCAGGTCGGCTTGATCCCGGTCGAACCCGTCACCGCGGACGGCATCCGGATGGAGCCCCCGGTGTCGGAGGCCAGCGCGGCATACGCCAGGCGAGCCGCCACCGCCGCCGCGCTGCCACTGGACGAAGCCCCGACCCAGCGATCCGGGTTCCACGGATTTCGGGGCGCGGAAAGGGTCGGTGTGTTCGGCGTACACCCCTTCGGTGGTGTGGACCTTCCCGACGATCACAGCGCCGTGCTCGGTCAAACGTGTGACCGCGGTGCACGAGCCACGCGACACCGCACCCCGACGCGACGGCATTCCGATCTCGCTCGGCCACCCGTCGACATCGAAGATGTCCTTCACCGCGATCGGCACGCCGTGCAACGCGCCCCGCGACATCCCTTTCGCCACTTCGGCATCCAAAGACGCCGCCCGCGCCAGCGCCTCCTCGGCGGCGACGAACGAGAAGGCGCCGATCGCATCGTCGAGCCGTTCGATGCGATCGAGCAACTCCTCGGTCACCGCCAGCGAGGTCAGCTCGCCTCGCCGGATCCTGTCGGACACCTCGACCAGCGGTAGATCTACGACACTCACGCCTGCTCCTGTTCGCGGGCCGGGTTCGACAGGAAACGTTCACTGTCCTCGGCGGTCTGATCCATGGGCCGCCATCGCCTCCCGCGCCTGCACCGGAAGGCCTGCCTCGATGGCGGCGAAGATCTGGCGATGACACTGCAGCGCGTGACGGCGGATCTCGGGCACCGCGGACGTTTTCGTGCGGCCCTCCAGGACCGCCGCACCGATCGGCTCGAGCAGAACCGCCAGAAACGGGTTGTGCGTCGCGGCGAAGATGGCCTCGTGAAATCTCAGGTCCGCGGCGACGATCGCGGTGAGATCCTCGGCCTCCATGGCCGTTTCCATGTCGGAGATCGAATCGGCGAGATCGGCGAGATCGCGATACGTCCGTCGCGCGGCCGCGACCTCCGCCGCGCCGGTCTCGACGATCTTCCTGAGTTCGATGAGCTGGCGCGCGGTTTCGTGGTCGTTGGCCACCCGCGCCGCGAGTAGCGCCGGTTCCAGCGCGGTCCACTCCGACAACGGGTTCACGAACGTTCCCCGTCCGCGCTCGACGCGGACGATGTTGCGAACCCGTAGCGACTTGATGGCCTCGCGGATGGTCAGCCTGCTCACCGACCACTGCGCGGCAAGTTCCGATTCCGACGGCAGTGCGCCGTCGGGCGGTATGTCACCGTCGGTGATCGCGGCGAGGAGCTTGCCTGCGACCTGGTCGACGAGCGAATCCCGCATGCCGTGTCCTCACATCTGATGTCTGGTGAAGGGCAACACTAGCGCACCACCACCCGCCATCGCGGAACAACAGCGAAGTCTGATGACCTGTCCTGCCTCGTGTTAACTCTTGTATTGAGACAGTGGAACCGTTCTCCCAGCACATCGGCACACACCGCGAATTTACGTAACATTCCCGAAACCCCACCAAGACATCAGATGTCTGATGTAGCTTGGCAATCGGCTGGTACCGCCCTAGCGTTGGCCCGGCCGACACGAGAACAGGAGCATCCATGGTCCGCCGACTCGAAGCCCGGAACATAGGCATGACTTTCGTCAACCGAGGGGACCCGAACGCGGTCCTGCGCGACCTCACCTTCCACGCGGACGAGAATGAGTTCGTCTCGTTCGTCGGCCCCAGTGGCTGCGGAAAGTCGACGTTGTTCAACATCGTGGCGGGTTTGACGGAACCGACCACAGGTGACGTGTTCGTGGAGGGCGAGAACACCACCGGCCGGGCCTCGAAGAAGGTCGGGTACGTCCTGCAGAAGGATCTGCTGCTGCCCTGGCGCACGATCATCGACAACGTCATCATCGGGCTCGAGGTTCGCGGCGTCAGCCGCAAAGAGGCCATCGCCCGTGCCGAGCCGCTGTTCGAGTCGTACAACCTGACCGGCTATGAGAACGCTCTTCCCGGCTCGATCTCGGGTGGTATGCGCCAGCGCGCGGCGCTCATGCGCACGCTGGTCATGGACCCCGACGTGATCCTGATGGACGAGGCCTACAAGGCGCTGGACTACCCGTTGAAGATCGCGCTGGAGAGCGAATTGCTCCAGACGGTCAAATCACTTGGCAAGACGGTCATTTTCGTCACGCACGATATCGAGGAAGCGGTGACCCTGAGCGACCGGGTGTACATCATGAAGGCACGGCCCGGCGAGATCATCTCGGAAATCGCGATCGATCTGCAGGTCGAGTCGACACGCATCAACGAACGTCGCCTCGCCCCCAGGTTCAACGAGTACTACGAGACCATTTGGCGCAGCATCGGCGACAAGGCGATGGCCTCATGACCGTCATGAAAGACACCGAGCAGACGCCGTCCGCATCGCCGCCGCGCAAACCTCGCCGGACCCGTCTCACCGAGCGCAGCAGATTCGTGCTGGCTTTGCAGGTGCTGATCGTCGTGGGGCTGCTGGGGGCGTGGGAGCTGGGCGCCGCCACGGGCGTCATCGACACCTTCTTGTTCTCCTCGCCGAGCCGAATCGCCGAGGTGCTGGCCCGACGTGCGGAAACCGGTGCGCTCTGGACCGACATCGGTGTCACCATGACCGAGACGGTGCTCGGGTATCTCGTGGGCGCCGTCGGCGGATCGGTTCTCGGTCTGGCCCTGTGGTATTCACGCTTCGTCGCCGGGCTGACACGGCCCTTCATCACCGCAATAGGCGCCATCCCGATCCTGGCCATCGCGCCGCTGATCATCATCTGGTTCGGCACCGACATCGTGTCGAAGATCGTCATCGTCGCGCTGAGCTGCGTGGTCGTCTCACTGACCAATTCCTACCGCGGCGCACAGGAGGTCGACGCGGACTGGATCAACCTGATGAGATCCTTCGGGCCACCAAGACTCAGACCTTCTTCAAGATCATCGTCCCCGGCGCCGGCCCGTGGGTCATGCAGGGTCTGCGGCTCAACGTCGGATTCGCCGTGGTGGGCGCCATCGTCGGGGAGTTCATCTCGTCCAGCAGCGGTATCGGCCACATGATCGTGCGGGGCAGCGCAACCTTCTCGCTGTCGACCGTCTTCGCGGGACTCGTGGTCGTGGTCTTGATGGTGAGCGTCCTCAGCCTCGCCATGCGATTTGTCGAACGAATTCTTCCCGGCGCCAACCACATCGAAAGGAAATGATCTCTTGTCCACCACCCGCCGCCTTTTCGGCGCAGCACTCGCCGCCGTGACGGCACTCTCCCTCGCCTCGTGTTCCTCGCAGTCAAGCGACGACGCAGGCTCCCAGGTCCGCATCAACCAGGCGTTCCAGTCGCTGCTGTACCTGCCGTTGTACGTCGCCATCGACAAGGGCTTCTTCGAAGAGCAGGGCGTCGATGTCGCGCTGACGACCGGTGGCGGCGGACAGAATTCCTGGTCCTCTGTGCTCGGGGGAACCGATGACTTCTCGATCCACGACCCGGTCTTCGGGCCGATCTCCCATGAGAACGACGGGCCCGGACTGGCTGTCGCGTCCATCCAGAATGCGCCCGCGGTGTGGGTGGTCGGCAACGAGGACACCTCGCTGCAGAACGATGTGCGCGGGTTCGAGGGCAGCACCGTGGTGACGATGCCGGAACCGGACAGCACATGGGCGTTCTTCAACTACCTCATGCGCGAGAACTCCCTGGACCCGAACGCGGTCACCATCACCGAAGCCTCGGTCGGCAACGAGCTCGGGCCGTTCCTCAGCGGCCGCGCCGACTACGCGCTCGCCACCGAACCACAGGTGAGCCAGGTCGAGGCCCAGGGCAAGCACGCGGTGTTCTCGTTCTCCGACATCGAGGGGTGGTACCCTTCGCGTTCTCCTCGCTGATGACGACCGAGCGCTATGTGGCGGAGAACCCGGAGGCCACCCAGGCTGTCGTGAACGCCTTCCAGCAGGCGTCGACCTTCATCTACACCAACACCGACGAGGCGATCGCGGTCGCGCAGAACTACTTCCCGGATCTCGAGGGTGAAGTGGTCGCCACCGCGGTGCGGCGTGAGCTCGATGCCCGGGCCTACCCGAGAACGTCGAGATCACCGAACAGGCATGGGAGAACAACATGCGGATCGCGGAGTTCGTCGGCAGCATCAAGGAATACCCAAGCGAGGCAACGTCCTTCGAGACCAACGTGGACAACACGTTCGCCGAGAAGGCCGCCGCCGAGTACGCCAAGTGACGCCGGTGGGGGTGGACTCCCCCGGTCCACCCCCACCGCTTTCCCGCACGGAGAACTCATCATGCTGATCGTCATCGACGACGACCCCACCGGCACCCAGTCGGTCAGCGATCTGCCGGTCCTGACCCGCTGGACCGAAGACGACCTGGCCTGGGCGGCAGCGGAGTCTCCGGCCGTCTACCTGCAGACCAACAGCCGAAGCCTGGGCGAGCAGGATGCTTTCGCCATCACCAGCGACGCAGCGGCGGCCGCACTGAGGACGTTCGGTCACCACGCGATCCTGGTCAGCCGCAGCGATTCCACCCTGCGCGGGCACTTCCCGGCCGAGACCGATGCTCTCGCCGCGCAGAGCCGCGCCGCGGGTATCGCCGTCGATACGGTGGTGCTCGCGCCCGCCTTTCCGCAGGCAGGCCGGATCACCGTGGACGGTGTGCATTACCTGCTCGACGGGGGCCGCCGTGTGCCCGTGGCGATGTCGGAGTTCGCCTCCGATGCCACCTTCGGATACCGCAGTTCGGATCTGCGGGAATGGGTGGTCGAGAAGACCGGCGGCCGCTACTCGACGGCCGATGTCGCGGTGCTGCACCGCGACACGACCCTCGACGAGTTGAGGTCATCGCGATACCAGGTGCCGGTGATCGTCGTCGACGCCGAAACCGACGACGATCTCACCCGAGCGGCATCCCTGCTACGCGCGGCGCAGGCGAACGGCAGACGCTTCGTCTACCGGGTGGGACCGCCTTTCGTGCGGGCGATGCTCGGCCGGCCGTCACCGGCCCCGGTCGACGTCAGCGCGCTGGGGATCGGCGTCGCGGACGCCACCGCCGGCGGACTGATCGTCGTAGGTTCCCACGTCGATGTGACCGCGCGGCAGCTCGCCACCCTGCGTGAGCGCCGACCGGAGCTACCGGTGATCGAGCTCGACGTCGACGCGGTCGCCTCGGGGTCCGCCGAGGTCGCCGCGGCGACGGCGGAACTGCGGTCGGCTCTGGTCGCGGGCGACGCCATCCTGCAGACCACCCGGACGCTGCGCCGCGAAGCTTCGCCGGAGGACAGTCTGCGGCTCGCACGCCTGGTATCGGATGCGGTGTCGGCCACCGTCCGGCAGTCCCTCGACGGCCTACGGCCGCGGTTCGTCATCGCCAAGGGCGGTATCACCTCCAGCGATGTCGCCAAGCACGGTCTCGGCGTCACTCGCGCAACGATTCTGGGGCCGGTGCTGCCCGGCATAGTCGCGCTGTGGCGTATCGAGACCGGCCCGCTGGCGGGGACACCGTACGTCGTGTTCCCCGGGAATGTCGGCGACTCGACGGCCCTCGATGACGTCTACGAACGTCTCTCACACATGACTTCGGGAGAACCACGATGAGTACCGACAGTTCGGCCGTGGCCGACCGGATCGCGGTGATCGGCCTGGGCGCGATGGGCCTGCCCATCGCCCTACGACTCGGCGAGCAGTGGACTGTGCACGGCTACGACGTCGCCGCCGAGCGACGGCAGCTTGCCGCCGAGGAAGGGATCCGGACCTTCGACAGCGCTGCGGCGGCAAGCGCGGCGGCCGCTGTCGTGGTGCTGGTCGTTCGCAGTGGCCCGCAGTTGGAGGAGGTCCTGTTCGGCAGTGCCGGTATCGCCGACGACCTGCCCACCGGCTCGGTCATCCTGCTGATGAGCACGATCGGACTGGAAGCCGTGCGTGATGTCGCCGCGCGCCTGGCACCGCGTGGCCTGCTGCTCGTCGACGCGCCGGTCAGCGGTGGCCCCGTCCGGGCGCGTAGCGGGGATCTGCTCGTCACCGTCGGCGGTGAACCCACCGGCCTGGTCGCGCAGTGCCTCGACCACCTTGCGTCGACACTGCGCATCATCGGCCCCGCCCCGGCGACGGACAGGCGTTCAAGACGGTCAACCAGTTGCTCTGCGGCATCCACATCGCCGCGGCGGCCGAGGCGATCGCACTGGCCCGGGCCCTCGGTCTCGACGACCGCGCGACATGGGAGACGCTGGACGCCGGCGCCGCCTCGTCGTTCATGCTTCGCGACCGCGGCGCGCGAATGCTGGCCGACTATGACTCGGACGCGGTCCACAGCAGGGTCGACATCTTCGCCAAAGACATGGGCATCGTCGGGCAGACGTCGCGCGCGGCGAATCTGCCCACCCTGGCCGCAGCAGCCGAGCAGATCTACCTGCTCGGCGTACGTCAGGGGATGGCCTCGATGGACGACTCGACGATCGTCGATCTCATCGCCGCGGACAGGGGCCGATCCTCGTAGCGGACCGGTTTGCGAGCTGGATCAGAACCGGCAGAACCTGATGTCGGAGGCCAGAATCGCTTTCGCGCCGATGACGGCGAGCTCGTCCATGATCGCGTTGACGTCCCGACGCGGCACCAGCGCGCGGACCGCGACCCACGCCGGATCGGCCAGCGGCGCGATGGTCGGCGACTCCAGGCCCGGGGTCACCTCGGTGGCCTTGTCCAACACCGCGCGCGGGCAGTCGTAGTCGAGCATCAGGTACTGCTGGCCGAACACCACACCCTGAACCCGGGCGGCGAGCTGGTCGCGCGCGGGATCCGGATCGGAATCGGCCCGCTCGATCAGGATCGCCTCGGAATCACAGAGCGATTCGCCGAACGCCACCAGGTTGTGCAGCCCCAGCGTGCGTCCGGAGCCGACGATGTCGGCGATCACATCGGCCACGCCGAGTTGGATGGAGATCTCCACCGCGCCGTCGAGGCGGATGACGGTGGCATCGATCCCCTTGGCGGCCAGGTCTTTTCGGACCAGGTTCGGATACGCGGTGGCGATCCGCTTGCCGGCCAGATCGGCGATCTGCCAGTCCTGGCCCGCCGGGGCGGCGTAGCGGAACGTGGACGACCCGAAACCCAGCGCCAATCGCTCCCGCACAGGCGCGTCGGCGTCGGCCGCGAGGTCCCGTCCGGTGATACCGAGATCGAGTTGTCCGGACCCGACATAGATCGCGATGTCCTTGGGACGCAGGAAGAAGAACTCGACCTGGTTCGCCGGGTCGACCACCGTCAGATCCTTGGGATCGGAGCGGCGGCGGTACCCGGCCTCGGACAGGATCTCCGAGGCCGATTCGCTGAGCGCCCCCTTGTTGGGGACGGCGACTCTGAGCACGGTTACAGCTTTCCGTACACGTCATCGAGGGACAGGCCGCGCGCGAGCATCAGCACCTGGGTCCAGTACAGCAGCTGGCTGATCTCCTCGGCCAGCGCGTCGTCACCTTCGTGCTCGGCGGCCAGCCACACCTCACCGGCTTCCTCGAGGATCTTCTTGCCGATGCCGTGCACCCCGCCGTCGAGGGCGGCCACGGTTCCGCTACCGGCGGGGCGGGTGCGCGCCCGTTCGCTCAGTTCGGCGAACAGCGCATCGAAGGTCTTCACGTTGGGCAATTCTGTCACGTCGGGGCAACCGGATTGCCATCGCCCAGCAAGCGCACGCTGGGCCCGTCAGCCCGCGGCCGTCTTGTCCTGCTGCAGGATCTCGCCGTGCATGTCCTCCAGGGACACGCCCTTGGTCTCCAGCACCCACCGCCACACGAACAGACCCGAGAGCACGGCGCACAGACCGTAGAAGCCGTAGGCCAGCCCGAGGTGTTCGCGCAGGCCGGGGAAGGTGACGGTGATCAGCCAGTTCGCCGCCCACTGCCCCGCGGCCGCCAGCCCGAGCGCCGCGGCGCGGATCCGGTTCGGGAACATCTCACCGAGCAGCACCCAGACCACCGGACCCCAGGACATGCCGAACGCGACCACGAACAGGTTCGCCGCGATCAGCGCGATCACCCCGGACGCACCCGGCAGGCTCGGCGTGCCGTCAGCGTTGACCGTGGCGTTGCCGAAGATCACCGCCATCGTGATCAGCGTGACCGCCATGCCCGAGGAGCCGATGAGCAGCAGTGGCTTGCGGCCGATCTTGTCGATCAGGGCGATCGCGATCAATGTGGTCAGCACGTTGATCACCGACGTGATCACGGTGTAGATCGCCGACTCGTCGGCGCTGAAGCCGACGGCCTGCCACAGCACGTTGCTGTAGTAGAAGATCACGTTGATGCCGACGAACTGCTGGAAGATCGACAGACCAAGGCCCACCCAGACGATTCCGTAGATCCCGCCCGTCGGCTTGCGCAGATCCCGCCACGACGGCCGGTCCTCGCGTTCCAGCGTCTGCCGGATGCGGCTGATCGTGATCTCCAGGTTCTTCTGCCCGAGCAGCCTGGTCAGCACCTTGCGGGCTTCCGGGATCTTGTGCGTGGCAACGAGATAGCGCGGCGACTCGGGGATCGTGAACGTGAGCGCGCCGTAGAGGACCGCGGGCACCGCCATCGCGATGAACATCCACCGCCACGCGTCCTGGTTGAGCCACAGCGGTTCGTTGGGCCCGCCGGCGAGCCACTGCAACAGGTAGTTGACCGCGAAGGACAAGAAGATGCCGGACACGATCGCGAGCTGCTGCAGCGATCCGAGCCTGCCTCGGATGCCCGGGGTGAGGTCTCGGCGATGTAGGCGGGCGCGATCACCGACGCGACCCCGACACCGATGCCGCCGACGATCCGGAAGAGCACCACCGCCCACACCTCGTGCGCCAGGCCGGTGCCGAACGCACTGACCAGGAACAGCACCGCGGCGATCTTCATCACCGCGATGCGACCGATGCGGTCGGCGATGCGCCCGGCGGCCATCGCCCCTGCGGCGGCGCCGAGCAGCGCCGATGCCACCGCGAATCCGAGTTCGGCGTTGCCGATGCCGAAGTCCTCCTGAATGGAGTCGACGGCACCGTTGATCACCGCGCTGTCGTAGCCGAACAGCAGGCCACCGAGGGCCGCCACCGACGCGATGCGCACGGCCGTCTTCCCCGAGGATGAGCCCTGGTCGCTGTCGTTGATGTCGTAGATGTCGGGCCCCTCCCCGACGGGACCACCCTGACCGGCCATGCGACGACCTTTCCGCAACGGTGCGTGATGCAGATCACATTCAAGCACTGGAAACTTTGTCGTCGGAGGGTGTTCCCCAAAGATCGGCCGATTACGCGCCGAACCGTCACCGGAAGGTGATCAGGCGGTCCGTTCCCGCAGCTCGCGCTCGATCTCCGCGTGGATCCGGCGCAGCTCGGCGGGATCCAGATCGGCGAGCGAGTTCGCGTGGCGCCGGCGCAGCCCGCCGGGCACCGGGACGTCGTTGGGGACCACGAGCACGGCACAACCGGCCTTCTCGGCCGCCGCGGCGCCCGTCACCGAATCCTCGACGGCCAGACACTCGGCCGGATCGAGTTCCAGCAGTTCGGCGGCCCGCAGGTACGGGTCCGGCGCGGGTTTACCGCGCGGCACCTCGTCACCGCACACCGTGAACGTGAAGTAATGGCGCCCAATGCTTTCCAGCGCACGGTCGGCGAGCTCGCGGTTGGTGTTGGTCACCAATGCCATCGGAGTACGTTCCGCGGAAAGGGAATCCAGCATCTCCCGGGCGCCGTCGCACCAGGGCAGACCGCCGTCGAACAGTTCGGCGGTGTGGCTGTGCAACCAGCGGATGGAGTCCGCCATCGCCGCCGGGTCGGGCTCGAGTCCGAGTTCGGCGTACACGGTGACCATCGTCTCTTCCGCCGACGCCCCGACCAGCGCGGTCCTGGTCTCGCGGCTCATCACGCCGCCGTACGTCTGGTAGAGCGCGGAAAGTGACACATCCCACAGCTTCTCGGAGTCGACGAGGGTGCCGTCCATATCCCACAGCACTGCTCGCATACCCGCGATTGTCTCATGCCGGCCCGAGTTGCCGGCCCGCGCCGGTGCGATCGAAGACCTCCGCGGCTGAGGCCTCGACGAACTGTTCAGCCTGGGCGCGAACGACTTTCGCGCACGGATCAGCAACCCGCGCCACCGGAGCGGGTGAGCAGCGTCACCGGCCACCTGTTCGGCTGGTCAGTCCTCCGGGTTGTAACCCAGGTTCGGAGCCAGCCAGCGCTCGGCCTCCTGCAGCGTCCAGCCCTTACGCCGCGCGTAGTCGGCCACCTGGTCCTGGGCCAGCCGACCGACCACGAAGTACTGCGACTGCGGGTGCGAGAAGTACCAGCCGCTGACCGCGGCACCCGGCCACATCGCCATCGACTCGGTCAGCTCGATACCGGTCCGCTTCGTCACGTCCAGCAGCTCGAACAGGGTCGACTTCTCGGTGTGCTCAGGGCACGCCGGATAACCCGGCGCCGGGCGGATCCCGACGTACTTCTCGCCGATCAGCGCATCGTTGTCGAGTTGCTCGTCGGGCTGGTAGCCCCAGAACTCCTTGCGGACCCGCTCGTGCATCCGCTCGGCGAACGCCTCGGCCAGCCGGTCGGCCAGCGACTCCAGCAGGATCGCGTTGTAGTCGTCGTTGGCCGCCTTGAACTCGGCGATCTTGTCGGCGCCGCCCAGGCCCGCGGTGACGGCGAACCCGCCGACATAGTCGGCCAGCCCGGTTTCGCGGGGGGCGACGAAGTCACCCAGTGACCGGTTCGGGATGCCGTCGCGGTGCTCGCCCTGCTGGCGCAGATTGCGCAGGGTGGTCAGCACCTCGGTGCGGGAGTCGTCGGTGTAGACCTCGATGTCGTCCCCGACAGCGTTGGCCGGGAAGAAACCGATCACACCGTTGGCGGTCAGCCACTTCTCCTTGATCAGGGTGTCGAGCATCTCCTGGGCGTCGTCGTAGAGCTTGCGCGCCGCCTCGCCCGAGGCCGGGTTGTTAAGGATGTCGGGGAACCGGCCCTTCATCTCCCACGCATTGAAGAACGGCTGCCAGTCGATGTACTCCCGCAGCTCCGCGAGGTCGTAGTCGGAGAAGTCCCGTACGCCCAGACCCTGGGCGGGCACCGGCGGCGTGTAGCCGTCCCACTCGATCGGGGTCCGGTTGGCGCGGGCCTTCTCCAGCGTCAGCATCGGCCGCTCGTTCTTCTGGGCGTGCCGCTCCCGCAGGGATGCGTAGTCCTTCTCGGTGGCCTCCAGCAGCGCCGGGCGCTGTTTGTCGTCGAGCAACGCCGCGGCGACCGGCACCGAGCGAGACGCGTCCTTGACCCAGACCACCGGCCCGGACCGGCGCGGCGCCACCTTGACCGCGGTGTGCGCGCGGGAGGTGGTCGCGCCGCCGATCAGCAGCGGGATCTCCATGCCCTCACGCTCCATCTCGGCGGCGAAGTTGACCATCTCGTCCAGTGACGGGGTGATCAGGCCGGACAGCCCGATGATGTCGGCGTCGTGTTCCCTGGCGGCGTCCAGGATCTTCTGCGCGGGCACCATCACGCCGAGGTCGATCACCTCGAAGTTGTTGCACTGCAACACAACCCCGACGATGTTCTTGCCGATGTCGTGCACGTCGCCCTTGACCGTGGCCATGATGATCGTGCCGTTGGTGTCCTTGGTCGACGAGGTCCCGCTGGCCTCTTTCTCCGCCTCGATGAACGGCAGCAGGTACGCGACGGCCTTCTTCATCACGCGCGCGGACTTCACCACCTGAGGCAGGAACATCTTGCCCGAGCCGAACAGGTCGCCGACGACGTTCATCCCGTCCATCAGCGGGCCCTCGATGACCTCGATCGGCCGTCCCCGGCGGCCTCGATCTCGGCCCGCAGCTCCTCGGTGTCCTCGTCGACGTGCGCGTCGAGGCCCTTGACCAGCGCGTGGGTGATCCGCTCGCGGACCGGCAGGCTGCGCCACTCGGCCGCGGCGGGATCCTCACCTTTTTCTTTGGTGTTGAACCGCTCGGCGATCTCCAGCAGCCGCTCGGCGGCGTCCTCGCGGCGGTTGAGCACCACGTCCTCGATACGCTCCCGCAGTTCGGGGTCGATCGAGTCGTACGGCACCAGCGCGCCGGCGTTCACGATGCCCATGTCCAGGCCGGCCTTGATCGCGTGGAACAGGAACACCGCGTGGATCGCCTCGCGGACCGGGTTGTTGCCGCGGAACGAGAACGACACGTTGGAGATGCCGCCCGAGATGTGCACGCCGGGCAGGTTCGCCTTGATCCACGAGCACGCCTCGATGAAGTCGATGCCGTAGGTGGCGTGCTCCTCGATGCCGGTGGCCAGCGCGAAGCAGTTCGGGTCGAAGATGATGTCCTCGGCCGGGAACCCGACCTCTTCGGTCAGGATCCGGTAGGCGCGGCCGCAGATCTCCTTGCGGCGCTCCAGGTTGTCGGCCTGGCCCTGCTCGTCGAACGCCATCACCACCACGGCGGCGCCGTACTTGCGGCACAGCCGGGCTTCCCGGACGAACTTCTCCTCGCCCTCTTTCAGCGAGATCGAGTTCACGATCGGCTTGCCCTGCACGTTCTTCAGGCCGGCCTCGATGACCTCCCACTTGGAGGAGTCGATCATCACCGGGACGCGGCTGATGTCGGGTTCGGCGGCGATCAGCTTCGTGAACCGGTCCATCGCGGCGACGCCGTCGATCATGCCCTCGTCCATGTTGATGTCGATGACCTGCGCACCGACCTCGACCTGCTGCAGGGCCACCGACAGCGCGGTGTCGTAGTCGTTGGCCTTGATCAGGTTGCGGAACCGGGCCGAGCCGGTGATGTTGGTTCGCTCACCGATGTTGACGAACAGCGAGTCGTCGTCGATGTTGAGCGGCTCCAGCCCCGACAGCCGGGTGGCCACCGGGATCTCGGGCACCACACGGGGCCTTGCCGTCGACCACCTTGGCGATCTCGGCGATATGCGGTGGCGCCGTCCCGCAGCAGCCACCGACCAGGTTGACCAGACCCGCCTCGGCGAAATCGGCGATGTAGCTCGCCTGCCGCTCGGGGACTCGTCGTACTCGCCGAACGCGTTGGGCAGACCGGCGTTCGGGTAGCAGGACACGTAGGTGTCGGCGATGCGCGCCATCTCGGCGATGTAGGGCCGCATCTCGGGGGCGCCCAGCGCGCAGTTCAGGCCGACCGCGAGCGGTCTGGCGTGCCGGATCGCGTTCCAGAACGCCTCGGTGACCTGACCGGACAGCGTGCGCCCGGACGCGTCGGTGATGGTGCCGGAGATGATGACCGGCCACCGGCGGCCACGCTCCTCGAACAGCGTCTCGACCGCGAACACCGCGGCCTTGGCGTTCAGCGAGTCGAAGATGGTCTCGATGATGATCAGGTCGGAGCCGCCGTCGACCAGCCCGTTGGCGGCTTCCAGGTACGCGGCGACCAGCTGGTCGTAGGACACGTTGCGCGCGCCGGGGTCGTTGACGTCCGGGGAGATCGACGCGGTGCGGGTGGTCGGGCCGATCGCGCCGGCGACGTAGCGGGTTTCTCCGGGGTGCTGAACTCGTCGGCGGCCTTGCGGGCCAGCGCGGCTCCGGCGTAGTTCAGCTCGTAGCTCAGGTCGGCCATGTCGTAGTCGGCCAGGGAGATCGCGTTCGCGTTGAACGTGTTGGTCTCCAGGATGTCGGCGCCCGCCTCGAGGTATTCGCGGTGGATGCCCTCGATGATCTGCGGCTGCGTCAGGGTGAGCAGGTCGTTGTTGCCCTGCAGCGCGGTCGGCCACTCGGTGAACCGGTCGCCGCGGTAGCCGGCCTCGTCGGGCCGGTCACGCTGGATCGCCGTGCCCATCGCGCCGTCGATCACCAGGATCCGCTGTTCCAGCGCCGCCTTCAGGTCGTCGGTGCAGTCGGGGCGGACGTTCATACGCATCCCTTCCATCATGAAACATGGAAGGCGTCCTTGACTCTGCCGAGCGTGGCGGACCTGGGAAGACCCGGCTCCGTTGCAACGCCTCTCGACCCCGAGAGTGTACGTCGTCACCACACCGACGGCTGGACGCCTGGCCTTGTTACCGCGCAGTCGTACTCCCCAAGGTTAACCAGGCTGCTGTCGTGCGTATTTCACCTTCGGGGGCGGGTCGATGCCCATCATCGAGCCGGTCCAAGGCTTAGGCTGGGAGCGTGACACCCTCGGATTTCGGCGGTCCGAAGCGCGACCTGCCAGACCTGCACGACACGATCGTCGTCGCGGCGTTCGAGGGCTGGAATGACGCCGGCGACGCTGCCAGCGACGCGCTGGAGCACCTGGACGCGATCTGGGAGGCGGAGACGATCGTCGAGATCGACGACGAGTCCTACTACGACTACCAGGTGAACCGGCCGGTGATCCGCCAGATCGACGGGGTCACCCGCGAGCTGGTGTGGCCGTCGATGCGGATCTCGCACTGCCGCCCGCCGGGTGCCGACCGCGACATCGTGTTGATGCACGGCGTCGAGCCGAACATGCGGTGGCGGACGTTCTGCGCCGAACTGCTGACCATCGCCGACAAGCTGAATGTGCAGACGGTGGTGATCCTGGGCGCGTTGCTGGCCGACACCCCGCACACCCGGCCGGTGCCAGTGTCCGGCGCGGCGTATTCGGCCGAGTCGGCGAAGACGTTCGGACTCGAAGAGACCCGCTATGAGGGCCCGACCGGGATCGCCGGGGTGTTCCAGGACGCCTGCGTGCAGGCCGGTATCCCGGCGGTGACGTTCTGGGCCGCCGTCCCGCACTACGTGTCGCAACCCCGAACCCGAAGGCCACCGTGGCGCTGCTGCGCCGGGTGGAGGACGTCCTGGACATCGAGGTCCCGCTGGCCGACCTGCCGTCGCAGGCCGAGGAGTGGGAGCAGGCCGTCACCGAGATGACCTCGGAGGACGACGAGATCGCCGACTACGTGCACTCGCTGGAGGAACGCGGCGACGCCGAGGTCGACCTGAACGAGGCACTGGGCAAGATCGACGGTGACGCGCTGGCCGCGGAGTTCGAACGCTACCTGCGCCGCCGCGGCCGCTAGCCCCGACCGCGAGCGTGCGTGTCGGCGGCCGACACGCCGGGCTCAGGACGGACTTCCCGCACGCTCGCGGAAAACTCCGGGGTCAGACCTTCTCGGGCACCGGAGCCGTCCAGCTCCCGTTGAGCGCATCCGGTTTGGGCCAGTACAGCCGCAGCACCAACCCGAACGGTCCCTTCGGCGCGGGCAGCCAGTTCGGCTCCTTCTCCGGGCCCGGTGAGCTGTTCTGCACGTACAGCGTGTAGCCGCCGTCGACGTCGGGCACCAGGGTCGGCAGCATCTCCGAGTTGATCAGGTAGCGGTCGATCGGGTTGTCGACGAGCAGGCTGGCGGGCAACTCGTACATGGTCACCGACCAGAACGCGTTCACCGGCGGCAGCTGACCGGGCGCGAACCGGTACACGTAGTTGTTCGCGCCGGTCAGCGGCTCCCCGGCGGCGTCGTTGAACGCGGCGGGGTAGATCGCCTCGGCCGCGGTGTTGCCATAGATGCCCAGCGCCGCGCCGGCCATCCGGTACAGGTAGTTGTCCTTGAGCTCGTCCCGGGTGCCGAAGAACTGCGCCGAGGTGACCTTGCCGGTGTCGACCTCGTTCTTCTTGAGCGCATCGAACTCCGCCCACGCGTCGGCGATTCCGCCCTCGACCGCGGCGCGCATCTGCGGCGTCAGCGTATCGGCGTCGTAGTCGCCGTCGGCCCCGATGCCGATCGTGGCGAACCGGTCCCGCAGCTCACGCTCGTCGGGCAGTACCGGCGCGAACCGCAGCGCGAAGTTCAGGGTCTCGAAGAACTGCGGCGAGGTGCGCTGCTGGTCGGCGGTCAGCGGCGGGACGAAGTCGATCGCCGGCGCCGGTTCCGGGGACGGCTGGTTCAGGAACACCGACAGCGGCGCAACCTGGTAGCCGTCCTGGATCTTCTTGACCGCGTCGAGGTCGGTCGGGCCGAACAGCTGCGTGCGGTACAACACGAATGCGAGCTCGGTGTCCGACCGGATCACCTCGTCGACGCCCTCGGGTTTCTCGCCCTTCCAGTTCGGTCCCGCGAGCAGGTACCTGCCACCGCCGTTGCCGGTGGTGCGGCTGCCGACGTAAGCGAAGTTGTAGGTGTACCCGTCGACGAACTGCAGCGAGTAATAGCGGTCCTGCTCGACCGGCGGGACGGTCAGGACCAGCGGTTCGGCGCGCAGGTCGGCCCCGACGAACGAGTACGGGGTGTCCGAGTTCGGCGTCTGGATGGCCTTGTCGGCGGGCGTGTAGACCCGCGCGGTGTTGTGGATCGCGTTCCAGCCGCCCTTGTACTCGGGGTCCTGCTTGTCGACGAAGTAGCTGTACTGCACGCGGTAGTTGTCGACGAGCGGAAAACCGTAGATGTAGGCCTCTTTCGCGATCGCCCGGGCTTGTTCGGGGGTCACCTCCGCGGCGACGGGCGGCGGGGCCGGCGAGGTCGACGTGTCGGCCTGCTGCGACCCCGAGTCCGTGCCGCAGCCTGCGAGCAGTATCAGCGCCGCCAACACGGCCGTCAGACGACGCACTGTCCGCATCACCGTTCCTCCAGATCCGCGGTGCGGGTACCCATCGACCGGCCGAGGGCGGCCACCTCGGCGTCCATCCTCGGCAACAACTCGGGCACCAGCTTGACGACCGGCGTCTCGCCCAGCGGTGTCGACAGCAGCGGTTTGAGCCACCGCATCGCCCCGACCCATCGCGGGCAGTTGATGCGCCGTTTGCGCCGCTCGATGCCTGCGACGAACGCCTTGCCGCAGGCCTCGACCGACGTGGTCCGATTCAGCGGGAACGGCAGCTTGCTGACCATCTCGGTGAACGTCGGCAGGTCAGCCCGGGCGTCGCGGACCAGCGGGGTGTCGATCCAGGACATGTGCGCCGTGCCGACGTCCACCCGCGGTAACCGACCTCCAGCCGCAGCGCGTTGGCGAAGTGCTCCACGGCGGCCTTGGACGCGTGGTACGGCGCCAGCCCGGGCGATGCCGCGTATGCGGCCAGCGACGACACCACCAGCACGTACCCGCGCCGCTGCAGCACCGACGGCAGGGTGGCGCGCACGGTGTGGAATACGCCGAGCACGTTGACGTCCATCAACGTGCGGAACGCCTGCGGATCGACCTGCAGCACCGAACCGTAGGACGCGATCCCGGCGTTGGCCATCACCACGTCGATACCGCCGAATCGTTCGGCGGCCGCGTCCGCGGCGGCCTGCATGTCGGTCAGCTCCCGCACGTCGGCGACCGCGGTGTGCACGCGCTGCGCGCCCAGCCGGTCCCGCAGTTCGGCCAGCGGCGCCGCGTCGAGGTCGGTGAGGACGAGGTTGGCTCCCCTGGCGTGCAGACGGCGTGCCACCTCGGCACCGACGCCGCGGGCGCCTCCGGTGATGAAGACGGTTCTCCCGGCGATCGACCGCGCTGTAGACACAGCCGAAACCTACTCCACGGGAGCAGCTTTACAGCTGAACGCCCAGCAGCGCGTCGACCGCGGTGGCCACCGTCGTCCCGGCGGCGGGGTCGTGACCCCCGTAGGACAGTGCGTCGGTGGCCCAACCATCCAGTGCGGCAAGCGCTTTGGGGGTGTCGAGATCGTCGGCGAGGTAGCGGCGGACGCGGGCGACGACGTCGGTGGCGTCCGGCGCGGCGCCCAGGGAGGTCGCGCTGCGCCACCGGTGCAGCCGCTGCAGCGCCTCGTCGACCACCTCGGGGCTCCAGTACCGGTCCTGACGGTAGTGCCCGGCGAAGAGCCCGAGGCGGATCGCGGCCGGGTCGACACCGTCGCGCCGCAGCTGGGAGACCAGCACCAGGTTGCCGCGACTCTTGGACATCTTGTGCCCGTCCCAGCCGATCATGCCCGCGTGGACATAGTGCCGGGCGAAGCGCCGCTCCCCGAGACGCACTCGGCGTGGGCGGCGGAGAACTCGTGGTGCGGGAACACCAGGTCGCTGCCGCCGCCCTGGATGTCGAGCACGTTGCCGATGCGGGTCATCGCGATCGCCGCGCACTCCACGTGCCAGCCCGGCCGCCCGGGCCGAACGGCGACGGCCAGCTCGGCTCGCCGGGGCGTTCGACGCGCCACAGCAGCGCATCCAGCGGATCCCGTTTGCCCGCCCGCTCGGGGTCGCCGCCGCGTTCGGCGAACAGCGCCAGCATGGTGTCGCGGTCGAAGCCGGACTCGTAGCCGAACTGGGCGGTGGCGCCGGCATGGAAGTACACGTCGGGATACTCGGCGTCGTCGACGACGTAGGCGGCCCCGGAGGCCAGTAGCTTCTCCACCACCTCGACCACCTCGGCGATGGCCTCGGTGGCGGCCACGTAGTCGCGCGGGGGCAGCACCCGCAGCGCGGCCATGTCCTCGCGGAACAGCTCGGTCTCGCGGTCGCCGAGCTCGCGCCAGCCGATGCCGTCGCGTTGTGCGCGTTCGAACAGCGGATCGTCGACGTCGGTGATGTTCTGCACGTAGTGCACGTCGTGGCCGGCGTCGCGCCACACCCGGTTGACCAGATCGAAGGTCAGATAGGTCGCGGCGTGGCCGAGGTGGGTCGCGTCGTACGGGGTGATCCCGCACACGTACATCGTGGCGGTCGTGCCCGCCGCCACCGGCCGCACCTGGCGGTCGGCGCTGTCGTAGAGGCGCAGCTGGGGCCCGCGCCCCGGAAGCACCGGAACGTCAGGCGCGGACCACGATTTCATGGCGTCGACTTTAGACATCGTGGTGTGCGACAACTCCGACGGCCGATTCATTCCCGGTAGGCCGACCAGATCGTCTCCAGTAGATCCCCGGCGACCTCGGGTCGGCACATCAGCAGGTCCGGCAGGTACGGGTCGCGGCGGTTGTAGATCAGCGGGGAGCCGTCGAGGCGGGTCGCGTGCAGGCCCGCCGCCCACAGCACACCGGCCGGTGCCGCGGAATCCCACTCCCACTGCCCGCCGGCGTGCAGGTACGCGTCCACGTCGCCACGGACCACGGCCATGGCCTTCGCCCCTGCCGACCCGATCCGGTAGAGCTCGATGTCGAGCTGTTCGCGGATCCGCCACAGCACGGCGGGCGGACGATTGGAACTGGCGGTGATCCGGATCGGTCCGTCGGCACGCGGAGGCGGGGGCACGACGGTGTCGCTGCGGTACACCTCGCCGCGGGCCGGCAGGGCGACCGCGGCGTCGGTGATCGTGCCCGCATCCCGCCGCCACAGCGCGATGTGCACCGCCCAGTCGGCGCGGCCCGGCATCGAGTACTCGTGGGTGCCGTCGACGGGGTCGACGATCCAGACCCGGTCGGCGTCGACCCGGGACACGTCGTCGACGGCCTCCTCGGACAGGATCGCGTCGTGCGGGCGTGCGCGACGCAGCCGGTCCAGGATCAGCGTGTTCGCGCGCGCGTCACCGGCGTCGCCGAGATCGTAGGGATCGTAAAACCGATCTGCTCGCGCATCGCGAGCAGCAGCCCACCGGCCTCCTCGGCCACCGTGGCGGCCAGTGCTGCGTCGGTGAGAGTCACCGCGCCAGTACATCACGTCAGAACGCGGGCCATGGGATCGGCCGCCGACGGTCAGGTGTCGGCATCACCGGATTGCGCAGCAGGCCAACGATTCTGGACCGTAACGCGGCGACTTCTCGCGGCGTGATGTGGTCGCGCAGCTCGGTGCCCAGATCGGACTTCAGCGCCTCGCCGAGTTTCTCGACATCGGTCAGGGTTTCGTCATCGACGGGTTTGCCCGCCCAACCCCACAGCACGGTGCGCAGCTTGTCCTCTTCGTGCAGCGTGACCCCGTGGTCGACGCCGTAGACGCCGCCGTCGATGCCCTGCAGGACGTGTCCGCCCTTGCGGTCGGCGTTGTTGATCAGCACGTCGAACACCGCGATTCGGCGCAGCCGCTCATCGTCGGCGTGCACCAGGGTCACCTCGTCGCCGGCATAGTCGTAGGCCTGCAGGATCGGCAGGAACCCCGGCGGCACCTTGCCCGCCGGGACGAGGTCGATCAGATCGGGTCCGGCAGCGGCTTCCGTCGCGTCGTCGTCCGGTTGGTCGATCCAGCGCTGCAGCATCCCCGGCCCGGCCGGCCCGTCCCGGATGATGGTGTAGGGCACCACATTCCAGCCCAGCGCCGCGGAGATCAGATACGACGACAGCTCGCGGCCCGCCAGTGTGCCGTCGGGGAAATCCCACAGCGGCGCCTCCCCGCGCACCGGTTTGTAGACACAGTGCTCGGTGGCGCCGTCGAGGGTCGCCTCACACAGGAATGTCGCGTTGCTCGCCGACCGGATCCGGCCGAGCACCACCAGCTCACCGCGCTGGAGGATCTCAGAGCTCGTCATCGTCGGACCCGCTCAGGGCACCGCGCCGGTAACCGTTGGTCCGGACGCAGATGTGGCCTTCGGGGTCCAGCGGCTCCTCGCACAGCGGGCACGGCGGCCGGCCCGCCGAGATGACCCGGTTGGAGCGGGCGGCGAACTGGCGGGCCGACTCGGGGGTCAGGAACACCCGCACCGCGTCCGGTCCGTCCTCGGCGTCGTCGAGCACGACGGAGGCGTCGAACTCGGTCTCGGACACCGCGAGCAGCTCCACCACGACGGTCTGGGCCTCAGAATCCCAGCCCAGGCCCATGGTGCCGACGCGGAATTCGGCGTCGACGGGGGTGACCAGCGGGCTGAGGTCCTCGACGTCGTTGGTCTCGGGCGGGATCGGGGTGCCGAAGCGGCGGTTGATCTCGAGCAACAGTGCGGCGATCCGCTCGGCGAGCACCGCCACCTGCTGCTTTTCCAGAATGACCGAGATGACGCGCTTGTCGTGCACGGCCTGCAGATAGAAGGTCCGGTTTCCCGGCTGGCCGACGGTCCCGGCCACGAAGCGGTCGGGTGTGCGGAAGACGTGGATTGCGCGGGCCATGGCACTGTCCAAAATACCGGCAAAGGTCAGGGCGGCGTCAGTCGGTGGACCCGCCCACCACCGCGTCGCCGGCCGGGACGTCTTTCGTCTCGCTCGGGGACTGGTTGAGGGCGGCGTTCAGCGCACCGCCGGTGTGGTTGACGTGGATCACGAACGGGCGCATCGGCGTGTAGCGGATCGCGCTGACCGATGCGGGGTCGGCGTTGATCCGCTGGAAGCTGTCCAGGTGGGTGCCCAGCGCGTCGGCCAGTACCGATTTGATGACGTCGCCGTGCGTGCACGCGACCCACAACACGTCGCCGCCGTGTTCATCGGCGAGCCGGCGGTCGTGTTCGCGGACCGCCGCGACGGCGCGCGCCTGCACACCGGCCAGCCCCTCGCCCTCGGGGAACACCGCGGCGCTGGGTTGCTGCTGCACCACCGCCCAGAGCGGCTCCTTGACCAGTTCGGCGATCTTGCGGCCGGTCCAGGACCCGTAGTCGACCTCGGTGATCCGGTCCTCGACGACCGGTTGCAGCCCGAGTGCGGCGGCCAGCGGTTCCATCGTGCGCTCACAGCGCAGCAGCGGCGAGCGGACGATGGCCCGGATCGGGAGCCCGCCGAGCCGGTCGACCAGCCCCGAGGCCTGTTCGCGGCCGCGGTCGTCGAGGTCGACGCCTTCCGAACGACCGGCCAGCGTGTGCGCGGTGTTCGACGTCGAGCGCCCGTGCCGCACCAGCAGAACCGTCATATCGCGGCCACCGTCCCTGTCGCGAGCAGCACCAGCACCACCGTGCCGAGGATGATGCGGTATCCGACGAACCAGTACATGCTGTGCCGGACCAGGAAGCGCAGGAACCAGGCCACCGCGGCGTAGCCGACGACGAACGCGACCACGATCGACACCACCAGCTGCGGGCCGGTGGCGCTCATCCCCTCCCCGACCGGCGCGAACGCGTCGGGCAGCGAGAACAGGCCGGACGCGAACACCGCCGGGATGGCGAGCAGGAACCCGAACCGGGCCGCCAACTCGCGCTCCATACCGAGGAACAGGCCCGCGCTGATCGTCGCGCCCGAGCGCGACACGCCGGGCACCAGCGCCAGACACTGGGCGAAGCCGACGATCACCGCGTCGCGCCAGGTCAGCTGTTCGACCCGGCGGGTCTGCCTGCCGACGTATTCGGCGGCGGCGATCACGAACGAGAACACGATCATCGCGGTCGCGACCAGCCACAGATTGCGCGCACCGGTCCGGATCTCGTCCTTGAACAGCAGGCCGATGACGCTGATCGGGATGGTGCCGATGATCACCCACCAGCCCAGCCAGTAGTCGGCGTCGCGCCGCCCTGCGGTGAACAGACCGGCGAACCACGCCTTGACGATCCGCACGATGTCGCGGGCGAAAAAGACCAGTACCGCGGCCTCGGTGCCGAGCTGGCTGACCGCGGTGAACGACGCGCCCGCATCGTCGTCGAAGAACACCCGTGAGGTGATGGCGAGGTGACCGGACGACGAGACGGGCAGGAACTCGGCGAGTCCCTGGATCACCGACAGGACGACGACCTGCAGCCACGACATCTCCCCTGTCACGACGACGACCGTACCGTGGCGTCGGAGGCGGGGCTTGGCGCGGCTGTCAGCGCACGGGGCGCGTCACCGGTTGCGCGTCGGCGACGGTGTCACGGACCGCGGCGATCACGCTGCGCTCGTCGGTCATGTCGATGTCGGTGAGCTTGCGGCTGGCCGTGGCGACGATGTCCTCGGCTTGCGGTACCGGTCCGCGCAGCCGGGGGCGGTACACCTCGACCACGAGTGACTGGCGCTCGACGTAGAAGGAGAAGCTGCGGCCGTCGCCGAGCTGGCCGAAACCGCTGGCGTGCACACCGGTGGTGACGTCCTCGACGACGAATCCCTGTCGGGCCACATCATTGTCCGCCGCAAGGGTCATGGTATGTACCATACCGCCCTCTGATCGAACCGGTGCCTCAGAGCCCATGGGTCGACTGCACGCTGTTGCATAGACTGGCTCCTCGGTCGAATTTCAACCCACCCGAAACGAGAGCTACCCGTTGTCTGCCCACCCAAACTCCGCAGTCCGGGCCGGTCGCTGGGCCGCCTCCGCACTGGCGTTGGTGGTGATCGCCGGGTGTTCGTCCAATCCCGTCGACGCGCCGCCACCGACGATCACGCCTGCGCGGGCCGCGGACTCCCCCGCCCCCGCCGAGGCCCCAGCCGGGACGGTGCTCCCCCTGGCACAGCCGGGGCAGGCCGCGGTGTTCGACGCCACGACGGCGCGCCTGGTGGTGCTGTCGTCCGGCGCGGACCGCTCGACGGTGACGCTGATCGACGCGGCGGCCGCGCCGACCGCGGTGGAGCTGGAATCCGAGGCGACCGCGGTGGCCGGCGACGGCGACGGCACGGCGTACCTGGCGACCCGGGGTGGGTACCTGCGCCTGGACATCGGCACCGGTGAGGTGACACGGGTCGACGTGGACGGGCAGCAGGACGTCGAGTTCACCGCGATCACCCGCCGCGCCGACGGCCGGATTGTGCTCGGCAGCGCCGACGGCGCCGTCGTCACGACCTCGCCCGACGGCGGGGTCGATGCCCGCCTGAAGATGTTCGCGCGCGTGGATGCCCTTGTCACACAAGACGATATCGTCGTCGTTCTGGACCGCGGGCAGACATCGGTGACGACGCTGAACGCGGACGGGACGAACTCCGAGCACGCGCTGCGCGCCGGCGACGGCGCCACCACGATGGCCACCGACGGCGCCGGCCGCGTGCTCGTGGCCGACACCCGCGGCGACGAGCTGCTGGTGTACGGGGTCCGCCCGCTGATCCTGCGCCAGCGCTACCCGGTGCCGGACGCGCCGTACGGAGTCGCGGGCTCGCAGAACCCGCAGGGGCTCGCCTGGGTGGCGCAGACGGCATCGAACACCGTGGTTGGTTACGATCTGGCGACCGGAATCCCCGTCGAGAAGGTGCGATACCCGACCGTGCAGCAACCGAACTCCCTGGCCTACGCCGACACCACCGACACCCTGTTCGTGGTGTCGGGATCCGGCGCCGGGGTGCAGGTCATCACCGGTGCCGGCGGTGCCGGATGAGTGTGGGCCGGGGCAGGATGCCCGCGGCGTGGAGCCAGGCCGTCGCCGAGGACTCCAGCGAGTACGAGTGGATCCCGCTGCGCCTGCCGCCCGACGTGACCAGGGTGACCGCATCGATCCGGCTGTCCATCGAGGCCGAGTACCGCGGCTGGGAACTCAACCGGGTCCGGCTGTACACCGACGGGTCACGACGGGTGCTGCTGCGCCGCAAGAAGCGCGCAGACGGTCCCGCCGGACCCGATCAGCCGGGGCTGTGATGTACACGGCACTGCGCAAAGCCCTGTTCCTGGTCCCGCCCGAAACCATCCACACCTGGGTGTTCGCCGGGTTGCGGGCCGCCACCGGACCGGCTCCGCTGCGCCGCGGGCTGGCACGGCGTCTCGCACCGCACGATCCGGTGCTGGCCTCCACCGTGTTCGGGGTGCGCTTTCCGGCGCCGCTGGGCCTGGCCGCGGGTTTCGACAAGGACGGTCTGGGCGTACACGCCTGGGGCGCACTGGGATTCGGTTACGCCGAGGTCGGCACGGTGACCGCGCAGGCGCAGCCCGGTAACCCGGAGCCGCGGCTGTTCCGGCTGCCCGCCGACCGCGCCCTGCTCAACCGGATGGGCTTCAACAACCACGGGTCGGCCGCGCTCGCGCAGCGACTCGCCCGAAGCGCACCGGACGTGCCGATCGGCGTGAACATCGGCAAGACGAAGATCACCGCGCCGGAGGACGCCCCGGCGGACTACGCCGAGAGCGCCAGGCTGCTCGGCTCGCTGGCCGCCTACCTGGTGGTGAACGTCAGCTCGCCGAACACCCCTGGGCTGCGGGACCTGCAGTCGGTCGAATCGCTGCGACCGATCCTGTCCGCCGTACTGGCCGAGACGTCGACGCCGGTGCTGGTCAAGATCGCCCCCGACCTCGCCGACCGAGACATCGACGAGATCGCCGACCTCGCAGTGGAACTCGGCCTCGCCGGGATCGTCGCGACCAACACCACGATCTCGCGTGACGGGCTGGCCACCCCCGGGGCCGCCGACCTCGGCGCCGGGGGCGTCTCGGGTCCGCCGGTCGCCCGCCGCGCGCTGGAGGTGCTGCGCCGCCTGCACGCCCGCGTCGGTGACCGGCTGGTGCTGATCAGCGTCGGCGGCATCGAGACCGCCGACGACGCGTGGGAACGGATCACCGCGGGCGCGTCACTGCTGCAGGGCTACACCGGGTTCGTCTACGGCGGCGGGACGTGGGCCAAGTCGATCAACGACGGCATCGCCGAACACCTCCGCGCACACGGGTTCTCCGGGCTGGCGGAGGCGGTCGGCTCGGCGGCGCGGTAGCGCCGCGCTACTTCTGCTCGTAGGTGCCGGTGATCAGGGCACGGGCGATCGCGTGCCCGAACAGGTTGAACCCGAGGTAGGCCGGGGTCGCGTCGGCGGGCACGTCGAGCTTCTCGACGCCGACGGCGTGCACCGCGACGATGTAGCGGTGCGGGCCGTGACCGGCGGGCGGGGCAGCCCCGATGAACCGCTTCAGTCCGGCGTCGTTGGCCAAAGTGACTGCGTCACCGGGGAATCCCTGCGCGCTGCCGTCCCCGACACCCGCGGGCAGGTCGGTGACCGTCGCGGGCAGGTTGAACACGGCCCAGTGCCAGAAACCCGACGCCGTCGGCGCGTCGGGGTCGTAGACGGTCACGGCGAAGCTGCGGGTCTCCTCGGGGAAGCCCGACCAGCTCAGCTGCGGCGAGATGTCGGAGCCACCCGCGCCCATGATGCCGCTGACCTGATCGTTGCCCCACGGCTGCCCGTCGGTGAACGACTCCGAAGTGACGGTGAAGGTGGGCAGCTGCGGCAGGAACGAATACGGGTCGTAGTCAAACGCCATGAGGGGAAGATCCTTTCGGTTGGATTTCTACGAGTGCAGCAGGAAGTGCTCGAGCACCTGCGCGCCGAACTGCAGCGCATCGACAGGTACCCGTTCGTCGACGCCGTGGAACAGGGCGGCGAAGTCCAGGTCGGGTGGCAGCCGCAGCGGGGCGAAACCGAAGCAGCGAATTCCCAAGCGCGCGAAGTGTTTTGCGTCGGTACCGCCGGAGAGCATGTACGGCACGGTGCGCGCATCCGGATCGGTGGCCAGGATCGCGCCGTTCATCGCGTCGAGCAGCGCCCCCTCGAACGGCGTCTCGTACGACGGCAGGTTGGTGATCCACTCCCGGGTGACGTCGGGGCCGATGATCTCGTCGACCTCGCGCTCGAAGGCGGCGAGCCGGCCCGGCAGCACACGGCAGTCGATCACGGCCTCCGCGGTGCCCGGGATCACGTTGGCCTTGTAGCCGGCCTTGAGCATCGTCGGGTTCGCGGTGTCGCGCAGCGTGGCGCCGACGATGCGCGCGATGCCGCCGAGCTTGGCGATCGTGCCGTCGAGATCGGGTGATGCGGGGTCGAACGCGTAGCCGGTCTCCTCGGAGACGGCGGTGAGGAACTGTTCGACCGATTCGGTCAGCACGATCGGGAAACGGTGCCTGCCGAGCCTGGCGACGGCCTCCGACAGCACGGTGACGGCGTTGTCGTCGTGCACCATCGAGCCGTGCCCGGCGCGGCCCCGCGCGGTCAGGCGCATCCACAGCATCGCCTTCTCGGCGGTCTCGATCAGGTACAGCCGGCGTTCCCCGCCGTCGCGGCGCGGCACCGTCAGCGAGAATCCGCCGACCTCGCCGACCGCCTCGGTGACACCGTCGAACAGGTCCGGACGGTTCTCGACCAGCCACTTGCAGCCGTAGTTGCCGCCGGCCTCCTCGTCGGAGACGAACGCGAACACCAGGTCGCGCGGCGGCACGATGCCCGCGCGTTTGAAGTGCCGGGCGACCGCGATCAGCATCCCGACCATGTCCTTCATGTCGACCGCGCCGCGCCCCCAGACGTAGCCGTCCTCGACCGCCCCGGAGAACGGGTGCACGCTCCAGTCCGACGCCTCGGCGGGCACGACGTCCAGGTGTCCGTGCAACATCAGCGCGCCGCGGGAGCGGTCGGCGCCTTCCAGCCGCGCGAACACGTTGGCCCGCCCCGGCGCGCCGGCCTCGACGTACTCGCAGGTGTAACCGACCTCGGAGAGCTGGTCGGCGACCCAGCGCGCGCATTCGGCCTCGCCCTTGGTGGTGGCCGGCTCCCCGGTGTTGGAGGTGTCGAACCGGATGAGCGAGCTGACGAGGCCGACGACCTCGTCACTCGGCGTGGGCTGACCAGTCACAGTCCCTTTGTAACACTGCACGGGTCTGCCGGTTTGGGCCCGGGGCGGCTCATCCGTTAGCCTTAGGCGCTCACATCGGGTCCGAGTGGCGGAATGGCAGACGCGCTAGCTTGAGGTGCTAGTGCCCTATTAACGGGCGTGGGGGTTCAAGTCCCCCCTCGGACACTCCAGAATGGTCGCGATGACCCAGCACTCCTCCTCACGAGCTCACCCCGGCACTCCTCCTCGCGAGCTCGCCCTCGACCTGTACCGGTCGGCCGCGGTGATGCTCGTGGTGATCGGCCACTGGCTGCTGTCGGTGATGACCTACCACGACGGCGAGTTCGGCCGCGACAATCCGCTGGTCCTGATGCCGTGGACGCAGTGGCTCACCTGGGGTTTCCAGGTGGTGCCGGTGTTCTTCGCGGTCGCGGGCTACGCGAGCGCGGTGTCATGGGGCCGGCGCGACGCCACGACCTCACGCCAGGATTGGGTCCGCCGCCGGGTGGCCCGGGTACTCGGCCCGACCGCCGTCTACGCCGGGTTCGTGCTCGTCGTGATGGGCGCGCTGAAGATCGGCGGCATCGACGGCGCAGTCCTCGAGCTCGGCGGCTGGGCGGTCGCGATGCACCTGTGGTTTTTGGCCGTGTACCTGATGGTCGTCGCGCTGACGCCGCTCGCCGTCGCCGCGCACCGGCGCTGGGGTCTCGCCGTGCCGGCCACACTCGCGGTATGCCTGGTCGTCGTCGACGTGGTGGGCATCGTCACGGGTCACAACGAGATCCGGATGGCGAACTACTTCTTCTGCTGGGCGGCTGTCTACCAGCTCGGAATTGCCTGGCACGGCGGTCTTCTGGGCCGGCGCATCCTGGTCGGGATGGCGGTGGCCGCGGCGGTCGCGCTTCCGCTGCTGGTGACGTGGGGGCCCTACCCGGTCGCGATGATCGGGGTGCCCGGCGACCGGGTGGAGAACTCCGCGCCGCCGTCGGCGGCGCTGCTCGCGCTGGCCACGGTGCAGATCGGGGTGTTGTTCGCGATCGTGCCGCTGCTCAACCGTGCGCTCACCCGCGGGGCGTGGCCCAGGATCCTCGGCGTCGCGAACAACAACGTGATGGCGCTGTACCTGTGGCACATGATGCCGGTCATCGTCGTGACCGTCGTCGCGTATCCGGCCGGTCTGCTGCCGCAGCCACCACTCGGTTCCGGCGCCTGGTGGCTGGCCCGGCTGGAGTGGGAGCTGGTGCTGGCCGTGGTGACCGCGGCGCTGCTGTGCCTGTTGTTCTGGCAGCGCCGGTTCTTCGCGGCGGCGGCGCCGACCTTCGCGGTGCCGGTGCCCACCGGGGTGGCCGAGGGGATGCTGTACGCCGGGACCGGGGCGTGCGCGCTGGCGTTGAGCCTGTTGTCGGCGAACGGTTTCGCACCGCACGGTGAGTTTCCGACGGCGACGGCGGTGTTGTTCGTCGCGGGCGCCCTGCTCGTCGGGGCCCGCCCGCGAGTCAGAGCGCAGACACACACGTAAGCCGCCAACGTGCGCAAAGTTGACACTTTGCGCGGCGTGTCGGCTGCAGACACGCACGCTCGCGGGAAAAGGATCAGTACACGTCGCGCACGTAGCGTTTCTCCGCGACCATCTCGCGCTTGTACTCACGCGCGGCGTCGGAGCTCATCTTCGCGTGCGTGCGCAGGATCTCGGTCAGCGCGTCGTCGACGTCGCGCGCCATCCGGGTCGCGTCGCCGCACACGTAGAAGTGGGCCCCGTCGTCGAGCCAGCGCCACACGTCGGCGCCGTAGTCGAGCATCTTGTGTTGCACGTAGACCCGTGTCGGCTGGTCCCGGGAGAACGCGAGATCCAGACGGTTCAGGAATCCGTCGTCGACCATGTCGAGCAGGTCGTCTCGGTAGTAGAAGTTCTGTTCGCGGTGCCGGTCGCCGAAGAACAGCCAGTTGGGGCCGCAGTGCCCGAGTGCGCGCCGCTCCTGCAGGAACCCGCGGAACGGCGCGATGCCGGTGCCGGGTCCGACCATGATCATCGGGGTGTGGGATTCGGCGGGCGGCCGGAAGTGCGGGGAGCGCTGCACGAACACCGGGACTGCAGTGTTGGGGGGCAGGTCGGCCAGATACGTCGACGCGACGCCGCCGCGGACGGTGCCGTCGGCGCCGCGATAGCGCACGACCGACATCGTCAGCTGCACCTCGTGCGGGCTGACCAGAGGGCTCGACGAGATCGAGTACTGCCGCGGCGTCAGCCGTACCAGCACCTGCTGCCACAGCAGTGGATCGGCGCGCACCGGGAATTCGCGGACCAGGTCGAGGGCGTTACCGATGCCGTTACCGATATCCCGCAGCCGCTTCCCGGCGCGCACCTCCGGGCAGTGCTCGGCGACGAAGGACAGCAGGTTCGGCGTCACCTTGCAGACGTCGTAGTGCGAGGTCAGCGCCTCTGCCAGCGTCATCTGCACGCCGTCGACGATCACCGCCTCCGAACCGGGCAGGCCCGTAGATTCCAGCCAACTCCGCACGGCGGCAACCGAATTGGTCACCCGGACACCGAGAGAGTCACCGACGCTGTAGCTGACGTCATGGGCGCTGATGTCGAACCCGAGCAGCCGGACGTCCTTGTCCGACCCGGCCGGGGTGAGCCGCACGTTGCGGCACAGCGGGACGGCCACCGGGTTCGCCCGGGTGAAACCGGCAGGTGCGTCGGCGATTTCGGGCCCTCCGGTGAGGCCCTCGATGCCCACGCCGATCAGCTCGGCGACGGACTCCGCCCACGCCGTCATCGGTTGCTCCTCGTAAGCCTCGCATTCGGCACGGTCCAGCATCCTGGTGGCGCCCAGGTCGGCGAGCCGGTCGTCCAGCGACCGGGCGTGACCACAGAAGTCGCCGTAGGACCGGTCGCCGATGCCCAGCACGGTGTAGCGCACGCCGTGCAGCGCCGGGGCGTCCGGCGATTCGAGCCGACCCCAGAAGTCCGCCCCGTTGTCCGGCGGACCGCCGTCACCGAACGTGCTCGTCACGAACACGGCCTCACCGGCGGCAGACAGTTCCGCCAGGTCGATGTCGTCCATCGCCCGCACCGGCCCGACGCCGAGCCGCTCCCCCAGCTTTGCGGCGAACTCCTCGGCATTGCCGGTCTGCGAGGCCCACAGCACCAGCGGTCCGAGGGGCTGCTGCGGGTGCGCCGCACCGCCGGTCCGCTCCTTGCGAGGCCGCGGCGCGGCATCGTCGACCGCAACCGGGCACAGCCGCACCGCACACACCTTGAACTCGGGTTGCAGCGAATCCGGGTCGACGGCGTCGTTGGTCAGCGCGTTGATCGTCAGCTTCTCGCCGTGCTCGTCGTTCCAGTGGAACGGCACCCACGTGCTGCCGGGGCGGATCCGTTCCGTGACGACCGCGGGCAGCACCGCCCGGCCCCGCCGGGTGACGAGTTCGACGTCGCGGCCGTCGGCGATTTCGAGCGCGGCGGCGTCGTCGGGGTGGATCTCGACGAACGGGCCGGGATTGAGCTTGTTGAGGGTGGCGACCCTGCCGGTCTTGGTCATGGTGTGCCACTGGTGCTGCAGCCGGCCGGTGTTGAGGATCATCGGGTAGTCCTCGTCGGGCAGTTCGGCCGGCTCGAGGTGCGGGCGGGCGTGGAACACCGCGCGCCGTGACGGGGTCGCGAACGCCAGCCGCGGGATGCGGCCGTCTGCGTCGGTGTGGAGGTCTTGCGACACACCGTCGTTGACATAGCGGATCGGGTTGACCTCGGGGGCGTGCCGCGACGGGCACGGCCACTGCACCGGCGTGTCCCGGAGCCGCTCGTAGCTGATCCCGCGCAGGTCGTAGCCGGTGCGCGGATTGTGGAAGCGGCGGATCTCGTCGAAGATCTGCTCACTGGATTTGTAGTCGAACGCGTCGCCGAAGCCGAGGTGACGGGCGACCCCGCAGATCAGCTCCCAGTCCGGCCGCGCGTCCCCGGCCGGCGGCAGCGCCTGCTGCAGCAGCGTCAGGGTGCGGTCTGAGTTGACCATCACCGCGTCGGCCTCGGCCCACAGCGTGGCGGGCAGCACGATGTCGGCGTACCGGTTGGTGGCGGTGTCGGTGTACGCGTCCTGGGTGATCACCAGTTCGGCGGCGCGCAGCCCGGCGATGACGGTATCCCGATTCGGCACGCTGGCAACGGGGTTGGTGCAGATCACCCACGCCGCCTTGATGTCTGCGCTGCCCATGCGGCGGAACATCTCGACGGTTCCCGGGCCGACGTCGGCGCGGATGGTGCCGGGTTCGAGGGCCCACTGCGTTTCGACGAACGCACGGTCGTCGGCCGAGGACACCACGCGCTGGCCGGGCAGACCGGGTCCCATGTAGCCCATCTCGCGTCCGCCCATCGCGTTGGGCTGCCCGGTCAGCGACATCGGGCCGCTGCCGGGGCGGCAGATCGCGCCGGTGGCCAGGTGAAGATTACAGATGGCGTTGGTGTTCCAGGTGCCGTGGGTGCTTTGGTTCAGGCCCATGGTCCAGCAGGTCATCCAGTCGCCGGCGGCGGCGATCATGTCCGCGGCACTGCGGATGTCGGCCTCGTCCAGCCCGGTGATCTCGGCGACGCGCCAGGGCGGGTAGTCGGCGAGGAACGCCGGCATCGCGTCCCAGCCCTCGGTGTGCTCGGCGATGAAATCGCGGTCGATCGCGTCGTTTTCGACGAGTAGGTGCAGGATCCCGTTGAGCAGCGCCAGATCCGTGCCGGGCCGGATCGGCAGGTACAGGTCCGCCTTGTCCGCGGTGGCGGTGCGGCGCGGGTCGACCACGATGAGCGCGGCACCGGCCTTCAGTCGGTCGGCCATCCGCAGATACAGGATCGGATGGCAGTCGGCCATGTTCGAGCCGATCACGAAGAACAGGTCGGTGCGGTCGAAATCGGCGTAGGAGCCCGGTGGTCCATCGGCGCCGAGAGATTGTTTGAACCCGGTGCCCGCACTGGCCATGCACAGCCGGGAGTTGGACTCGATGTGCACGGTGCGCAGATAACCCTTGGCCAGTTTGGTGGCCAGATACTGTGCCTCCAGCGACATCTGACCCGACACGTAGAGTGCGACCGCGTCGGGGCCGTGCTCGTCGACGATCGCGCGCAACCGCGTGCCGGCCTCGGCGAGCGCCTCGTCGACGCCGACGGCGACCGGATCGGCGCCGCGGGACGGCCGCCGCAGCGCCGTGGTCAGCCGGCCGTCGGTGGCGGCCATCAACTCGGCGTGGGTGGCCCCCTTGGTGCACAGCCTGCCGAAGTTGGCCGGGTGCAGCTTGTCACCGGACACCCGGGCGATCACGGGCGCACCCGTCGCGGGGTCGGTGCGGGTCTCCACTGAGATCCCGCACCCGACCCCGCAGTAGGAACAGGCGGTTCGGGTCACGCGCTACCCGACGGGGACCGGCGCCGTGGTGCGGCCGATGTGCTCGCCGCTGTGCACGCGGTCCTCCTGCAACCGCAGGAACACGAACCAGGTCACGAACGCGCACACCACGTAGAAGGCCAGGAAGACCCAGAACGCGTTGGTGGCCGACTTCGCGTCGCTGACGTAGGACGCGCGCAGCACCACGTTGATGAACACACCGCCGAGCGCGCCGACCGCGCCGGCGAAGCCGATCAGGGCTCCCGACATCGCGCGCGACCAGGCCGCCTTCTCGTCCTTGCTCAGGCCGTCGCGGCCCTGGGCCTTGGCCTCGAAGATCGACGGGATCATCTTGTAGGTGGAGCCGTTGCCGAGCCCGGACAGGATGAACAGCAGGATGAACCCGGCGACGTAGCCGATCATCTGGGCTCCCGTCGGCGCTCCGGTCGTGCCGTCGTCCATCACGCCCGTCACGACGAGGATGCCCGCGGCGAACATCATCGCGACGAACACGTACAGGGTGATCTTGCCGCCACCGACACGGTCGGCGAGCTTGCCACCGTACGGGCGCGAGATGGAGCCGAGAAGCGGCCCCAGGAAAGCGATCTGGGCCGCGTGCAGCGATGCCTGGGCGGGGGTGTCACCACCGGCGAGGTAGTTGATCTGCAGCACCTGGCCGAATGCGAACGAGAACCCGATGAACGAGCCGAAGGTCCCGATGTACAGGAAGCTCATCACCCAGGAGTGCTTGTACTTCATGGCCTCCACCAGCGCGCGGAAGTTCGACTTCTGGTTGCGCAGGTTGTCCATGAACAGCGCGGCACCGAGGGCGGCGGCGCTGATCGCGACAAGGTAGATGGCGCAGACGATTTCGGGACGGGCATTTCCCAGGGTGGCGATGACCAGCAGACCGATCAGCTGGATGACGGGCACCCCGATGTTGCCGCCGCCGGCGTTGAGTCCCAGCGCCCAGCCCTTGAGGCGTTGCGGGTAGAACGCGTTGATGTTGGTCATCGACGACGCGAAGTTGCCGCCGCCGAGGCCGGCGAACGCGGCGATCACCATGTAGGTGGTGTAGGACGCCGGGTTCTTCATGTAGTACAGCGTCAGCAGCGTCGGGATGAGCAGCAGCAGCGCGCTGACGATCGTCCAGTTGCGGCCGCCGAACTTCGCCGGGGCGATGGTGTACGGGATCCGAATGAACGCGCCGACCAGGGTGGGGACGGCGACCAGGTAGAACTTGCCCGCCGCGTCGATGCCGTAGACGTCCTGCGGCATGAACAGCACCATGACCGACCAGATCGACCACACCGAGAAGCCGACGTGCTCGGCCACGACCGACCAGATCAGGTTGCGTTTCGCAATGTCCTTGCCACCGGATTCCCAGGCCTCGACGTCCTCAGGATCCCAGGTTTCGATATCGCGCGTTCGTTTCGCCATGCGCCCAGTGAAAGCCCAGGTCATTCCCGGTCCATTGCACATCGGTGACCGCCGAGAAAACTCGTTCTCACATCTGGGCCGGGGTCACGGTGAGGCGCTGAGGGGAAACCGGTCGGGAACACGGGGAATAGGCGACGGCCGCCGGCAGTTGCGTGACGCATCATGTAAATGCCGGACGGGGAGCACATCATGCGATACGCCATCATCGGAGCAGGCAACATCGGGACGGCGCTCGCCGGCCATTTCGTCCGCAGCGGCATCGACGTGGGCCTCGCCGCGTCCCGCGGTGTCGAGGCGCTGCGCGGCACCACGGACGCACTCGGCCCGCACGTCACCGCCGTCGAGGTGACCGAGGCCCTCGACGCGGACGTCGTCATCCTCGCGGTGCCGTTCGACAGTGTGCGCGAGCTCGTCGGCCGCGTGACCGACTGGCAGGACAGGATCGTCGTCGACGCGACCAACGCGATCGACTTCGCGACCTTCGGTCCGGCGGACCTGGGTGGGCGGGCATCCTCGGACCTGGTCGCAGAGTGGGCCGTCGGGGCCCGTGTGGTGAAGGCATTCGGACATACCTGGGCGAGGATCCTCGCCCGCGAACCCGGCGACGGCCACGGGGGCCGACGGGTACTCTTCGTCTCCGGGAATGACCCGAGCGCCAATGCCGATATCGCGCAACTGATCTCGCAGTTCGGATTCGAGCCGGTGGATCTCGGCCGCAATGCCGGAGGCGGGCTGCTGCAGCAGTTCGGTGGACCACTGACCACCAAGAGCTTTGTGTCGCAGGCGATCGCCGGATCGAACCCGGCCGAGATGGATCTCGCTACCGCGTGAGGCCGTCGGCGCGCTGCGCCAGGATCGCGCTGCCCAGCCAGCGCCGCAGAAAGCGCCGCAGCTCCTCAGGTGAGCGCGACGGGTCGTTGGGCGCGACGAAGAACGACAGCATGGCGCGCAGCGTGAACTCGACGAGATCGCGCAGCGCGGCGTCGTCGTAACCGAAACTCGCCCAGTCGACGTCGAAGCGTGTGATCATCCGCATGCCGAAGTCCTGTGCCAGCGCCGACGCGACGTGGCTGGGTCCGGCCGCCGAATTCGGCGCCGACAGCACGATCCCCAGATGAGGCGTGGTCGCGACGGCCTCGAGAGTGAACAGGAAACCCTCGGTCATCGCGTCGGCGGGGTCGTGGATCCCGCGCACGTGCACGGCGAGGCGGTCGAGGAAACCGTCCACCGACGCGATCGCCGCGGCACGCATCAGCTCATCGGCCGTGGGGAAGTAGCGGTAGACGGTCTGGCGGATCACCCCGAGGGATTCCGCGACGTCGGCGATCGTGATGGCCGCTCCGGTCTCGGCGATCAGCTCGACGGCGGTGGCGACGATGCGCTGTGCGGCTTCGTCGTCGGTGGCGGGTGGATCACCGCCCCAACCTCGGCGTTTGCGTGCCATCGTGCTCCCGACGGTAGCACAGGGATTGACTCCGACCCGGGCGTCCAGTAATCATACAAACCGGTCCGCATTTGTATGATTACCAGTGAGCGAGGACGTCCGCGATGACCGATCTGATCGTGCGCAAACTGCGCTTCGCGTTTGCGAGCCGGCCGGTGCCGTTCCTGTGGAACGAGCCCAACCCGGCCTTCTCGGCGATGGCGAATGCGGTGTCGTTCCTGGCCGTCGGCTTCGAGAAGATGATCGGCGCGATGATCCCCGAGGTGATGCCGCACATCACCGATCCGGCGGTCCGTGAGGAGGCCGACGCGTTCGTCCGGCAGGAGGGCCAGCACTCGATGGCCCACCGCCAGCACGTGAAGGGACTGATCAAGGAGTACCCCGGGCTCAAGGACACGCTGGACAAGGTCATCGACGCCTACGACGAGATGACCGCGAACACCCCGTGGAAGTACCGGTTGGCCTACACCGCCGATCTGGAGGCGACGTTCACCCCGGTGTTCAAGCTGATGCTCGACCACGACGACACGCTGTTCGCCCCCGGCGACGACCGTGTCGCGTCACTGTTCCTGTGGCACTTCGTCGAAGAGGTCGAGCACCGCAGCTCGGCGCTGATCATCTACGACGCCGTGGTCGACGACCCGTGGTACCGGATGCGAGTGGCGCCGTCGATTTTCAAGCACGTGATGGACATCATCCGGCTGGTGTCGGAGGACTTCAACAGGCATGTCCCGTTGGAGGCCCGCAAGGTCGACGCGATGTCGACGTTCCGCATCCACCGGCGCAAGAAGGCTCTGCTACAACGGCTTCCGTTCGTCGACGCACCGTATGACGGTCCGTTCGCGAATGCGTTCAGCCATCTACCGCTGCGCGAACAGGTGGTGGCGCTCAACGGGGTGGTGCGCAGCCAGATCCCGGGCCACAACCCCGCCCACGAGAAACTCCCCGCGCTCGCGCAAGTGTGGTTCGACCGCTACGACGCCGGTTACGACGTGACCCGGTGGTACACCGCCGACGAGAACGAGACTGCCCATGTCTGACCTGTGCACCCCGACTTTCGCCGATCTCGCTGCACGCCTCGGGTTCTCGTGTGAGACCGCAGGCGGGCTCGTCGAGTTCCGCAACCCGTTCGCCCTGGAGAACCTGTCGTTGCCGGTGCTGGAGCTCACCGTGATCGTCGGCGCGGTGCTCGCGCTGTGGTACGCCGTGGTGCGACTGCGCAGGCACAACGATCCGACGAACATCGTGCTGTGGTTCGGCGCGATCGCCTATCTGCTGATCATCGAACCCCCGCTGTACTTCCCTGGCGCGTTCGGCATCGCCGACTACGTCGACACGATGTTCGCCCACAACGTGTTCACGGTCGAGTTCCTGTGGGGCAGGCTGCCTCTCTACATCGTCGCGATCTACCCGATGATGGCCACGGTCGCGTTCGAGATCGTGCGCGGCCTCGGTGTCTTCCGCCGCTACGGCACGCTGGTCGGGGCGGTCTGCGTCGGGTTCGTGCACCACGCGTTCTACGAGATCTTCGACCACCTCGGCCCGCAGTTGCGGTGGTGGGAGTGGACGCTGGACCATCCGTTCGCCCAGCCGTTCTTCGATTCGGTACCGCTGCCCAGCGTCGTGGTGTTCGCCACCCTGTGGCCGATGTCGCTGGCGCTGTGCGTGCAGTTCTTCGTCGGGCGCCACGTCGACGCGGGTCGCACGTTCACCGGAGGCCAGATTGTGTGGCGCACCGTGGTGGTCGGGCTGCTGGCCTCGATCGGCACCGCGATCCTGCCGCTGCCGGCGACGGCGGCCGCGGGCATCTCGGGCAGCACCACCGTGGGCGGCGTCGTGTATGCCCTTGAGCTGGTGGTGATCACCGTCGTCGCGATCCCGGTGCTGGTCAAGCAGTGGCGCTCACCGGAGGACAAGCCGGCCCACAGCAGGCTGATCCTCGGTTACGCAGCGGCGTATCTGGCGGTGATGGCGGTGCTGTGGGTGACCGCGCTGCCGAACTGGTTCGGCGCGACCGACGGTGTCACCGCGGCAGGCGATCCGATCGGCAGCCTCTGGTACACGGTGGTGTGCTTCGTGATCGCGGGGCTGAGCCTCGCGGCGGTGCTCACCTCGGGTCAGCCGGTGAACCGGGAGAAGAACTCGACGAGCGTCTCGGAGAACAACGTCGGATCCTGACCGTGCATGGAGTGCGCCATCATCGGGAACGACTTGTACGTGATCGACTGCCCGCCGCTCTTGGCCAACTGCGTGACGCGCCCGGCCTGGATGTCCGAGCATGCGCCGATGAGACCGCCCGATCCCTCGTCGATCATCCGGAAGTGGTGGGTGTAGAGCACCGGCACCTTGACCTGGCTGAGCATCACATGGTGTGGGCAGCTGGCCGTGAATGTCCCTGTGATGAACGCCTTTCCCCACTCGGGGTCGTATTCGCGCAGGTTCTGCGCGGGTTCGGCGGTGCCGACGACCAGCGCGACGTGGGCCTGCCAGTCGGCGAGTTCGTGTGGGACGGCAGCGACGAAGCCGTCCCAGTCCCCCACGCTCCACTGGTCTCCCAGGTAGCGCGCCCACATCCCGAACAGCGGCCCGATGCTGGCGGTGATCGCGGGCCCGACCACCGGTGAGGTCTCCGAGCTGAAGAACGGCGGGTCCTCCCAACAGGCCGCGATGACCTGGCCCGGCTTTGCGAAGGCGGACAGCCACGCGCTGGCCAGACCGCCCGAGGACAGCCCGCTGACGAACGCGGGCCTGCCGATCACGCCGTCGAGGAATCGGACCAGGTCATTGCCGACGTTGTCGAGGGTGTAGCGGTGCGGAGTGCGCGTCGAACGGCCCTGCCCGCGCAGATCCACGGCGTGCACGTGGAAGTGCCGGGCCAGCAGCGGCATCGCCTCCTCGTAGCCCCACCACGATTCGGACTGGCCCGGGATCAGCAGCAGCGCGGGCTTGGAGTCATCGCCGGCGACCGCATAGTTCAGCCGCACCTCGCCGGTGTCGAAGACGTGCTCCGGGTAGGTGTGCCCGACGTAGGTGGCTTCTGGTGCGTGCGGGCCGAAGGCTCCTGCGTACCGTCCCATGCCTTCAGGCTGTCACATTCGGATCGATCGGCGACGGGCATCACGCGCGAGCACACGTTCGGGGATTCTGACTTTCGGCCCGAGAACGGCCCGGGCGGCCGTCGTCCGATGACCACGTGGCCTTTGACGAAGACTCCCTACATCGAACGACCGAGGATCTCGGCCGACGTCGACCGCCCCGGCATCGCTGAATGCGCAGCGTTCCGATACCGGAGAGCAGGTGAAAATCCACGCAAAAGGACACTTGGCAGCCAATCCGGGCCTGCAGATCACCGGTCCGAGCGTTCATCCTTACCGCGCCCCACCGTATTGTCAGTAGAACACTTTTTGCTATATTGTTCACTACGCGTGCCGCAGGCGACCGAGACCGAAGGCCGTCCCGGTCCTCGCCCAATCATGAAGCGCGCCAACGTGGCAGCCGGTACGGGAGGGGTCGTGATGTCATCGATAAGCACCTTCCGGCCGCTTCGAAGGGCGCTTGACGTGAGCGTAAATCTGGCAGCACGCAGGATGGCGGACGTGTCTCTGCCGATCCACGGCTCTCACCGCAACGTCGAAGCGTCCGGCTAGGGAGCCGAGTTGAACAACCTCGTGCGACCGCTGGCCGGGCTGTCCTTGATCACCGTGGTGGCCCTTCTGGCCGGGCTCTCGGTGGTGCTGTTTCACGGAGATCTCACGCGGACTGCCACGGTCACCGTGCTCTCCCCCCGCGCAGGCCTTGTCATGAACCCCGACGCCAAGGTCAAGATGCAGGGCATCACGGTGGGCCGGGTCGGCTCCGTCGAACCCCTCCCGGACGGGCGTTCGGCGCTGCACCTTGAGTTGAACCCTGAACAGATGGCGATGATCCCGGAAAACGTGAACGTCGACATCACGTCGTCGACCGTGTTCGGCGCGAAGTTCGTCGATCTGGTGCCGCCGCCACATCCGGCATCGACTGCTCTCTTCGCCGGCCAGGTACTCACCGGCGACCATGTCACCGTCGAGATCAACACAGTTTTCGAACGACTGACCAATCTGCTCGACACCGTCGACCCCGTCGAGCTCAACACGACTTTGGGTCAGCTCTCACGAGCGCTGGACGGCCGGGGCCACAAGATCAACCAGGTACTGGCCGACCTCGACGCGTTCCTCACACGCTTCGGCAAAAGCATTCCCAATTTCTCTCGCGATCTCGCTGCCCAACCCACCGTGGTGACTGCATACGCAGATGCCGCGCCTGACTTCATCCAGGTGCTTCAACATTCGACCCGGATCAGTGAGACGATCGTCGACGAGCAGCAGAATCTCGACGCGCTTCTGTTGAGCACCATCGGGTTCGGCGAAATCGGCACAGCCGTGCTGGCAGAGAATCGCCAGCCTCTGACAGACCTGCTGAGAATTCTGGCGCCGACGACGGACCTGCTCTACCAGTATCGGCAGAACGTCGACTGCACCCTCAAGGGGCTGGTCCCATTCACCCAGGGACTTCCCCTCCCCGAACCGGGAATCATGGTGTCGATCGGATTCACCTGGGGCATCGAGCGTTACCGGTACCCGGGCGACCTGCCCAAGGTGGCGGCGAGTGGCGGCTCAAACTGCGAGAAGGTCGGAATGCCGGTGCTGCAACCGCAGGAGATCTCGCCCTTCCTGGTCACCGACATCGGCGGGAACAGATGGCGGTATGGCAACGAAGGCATCGTCTTGAACTCCGACGGGCTCAAACAACTCCTCTTCGGCCCCATCGACGGTCCTCCCCGCAACTCCTCACAGATCGGAATGCCGGGCTAGGTATGCGCCGATCGAGTATCAAATTTCTGGCCTTCGCCGCAGTGATGAGCGTGCTGACGGCCTTCCTGGTCATGATGTTCGCCGATTACCGGGGCGGTGCCACCAACAGCTACTCTGCCGTCTTCCACGACGTCGCCCGCCTCAAGCCAGGAGATTCGGTCCGAATTGCCGGGGTTCGCGTCGGCACGGTCGACGACGTTCGGTTGCGGCCGGACAAATCCGCCGTGGTGTCCTTCGACGCAGACCGCAAGGTGGTGCTCACAGTCGGCACTCGTGCGGAAGTGCGGTACCTCAATCTCGTCGGCGATCGCTACCTCGAACTGGTCGATTCCCCGGGATCGACCCGGACCCTGCCTGACGGCGGGCAAATCCCAGCCGAGCGCACCGCACCCGCACTCGATCTCGACCTGCTTCTCGGTGGACTGCGACCCCTGACCCAGGGCCTCGATGCCGAGGACATCAACGTGCTCACCTCGTCTCTACTGCAAGCACTTCAAGGACAAGGCGGCGTGATGGAATCGCTGCTGTCGAAGACCTCGACGTTCACCGCGACACTGGCGGATCACAGCGACGTGATCCAGGAGGTCATCGGCAACCTTCGCGACTTGACCGCCGTCCTGGCAAAAGACAGCCGTCAGTTCTCCGACACGATCGAGCGCCTCGACTCTCTGGTCACCGGCCTCGCCGCCGACCGAGACCCGATCGGAGCATCGATCGAGTCGCTGGAAAAAGGCACGGCGTCACTTACCGATCTCCTGGACAACGGCAGACCACCACTGGCCGCCACCATCGACCAACTGAACCGTCTCTCGGTGCCACTCGACGCCGACAAAGACAAGATCGATATCGCCCTGCAGAAGGCGCCGGGCAATTTCAAGAAGCTGGTCCGACTCGGCGCCTACGGCAGCTGGATCAACTACTACCTGTGCGGCATCACCCTGCGCGTGAGCGACCTCGAAGGCCAGACCGCGGTGTTCCCGTGGGTCAAGAACCAGGGCGCCGGAAGGTGTGCGGACCCCTGATGCTGAAATACAAAGGCAAGCACCTCATCCGGGCCGGATTCATCGGCGTCGTCGTCGCCGTACTCGTCATCCTGGTCGGCCTCCAACCGGAACGGCTGCTGTCGCTGGCCACCGACATCCGCTATCAGGCCGTGTTCGCCGAGGCCGGCGGCCTGCAGGCCGGCAACGACGTGGTTGTCTCCGGCATCAAAGTCGGCCACGTCACGAGCGTCGCGCTGGACGGAAATCAGGTCAAAGTCGGGTTCACCGCCGACGCCACCGTGACCTTCGGACGCGACTCCACCGCCCATATCCGCACAGGCTCGTTACTCGGCGAGCGGACGCTGACCGTGGAGTCAGCCGGGTCGGGCGTCTTGGATTCATCGGAAGCGATCCCGTTGACACGCACCTCATCTCCGTATTCGCTCAACGACGCCGTGGGCGACCTGTCGACACAGATCGCCGGAACCGACACCGCCGACGTCAACCAATCCCTGGACGTCCTGGCCGAAACGCTCGACCAGATCGCCCCGCAACTGGGACCCACCTTCGAGGGCCTGACGCGCGTGTCACGCATGCTCAACGAGCGCAACAACGACATCAGCCAGCTGCTCGCGCACTCGGCCGACGTCACACAGGTGATCTCAGACCGCAGTGCACAGGTCAACACCTTGATCCTCAACGCCAACGATCTGATGGCAGTGCTCGTCGACAGACGGATCGCCATCGCCAATCTTCTGGCCAACACCTCTGCGGTATCCCAACAGATCTCCGGGCTCGTCGACGACAACGAAGCCGAACTCGCCCCGATGCTGGCCAAGCTGAATTCGGTCAATGCGATGCTGCAGAAGAATCGCGACAACATAGCAGCGGCGCTTCCCGGCCTCGAGAAGTTCCAGCGCACCCAAGGTGAGACGATCGCCTCCGGGGGCTACTACAACGCGTTCGTCGCCAATCTCATCCCGTCGCAGTTCCTGCAGCCCTTCCTCGACTACGCCTTCGGGTTCCGACGAGGCGTCAACGCCGGCCAGCCGCCGGACAACGCCGGCCCACGCGCAGAGCTCCCCTTCCCAGTCAACGGCATCCCGCAACCAGGAGATCTCCCCGATGACGGTAACCCGTAGACACGCGAGGGCCGGCATCGCAGCCACTTTCGTGGTGCTGATCATCGTGTCCTCGGCGTTCATGGCACGCCAGACGTTCTTCGCGCCGTCGACGATCTACGCGTACTTCTCCTCCACCACGGCCATCTACCCGGGCGATCAGGTTCGGGTTCTCGGCGTCGAGGTCGGGACGATCGCCTCGATCGAGTCGACCGGAACCCAGTCCAAGGTCACGATGCACATCGATCGGGAAGTGCCGATTCCCGCCGATGTCCAGGCGATCATCGTCGCACCGAATCTTGTTGCCGCGCGGTATGTTCAGTTGGCGCCCGCCTACGATGCCGAAGGGCCCACCATGCCCGACGGCGGCGCCATTCCGCAGGATCGCACGGCGGTTCCCGTCGAATGGGACGAGGTCAAAAAACAACTGGCGCGAATCGCCGAAGACCTGGGCCCGGCCTCACCCGGCCAACAGACCTCGGTCGCGCGGTTCATCGACAGCGCCGCAAACGCGATGGACGGCAACGGCGCCAAACTTCGCGAAACGCTTGCCCAATTGTCCGCGGCAGGTCGCATCTTCGCCGAGGGAAGCGGCGACTTGGTCGACATCGTCACCAATCTGCAGCGTTTCGTCTCGGCGTTGCGCGACAGCAACATCCAGATTGTGCAGTTCCAGGACCGCTTCGCGGCCCTGACCACCGTCGTCAACGACAGCAGAAGCGACCTCGACTCCGCTCTGACAACGTTGTCCGGAGCCATCGATGACGCTCGGCGCTTCATCGCAGGAAGCCGAGCCCAGACCACCGAGCAGGTCGAACGGTTGGCCGACCTCACCCAGGTCCTCGTCGAGCAGCGGACATCGGTCGAGAACATCCTGCACGCCGCGCCGACGTCGCTGGCCAACACCTACAACATGTACAACCCAGACACCGGAACATTCGTCGGTTCCTTTGTCTTCCAGAACTTCTCGAACCCGGTCCAGTTTCTCTGTTCGGGAATAGGCGCCGTGGAGAACGCGACGGCGCCCGAAACCGCGCGCCTGTGTGCCGAATACCTCGGACCTGCACTGCGATTGCTGAACTTCAACTATCTTCCGTTCCCGCTGAATCCTCTGCTCAGTGCGGCCGCCCAGCCGCAGAACCTGGTGTACTCGGATCCGCGTCTGGCTCCTGGCGCCGCAGGGACGCCGCCTGGGCCGCCTGACATACCCCCTGCCGTGTCCGCATACACCGGAAGCAACGGTGATGTCCCACCACCCCCGGGCTACAGTCCACCGCCGGTCGCCCCCGCGACCGTCGACAACCTCATCTTGCCCGCACCGCCGCAGCAGTCTCCCACGTCGTCGGGGGTGCCGCACCCGTGAGATCCCTCGCTTCGAGCCGCGCCGCATTCTGCGCCATGGTGGTCTTGGTCACCGCGGGCTGCGGTTTCCAGGGGATCAACTCGCTGCCTCTGCCCGGTACGATCGGGCGAGGCGCAGACACTGCGACGTACTTCGTCGAGATCGCCAATGTCGGTACTTTGGAACCAAATTCGCCCGTGTTGATCTCTGACGTGACGGTCGGCACTGTCGAGGGGCTCACCGTCGACAACTGGCATGCCACTGTCCAGGTCTCCATCGAACCCGACACGGCGGTCGCCGAGAACGCGGTGGCCACCGTCGGTCAGAGCAGCCTGCTCGGATCGATGCATCTGGCACTGAACCCTCCGCCGGGCGAACAGCCTCGCGGTCGTCTCTCACCCGGTGCGACACTGCCGCTGAACAGGTCCTCGACCTTCCCGTCCACCGAGCGGACCTTGTCGTCGCTGTCCACCATCGTCAACGGCGGTGGTCTCGGCCAGATCAGCGACATCATCGGTGAATCGAACGCCGCGCTGTCCGGGCGGGAGCCACAGGTCCGTGATCTGCTCACACGGCTCGACGAGATCGCGGGCGTGCTGGCAGACCAGCGACACGACGTGGTCGTCACTCTCGAGGAACTCGCCGACCTCAGCAGGACTCTGGCCGACGGGTCGGGCGCCATTGACGCGGCGATCCTCAAGATTCCCGCGGCCCTGGATGTCTTGGTGCGCCAACGGCCACAACTGACAACGGCATTGGACCGTCTACGGACTTTCAGCGACACCGCCACCGGGCTGATCGACGATACGCAGGAGGACCTCATCCGGAACCTGCGCAACCTGGAACCGACCTTGCGCGCAGTCGCCGATCTCGGCACCGACCTCGACACCGTGCTGGCCTATTTGACGACGTTCCCCTTCACCCAGAACGTCATCGACCGTGGGATGAAGGGAGACTTCATGAACCTGTTCGTCACACTGGACCTGACGTATCCCCGGATCAGACGCACCCTGGCGCTCGGTACCCGATTCGGTGAACCGCACGCCCGATTGGTGCCCGCTCCGGGCGACCCATGGTTCGCCAACTACACCTACGATCCCCTCGGCAGCACGATCGTCTCCCCCGAGCCGCCGCAGGCGGGTGCTCCGCCGGCACCGACACTCGCCGAGCCCGTACTACCCGTCGCACCACCGCCCAGCGGACAGCCGAGCGGTCAACCACCGCAACATGATCAGATCTTCGCCGGCCCCTACCCGGGCGCGCGCTGATGCTCAGCCGTCTGGTCCGCATCCAGCTGGTGCTCTTCGCCATCGCCTCGGTGGTGGGCGTGACCGCGATGGTCGTCGTCTACGTCCAGGCACCGACCCTGTTGGGCATCGGACGATACACCGTCACGATGGAACTTCCCGAAGGCGGCGGACTGTACCGCTTCAGCAACGTGACAGTGCGCGGCGTGCAGGTAGGCAAGGTCACCGAACTGGAGCTGACGCCGAGCGGTCCTCGCGCCAAGCTCAGTCTCCAGACCTCCCCCAAGATCCCCGCCGACCTGAGCGCCGAGGTACGAAGTGTGTCAGCGGTGGGTGAACAGTACGTCGATCTTCGTCCCCGCGCCGACACCGGCCCATACCTCGGCGAGGGGTCTGTCATCCGCGCCGGCGATGTGACCGTCCCCCAGAAGGTCGGACCGATGCTCGATCAGATCAGCGCGCTGCTGGGCAGCATCCCCGAGGATCGAATCGCCGACCTGCTCGACGAGACCTCCCAGGCCCTCGATGGAGCGGACTTCGACCTCGGATCTCTCATCGATTCGTCGTCCACACTCGGCGACGCCCTCAAAACCAACGCCGATACGGTGAGCACCCTCACCGACGACAGCGTTCCTCTGCTCGACGCCCAGGCGCAGACCACCGATTCGCTGCGACAATGGGCACGAAGCCTGGCTGGAGTGACCCGCCAGATCGACGAGAACGACACCGCTGTGCGGAGCATTCTGCACGTCGGGCCCCCAGCCGCGGATGAGGCGGCGCGTCTGCTTCGGGATGTCAGGCCCACCCTTCCGCTACTCCTGGCCAATCTGACCACCGTCGGCCAGATCGCATTGACATACCGGCCAGGGGTCGAACAGCTGCTGGTGCTCTTCCCCCCGTATATCGCCGCACTGCAGGGCTTTGCGCTTCCCTGGAACAATCCGACCGGTTGGCCGCTCGGGGACTTCACCGCCACCAGTGGCGACCCGCCCGCCTGCACTGTCGGCTTTCTGCCCGCATCGGAGTGGCGTTCCCCGGCCGACGTCACCGACATCGACACTCCCGACAACCTGTTCTGCAAGCTTCCGCAGGATTCGCCGATCGCCGTCCGTGGCGCCCGTAACACCCCGTGCGCCGACTACCCGGGCAAGCGAGCCCCGACCGTCGAAATCTGTCGAAGTGACCAGCCGTATCAGCCGCTGGCCCTGCGCCAGCACGCTCTGGGACCGAATCCGATCGACCCCAACGCCATTGCCCAGGGGATCCCGCCCGACGACCGCATCCCGCCCGGCGAGCGACTCTACGGGCCGGTCGAGGGCACCCCACTTCCGCCGGGCCCGGTGGGCTTCGCCCAGTACGACCCGGCGACCGGACGCTACGTCACCCATGATGGCCGGACTCACCAGCAGTCCGATCTGGTCACCGACGACCCGCCGAAAAGCTGGCAGGACCTGATGCCGAATTAAGTTGTGGTCAGCTGATCTTGTCGAGCCGGAACGGCATCCGGATGACGAGGGGTTGGCCTACGCCGCACGCACCCGCAGGTCCTGCCGTCACGTCCTCCCCCGCGAGCACCGGTGAACCGACGACTCTGCGGCCGCCCTGGGCCGTGGGCGAGAAGCGAAACAGTTGCCGCCCGGGATAGGTCGTGCCGTCAGGGCACGGGACCCAATCGGGAACGTCACGGCGCACGCTCCACATGTTCGATTGCATCGTCAGCTCAGCCGACCACCCCTGGTCGCTGTGCACCTGGCCGGAGCACGTCTGCGGATCCGAGCACGAGGACACAATCGTCCAGATGCTGCGAACCGTGCGCTCGTCGAAATAGACCTCATTCCTCTTGGACCAATTACCCATCGACACAGCGGTGTACGTGCCGTTGATCGCCAGTTCAGGCTCGACGCCGTGAGAGACCGGAATGTTCCACTGACCCGTCACGCACACGCCGATCCCCGCCAGCAGCCAGGCGCCGCTCCGCAGGAAGACCCGAACGGGGCGCATCGGTAAACGATAGAACACCTTCTCACTATCTGTCATGAATGGGCCAAGCTCACCTGAGTCTCAGATCAACTGCGTCGCAACAACATCATTGTTGTCCCGCTGTTCGCACCGCCCACCCCGCAGGCCGCGAGGTCAGCACCGTCGACCTGACGGGCGCCCGCGTCACCGCGCACCTGCAGGCAGGCCTCGTGCAGATGCCCGAAGCCGTGCAACCGCCCACCCGAGAGCTGCCCACCCGAGGTGTTGATCGGCAGCTGCCCGCCGAGGGTGAAGCGAGTCGGGTCAGAAACCCACTCCCCCGACTCGCCGAACTCGCAGATGCCGAAGTCCTCAAGGAAGCACAACACGAAGACACTGAATCCGTCGTAGAGCGAGGCATAGTCGATGTCGGGGGGCAGGAAGTCGGTACGGTCCCAGAGGGTGGACCACCGAGAGTTGAGCCGGGCGATGTCCTGACCGCCTTCCCACATGAACCTGTCGTGGTGGGCACAGTCGAGTGCTTCGACGGTGACTCCGGGATGATCGAGTGCGCCGGCGTGTTCTGCGCGCGAGATCACGAACGCCGTCGCACCGTCACAGGCGATGTCACAGTCGTACATGCACAACGGGTCGGAGACCATCCGCGCCTCGAGGTAGTCCTCGATCCCGATGACGTCGCGGTACACCGCATTGGGGTTGAGCCGGGCGTGCGTCCGCTGGACGACGGCCACCTGGCCCAGTTGTTCTCGCGTCAATCCGAAACGCTGCATACGGGAACGGATCTGCAACGCGGCAAGGTTTGCCGCCGACGCACCGTAGGGCAGCTGCCAGCCCAGTTGTCCGGTCGCGCGCGAGCCTGCGGGCACGCTGTATCCTCGCCGCCGCCCACTCCCCTGCGCCGTCCCCTCCCAGATACTGCGCCAACACAACACATGCTCGGCCATGCCGCCCGCAACGGCCAGCATCGCATCGACGACGGCGCCCAGTTGACCGGGGTACTCCACTCCGCCTGCGACCCAGTCGGGTTGGACCCCGAGTGCGTCGTGCACCTCCCGTAAGCCTGCGCCCGAAAAACCCGCCCCCGCCATCGAGGCACCCGGATACGTGGTCAGCCCGTTGATGTCGGCCGGGGTCAACCCGGCATCCTCGATCGCGGCCAGGCATGCGTCGATCGTGAGCTCCAACGGATCACGCCCGAGACGACGACCGATATCGGACTGACCGATACCGCTGATGATCACCTCGTCGGTGAGCCGACCGCTCATCACCGCTCCGGAGCGAACAACGGCAGGTACACCACATCGTCGGCCCCGTCGTCATCGGCTCTGTCGCCATCCGCACAGCGTTCGAAAACGACCCGCACCGGCATGCCCACATGGATCCGGTCGACCGCCACATCCACCAGATTGGTCAACACCCGCACGCGGTCATCCTCGACAGGGTTCACGAACGCGATGACATACGGCGTGGGAATGCCCGGGAAGAACGGGTGGGTGTTGACCGTCCACGATTCCACCGTGCCCCGACCCGACACCGACTCCCATTCCGGGATCGCCTGGTCGAATTGGCAACGCAGAGCCGGCGGGTGAATGAACCGGGCGCACTCCGGACAGCGTTGCAGACGCCATACGCCGTCGCGGCCGGACGTCCAGTAGACACGATTGGTCGCCGTGAGGGCGGGCAGCACCCTGTTGCCCGTGGACGCCTCAGGCATCGTGGTCGTCGACGCCGAAGATGAAGCGGTCGGCGATCGCGTGCTGGTTGCGGATCGACATCTCCTGCGCCGTGTTCAGCCACAGACCGTCGAAGCCGCGGGAGTGCATGCCGGCATGAATCGCATCGATATTGCGGAGATCCTGGGTGGGTAACTCTCCCCAACCGTCGTGATCCTGCCACCGCTGCACTTCCAGCCAGCGCGTCTCGGGAACCTCCCCGGGCGCGAAGTGTTCGAGCGAGAACATCTCGAACACACACCGATTGGGATCCTCGGCGTCAGGCAGCATGCGATAGCCGAGCACGCAGGACTTCTCGACCAGGATCACCAGAGTCGGGAAGACGTGCCAGTCGCCGTTGCCTGCGAAGTACTCCTGCATCGACATCCTGGGGTAGTCGACGCCCTCGGCGAGGGCCAACTCCTCACACATCTGGTGGTACAGCACAAAGGGCGGAACCTCCCCCGGTTCCATCCTCGCCAGCTGCCGTGCGGCGCGGTAGTCGCGTTCGGTCACCAGGGATCCGACCTCAAGGTAGTTGTACTGCATGGAGTTCGCGAAGACCTCCGGACGGGCGGCTTGCGCTTTCCGGGCGCTGTCGCGATCCCCGGAATCGGGACGCGCGGTGTAGATGAACCGCGAATGATTCCGGTACGCGGTGGTAGGTGTGTAAGGCGCGTAGACGTACTCCTGCGGTGGCGCCGGTTCGGCCGACGGTCGCGGCCCCTGCGTCGGTCGCAAGGTCTGCGGATGCGTACCGGCCGTGTGGTACCCCTCGATGAACGCATCGATGACGGTTTTGTAGTTGGCCGCCAGCCGGGTTCGCTTCCGCCAGCGAAACCTCATGTCCTCCAGCCGGAACGGGGCCAACGCTGTCACCAACGGGTCGAGCCAGTCAAGCAACTCGGGGGGATTCTCGGCCATGCTGATGAACACCCAACCGCCCCAGGTGCCCACTGCCACCGGGCGAAGCGACCACGCCTCCCTGGACCGGCTCAAGAACTCGTCCCGCGACGGCACGAACGACGAGCGGCCGTCGAAACCGAAGCGCCACCCGTGGAACTCGCAGCGAAGATCGCCGTCGACGGCGCATCCCGTACCGCGGACCACCTTCATACCGCGATGGGTGCACGCGTTGTAGAAAGCCTTGATGCCGCCGTCCTTCTGCCTGACCACCATGATCGACTGGCGGCCGATCACGTACTCGCAGTATCTCCCTGGATCGGGGATCTCCTCTTCGCGGCAGGCGGGTTGCCAGACCTGGGTGAAAAGACGGTCGAGTTCGAGCTGCAGGAATTCGGGATCGATGTACCGACCCTTGGGGACGAACGTCTCCCCGCACGCATATCGCGGCGGCACCTTGCCGGTCGCCTCAGAGTCGGTTGTGTCCTCGACTGCGGTCATCGAGCGGCCCCTTCCGATGCGTCAGCCCGCGGGCGGCTTGTCGAAAATGTTGGGATAGAGCAGCGCTTCCTTGAACGATGTCTCGATCTCGGTGAAGGCTGTGGGGATGTCCCAGGTTCCCGACGCCGACACGATCTCGCGTTCGACGACGGGATTGGACATCAGGCTGATCCGTCCGTTGCCGGCGAAGATCACCCGGCGGTTGAGCCACTCGGACTGTTCGCTGGCCAGATAGACGACCGGCGGCACGACGTTCTCGGGAGCGAGTCTCTTGTTCTCCGGCGAATAGTCCATGCTGCCACCGCCTTTGATGCCCTGGGTCATCCTGGTACCGGCGATGGGCGCGATCGCATTGGAGCGCACACCGTATCCCTTGAGTGCGTTCGCGCACGAGAACGTCAGTCCGACGATACCCATCTTCGCCGCGGCGTAGTTGGGCTGACTGGGTGCGCCCTGGAGCCCGGACATCGACGTGAAGTTGATCAGGCGATACTGGCCGCCGCGGTTTTCGCGCCACCAGGCAGCGGCGTGACGGGTGAGGTTGAACGTGCCCTTGAGGTGCACGGCAACAACCGAGTCGAAGTCCTGTTCGCTCATCTTGAAGATCATGCCGTCGCGCAGGATGCCTGCCGCGTTCACCATGATGTCGAACCCCCCGAGGGTCGCCGCGGCCCGATTGATCAATTCCTCGCATGCAGCGAAGTCGGTGATGTCGGTGGTGTCCGGGAACGCCTTGCCGCCACGCTCATTGATGGCAGCGGCGACGGTTTCGGCCGGGCCCGCGTCACGCCCCGTGCCGTCGACGGCGACGCCGGCGTCGGAGACCATGACGGTGGCACCCTCAGCGGCGAGGCCTTCGGCGACGGCGGCACCGATCCCACGGCCGGCACCGGTCACTAGCGCCCTGCGCCCGTCAAGCACACCCATCGTCACTCCTTCGCGCTCCGAGTCGCATTTCACTATACAGAACAGATAAACAGGATATGTCTATCTGATTATTCAAAGCCCCACTCTGCGTAGCGCCGCTCGAGTTCGGCCATCGCTTCCCGCCCACCACGCGTCCCGCGCTCTTTCATGAAGTTGAACTCGTCGTCACGCCAGGACAGATTCGTGAACACGCTGTGGCCCATCGGCACCCAGTCGCCGAACTGCGCCATCCCGACGGCGTTCCAGAAGGTGATCAACGCGTGCTTACCGATCATCAAGCCGTCAGCCGAATGATGGGCGATAGCCCGCGCGTACCGCATCGCCTCGTCGCGCAGTCCGTCGGCGGGCACCACCGACGCGGCCACTCCCCAGTCTTTGAGTTCGGCCGCAGGGACCTTTCGGCCGGTGATCATCGCCTCGTAGCCCCGGTTCGGCCCGAGTTTGAGCAGCGCGAGGGGCATCGCGGTGGAGAATCCGGCGAACCCGATCCGCGCCTGCGGCCGGGCCAGGTACATGTCCTCCGACACGACGAGGATGTCGGCGGCCAAGGCCAGGTTCATCCCGGCACCCAGAGTGGCACCCTGACACGCGGCGATGACTGTCTTGGGGAACTCCAGCCAGTTCGTCAGATGACGATGCAGGCGACGGGCGTTTCCCAGCCGAGCCGTCTGCGGCAGCCGTTTACCCTTGGTCAATCCCGCCTGTTCGACCGGCAGCCGGCGGACGTCGTCGCCGCTGGAGAAGTCCTTCCCCTCGGCCGCGAGCACCACGACCTTGACGTCGTCGTCCTCCTCGGCCCGGTCGAGCCGGTCCTTGAAGAGCCGATGCATGTCCGGCGAGAGGATCGCATTGCGCCGGTCGGGCCGATTGATGGTGATCATCGCGATATGCGGCTCGACCACCTCATAGCGCACCCAGTCCTCGTCGATCTCGAAATCGTCGGCCTCCTGCGGCGTTCCACCCATGGCGGCGGCCTCCTCCTCGTACATACCGTCGATGTACATCAGAACACTAATCGATCAAGTGTCTCGTTTGACTGTTAAAGTTCGCGCATGCCACGGATTGCGATCACCAAGGACGTCGATGCGCAGGCGGCAGACGTGTGGGCCCTGCTCGAGAACTTCGCCGATATCAGCTGGATACCCGTCGCCGGTCACGTCGAGATCGACGGTGCGGGCATCGGTATGCGCAGGTCGATTCACGGCACCGGTGAGACGCCGGTGGTCGAGACGCTGACCCTGCTCGAGCCGGAGAGGATGCGAATCGGCTATACCATCGCCGACAACCCGCTGCCCGTATCGCGGTTCGACGCCCTCGTCACAGTCCGTCCCGCTCCGTCGGGATCTCCGACGGGATCGGAGATCACCTGGGAGGTGGATTACGATCCGGCGGGACCGACCGACTCCGACGCCGTGGCGGCCCGCGAGGCCGTCGAGGCCGTCTACGGGCTGATGGCGCAGTGGCTCGCGGACGGCGCCGCGCATCGAGACCCCTCGTGACAGACGGCGACTACGGCGTCGCGCTGTCGGCGCAGGATCGGGCGTTCCGCGACGAGGTCCGGGCCTTTCTGGCATCAGCGCTGACCGCCGACGGGCGGCAGGCCGGCGGCCGCGACCCGGACCGGCTCCACCGGATGCGGCTGTGGCAGCGCCGTCTACACGACGCCGGGCTGGCGGCCATATCGTGGCCCGCCGAATTCGGCGGGCGCGGCGCCACTCCGGTGCAGCAGCTGATCTTCAACGCCGAGATGGCGGCCGCGCGTGCGCCCGAGCCGATCAACCGCAGTGCGATCAATCAGCTCGGCCCGACGATCATCCAGTGGGGCACCGACGAGCAGCGCGACTACTTCCTGCCCCGCATCCTGTCGGCCGACGATGTCTGGTGCCAGGGCTTCAGCGAGCCCGATGCGGGCAGCGATCTGGCGTCGCTGACCACCCGTGGCGTCATCGACGGCGAGGACCTGGTGATCACCGGCCAGAAGATCTGGACGTCGAAGGCGCACTACGCCGATCGCATCTACGTGCTGGTACGCACCGACCCGAGCGCTGCACCGCGAGACGGCATCAGCTACGTGCTCGTCGATCTCGACACCGACGGCATCGACGTCCGGCCGATCCGGCAGATCTCCGGGGACGCCGAGTTCAGCGAGGTGTTCTTCGACGGGGTGCGCGTACCGCTGTCGAGGGTGCTGGGCCCGCTCAACAAAGGCTGGCAGGTCGCGAAGTCCACCCTGGGGTACGAACGGGTCGGGCAGAGCCGCACCCACCGCATCGAGCGGCGGCTCGACATCCTCGTCGCACTGGCGGATGCGCCGAACGCGCTCAGCGACCGAGGCCTCGACGACAGTTACCTGGCCGACCATCTCGCGCGGTTCGCCGCCCAGGTCGAGGCGTTACGCCAGATCTCCGCGCAGGCCACCGCCGCGGGTGTGCGGGGTGTGAGCCCCGGCCCCGAAGCATCGATGGCCAAGCTCCTGACCTCTGAGGTGGACCAGGCCATGGCCAACTTCGGTCTGGACCTGGTCGGCCCGGCAGGCACTCTGGAGCGCGGTTCACCATCGGCAGCCAAGGACGGCAACGTCGCCAAGAGCTATCTGGTGATGCGGGCCGCGACCTTCGGGGCCGGCACCTCCGAGATCCAACGCAACGTCATCGCCGAACAATTGCTGGGACTGCCCCGTGATCCGTGACCTCGAACCGTCGCTCGCCGACATCGCCGACAGCGCAGCCGAACTCGCAGAACTGCGCGCCACCGCCGACCACAGCCTGCGCCGCGCGTGGGCGGTGGAACGCACCCGGTCGCTGCTCGACGCGACCACGCCGGCCTTCGACGAGAGGCTCTGGCACACCGTCGTGCAGATGGGCTGGCCGGACGTGCTGCTCGACGAGGCGCACGGAGGCGGCGGAGCCGGCCTGCGGGAACTGTGCGTTCTGGCCGAAGCAGCAGGCGCGGTCGCGCTCCCGGTGCCGTTGGCAGCGGCGGCCGCCGCGGCGTGGTGCACGCAGCGTCGCACCGACGACATCGCGTTGATCCTCGACGACGCCGGCGCCACCGTCAGCGGCGACAGAGTGAACGGCACATGGTCGCTGGTGCCGTTCGGCGACATCGCGGACAGGCTGGTCGTGCTCGCGCAGCGCTCGGGTGAAGCGGTGCTCGGTGTCACGTCCACCGCCGCCCCCGGGGTGAGGCGTCAGAGCGAACGACCGCTCGATCACAGCCCGGCCGCCGCCATAATTCTGGAGGACGCCCACCTGGACGTCATCGCGACGGGACCCGACGCCCTCGCACGCCACCGCGCCGGGGTGAACAGGTGCCGGCTGGCCACGGTCGCCGAACTGATCGGCATCGCGTCGGCCGCCAACGACGCTGCCGTCGAGTACGCCAAGGTCAGGGTCACGTTCGGCAGGCCCATCGGGGCCCGCCAGGCCATCAAACATCGATTGGTGGAACAGCGTTCGGCGATCGAGATCGCGCGGGCCCTGGTCAACCGTGCCGCTGACGCGGTCGAACTCGGACACCCCGACGCCGACGCGCTCGTCTCGCTGGCGGTCTTCTGGGCCATCGATTCACTTCGCCGCGTGCCAGAGGGAGCCACTCAGGTCTTCGGCGGCATCGCCTACACCTGGGAACACGACGCGCACGTGCATCTGCGACAGGCCGCGACGCGGATCGCGGCCCTGGGGTCGCGGGCCGAGCACCGCGCCGTCGTGGCGGACTGGCTGCGCAGGCGCCGCTCTCGAAAGAGCGGTCAGCGATAGTCGAGGGTGACAGGCAACCGGTCGAAGGTGTGCACCAGCGCTGACGGCCGGGGCACGGCTTCCCCGGTGACCCGCAAACCCTTGGCGCGCTTGATCACCTCGTCGAGAACGACCCGGGCTTCACGGCGGGCCAGTGCGGCGCCCATGCAGAAATGCTCCCCCACCCCGAAGCCCAGGTGGCTGGACGCGTCGGTGCGGTGGACATCGAACTCCTCCGCCGTGGGGCCCCAATGCTCGGCATCACGATTGGCCGACGCGTACGCCAGCAGCAGACCGTCTCCCTCGCGAATGGTGACACCGCGCACGTCGACGTCGTGCGCGGCCTGTCGGGCCATGCTCATCACCGGCGTCCACCACCGAAGGACCTCTTCCACCGCGTTGTTGCCGACCTCCGGGTCGGCGAACGCCTGCTCAGCCTGGTCGGGGTGCATGTCGAAACACGCGGCGATACCGGCGATCAGGCTCTGGGTGGTCTCGCTGCCCGCCGCCAACAACGTGAGCGCGTAGGTCATCACCTCGATCTCGTTGAAGGGTTCGCCGTCGATGCGCACCTGCGACAGCATCGACAGCAGGTCGTCGGCGGGTTCGGCGGCACGGCGGGCCACCAAGTCCATCAGATACGGAGCGACCTCGCCGAAGATGGTTTCCATGTCGCTGTCCTCGGCGACTCCTGAACCCACCTTCGCGATCGTGGTCGCCCACCCGGCCACCTTCGGCCAGTCGGCCGACGGAACCCCGAGCAGGTGCGCGAAGACGTACACCGGGAACGGCTCGGCGACATGTTCGATCCAGTCGAACTCGCCGTCGGGCAACTCGTCGAAGATGGACGCGATCACCTCACGGACGCGGCTCTCGATCTTGCCGACCGCGGCGGGAGTGAAGCGCACACCCAGCGCCTTGCGGTGCGAGCGGTGCTTGGGCGGGTCCATGAACAGGATGCCACGGGCGCCGTATCCCTGCGGGTCACGGCCCTCGCGACGAGCCACGAGATCCATCATGATCGCGATACGCTCGGACTTGAACTTCTCCGGCCGAGCCGAAATGGCCTTGATGTCATCGTATTTGGTGACGACCCAGAACTTGCCCTCCTCGTACCAGTGCACCGGATCGGTCTCGCGCAGCTCGCGGAACGTCGCGTTGGGATCGCCGAGGTAGAAGGAGGCGTCGTCGAAGCGGGCCGCGGACTGGGCTCTGGTCGTCACCATGCGATAGACCTTAGAGCACACCCAACATGGACACAATCGAACGAATATTGTTCAATTGTCGTTGCGCTGACGTGCCAGCAGATCAAGGGAGGGCCGCGTGACCGACGCCGCCGCGCGGTTCCTGACGGATGTGCGCGTGCTCCAACTGGGTGACGGCATTGCGGGTTCGGCGGCCTCGGCACTGCTGGCCCAACTCGGCGCGACGGTGACCCGGGGCCAAGCGACGGAGATCCACCGCCACGGCCCCGCGATCCGTACATCACGAGGCATGGCCGCTGCCGTCGATCTGGTGTTGGATCGCGAAAAAAATTGCCGGACACAAGGCTTCGATTCCGGTGATTACGACATCGTGATCGTCGACGGCGCGCAGCAGACACCGGAGACCGGCCCCGTTTCCGAACACGACGGAACGGTGCTCGTGATGATCTCCGCGTTCGGCGCGGACGGTCCACCCGACCATCGGCTGCCCCGGGGCGAGATCACCGCACAGGCAAGCGGGGGTCTGCTGGCCGGCGTCGAGGACCCCGACGGACATCCGGTCCCCATCCCCGGCTACGTGGCATCGCGTGCGGTCGGAGCGGTGGCCGCGCTGGCCGCCCTGCACGGCCTCGAGCGACGCAATCGCGACGGCGGCGCGGTGGCCGTCGACGTGTCGGCCCAGGAAGCGGTGATCTTCTGCGCCGCGCTGCCCGAGTGCGCCCATGTGATGTACCGGTGCCCCGGACGGGCCGGCAGCGGTCGCTACCTCGCGCCGTCGGGCGTGTTCGCCTGCAGGGATGGACTCGTCCGCATCACCGCGGTGGAGAACCACCAGTGGAAGGGTCTGCGCACCGCGCTCGGCGACCCGGAGTGGGCCGCAGGGCTCGACGAACGACCGGCTCGCATCGACCACGCCGACCTCATCAACGCCCGGGTCGCGGAATGGGCCGCCGAGCGGCTCAAGGACGACTGCGCAGCCCTGCTTCAGGCCAACGGCGTGCCGTCGACCCCGGTCAACCGGCCGGGAGAACTGCTGGCGTCCCGTCAGCTAAGGCACCGCGGCGCGCTGCGCCCGGCCACGCTCGAGGGGCGCGACGCCACCGTTCTCGGGCCACCATGGTCGGTCGCGCACAGCCCTGCGTCCGCGATCAAGCGGCCGGGGCTGACCGGTCTGCGCATCGCCGAACTGACCCACGTCCTCGCCGGCCCCATCGTCGGGGCGCTGCTGGGCGCGATGGGCGCTGACGTCGTCCGACTCGAGGACCCGGACCGGCTCGACATCTACCGCAGGAGCGGGCCTTTCGCCGACGGCGTCGCCGGCCCGGAACGGGGCGCCTACTTCGCCGTCGCGAACCATTCGAAGCGCAGTGTCCTCCTCGACCCGGCGCATACCGCTGAGCATGTCGGCGCCGTCCTCGCGGAGTCGGACGTTCTCATCGAGAACGTGGGGTCGTCGCGTCTGCACCGACTCGGGGTGGATCCGTCGGCTCTGGCCGGCACCGGGCTGCTGACCCTTCGCGTGTCGGGGTTCGGTTCCGACGGCCCACTGGCCGGCTATCGGGTGTACGCCAACAATGTTCAGGCCTATGGCGGGCTCGCCGGCGTGTGCACCGCGGCGGACGGCACCCCGGCACGGCTTTCGACCGTCCTCGCCGATCCGCTGTCCTCGGTGTTCGGTGCCGTGGTGATCGCCGCGTGGGCGCTCGGGTCGAGCCGATCGACCGGGGCGGTCGTCGACCTGTCGATGGCCGAAGTCGTGGCCTCGACCGTGGCGGAATTCGTCGCGTCCGCCTCGACGGGGGACGAACCGGCAGATGGCGACGTCGTTCGCGCGGTCCATCCCGCGACCGACGGCCGCTCGGTGGCCGTCGAACTCCGCGGCGCACAACGCGACAACGCCGACCTCGTCGCCGCGCTGATCACCACCAACCGGGCAGAGGACGCCGCATACAAGCTCCTGAACGCGGGTGTGGAGGCCGCCGTCGTCCGTCGTGCCGACGAGCTGGTGTCCGACCCACACCTGAATCGGCGCGGCTTCTTTCCGCGGATAGACCACCCCGATCCCGATCTCGACACCGGCTCCCTCGTCGGGCTGCCCTGGAGGTTCCTCGGCGACCCGCCGATTCCGCTACGCCCCCCGCCCGCCCTCGGCAGTTCCAACGCCGACTTCGCAAGGACGACACATGCCGACATCCCCATCTGAGCGCACCGCGACGGTGTGGGCTTCGACGTTCGTACCGACGAAAGCTCCCTTCCAGGACTGGGGCACCGAGGGTTACAGCGTGGCGTGGGTCGACACCGCCGAGGGTCGGCGACAGGTGTTGGTGGAGGGATCCAGGCCGGCGCCGGGCGCGGTCGGGCGGCTGATCCTGCGTAGCCTCGGCGAGGACACCGTCGAGATGTTCTCGGCGGGCGCACAATGACCGGGGTCTACCTCAGCGGGATCGGGATCACCCATTTCGGACGGCACGGTGATACCGCACTCGCCGACTTGGGTGTTGCCGCAGCGCACGAGGCGCTGGCCGATGCCGGCATCGCCTACGACGACGTCGGAGAGGTGTTCACCGCGTCGGCACTGGCACCGCCGCAGACGGGAATGCGTGTCGCACTTTCGTTGGGTCACACTGGAATTCCGGTCACGGCCACCGAAAGCGCTTCGGCGGGAGGCTTGGTCGCGCTGCGTCATGCGGTGTGGGCGGTGGCGTCCGGTCGGTGCCGAATCGCGTTGGCCGTCGGATACGAGAAGACCACCGCGCTGGAGCCGGGAGGTGTGGTGCCCGCCGCAGTGGGTTTCTGGGACCGCTTTCCCCCGCAGACGCACTATGCGATCGAGGCGGCACGGTGGTTGTACGACGCCGGATGCGGACCGGACGTCATCGCGGCGGTCGCGGCGAAATCCCATAATCAGGCGAGGCTGAACCCGTTCGCCGCTCGGCGCAGCGAGCAACCGGTCACCGTCGACGACGTACTGGGTGCGCGTTCGGTGGCCGAACCCCTGACGAAGATGATGTGCCACGCCTCGGTGGACGGCGGCGCCGCAGTCGTCGTCACGGCCGATCGGCTGCCCAGATCGGTATCGGTACTGGCGATCGAACAGACCAGCTGGCCGGTGGACCCGCAATGGCCTCAGGAGGGACCCGTCGTGGGCCCACCCTCGCAGATAACGATGACGGCTCAACGCGCGTACCGGGCGGCAGGTATCGAACCCGGTGACGTCGATGTGGTGTCGCTGCACGATATGTGCGCCAGCGAGGAGATCACGGCGTTGATCGCGATGGGATTGACCGACACCGCCGGGGTGATCGAGCTCGCCCGAACCGGAGGGCTCGCCAACGACGGGCTCCTGCCCACCAACACCGACGGTGGTTGCATCGCACGCGGACACCCGATCGGCGCCACCGGCCTGGCCCAGGCCGCCGAGGTGGTGCGCCAGCTACGCCATGAGGCCGGCGACCGGCAGGTCCGTGATCCGCGCATCGGCCTGGTCCAGGCCGTGGGCGGCGGCGGTTCCTGCGCTGCGGCCGTCCTCACAGCATGATCAGGCGATCGCACCGCTTTCTTTGAGCGCCATGATCCGATCCCAATCCCCGCCCAGTTCCAGGATCAATTCTTCGGTGTGCGCGGAGAATTCGGGCATGGGCGTCAGCTGCAGCGGCGTCTCGTCGTAAAGCACCGGGCTGGCGACCAGATCGAAGGACTGACCGTCCTGGTCGACGGCTACGATGTTGCCGTTCGCCCGGACCTGCGGATCGACCGCCACCTCCGCGGTGTTCTGAACGGGCGCCCACTGCCCGTCGAACCCGGCGAGCACCTCCCGCCAATGCGCGAGCGGATGCGCCGAGATCACACCGCGCAGCACATCGATGGCGACCTGGGCGTTCTCGGCGAACGCGGCGTAGGTGGCGAAGCGGTCATCGGTGGCGAGATCGGCGGCACCGACCCGTCGACAGAACTCCGCGAAGTAGCGAAAGCCCTGCAGCATCGACAAGGACAGGAAACGTCCGTCGGAGGTGCGATAGAAGCCGACGAGCGGATTGTTCGGAGTGACGTTGGCCCCGCCCGGATTCGTCTGCCACGGCCGGCCGCTGAGCAGCGCCGCATTGACGGCGACACCGGAAGCCCAGACACCGACCCCGAGCAGCGAGATGTCCACCACCCGCGCGGTGCCGGTGCGCTCGCGCTCGAACAGCGCCGCAGCGACCCCGCCGGCGATGGTCATTCCGCCCATCGAATCGCCATAGGCCGGACCGGGTTGCGGCACAACGCCATCGAGATCACAGGGGGTGGATCCCATCGCTGCACCGGCACGACTCCAGAACCCCGTCATGTCGTAGCCGCCGGTACCTGCATCCGGCCCCAACGGTCCATAGGCGCTGCCCCTGGCATAGATGATGTCGGGGTTCACGGCGCGGATGTCCTCGACGTCGATGGCCAATTTCGCACGCGCATCGGGCAGGAAGTTGGTCAGGAACACATCACTGGTACGCGCGATGTCCAGCAGTAGTGCGTGCCCGTCCGGGGTCGACATGTCCAGGGCCACCGACCGCTTACCGCGATTGGCGTGCTCCATCACCGGATTACGCTCACCTTCGATCTGGATGTGGCCGAGTTGCCGCAGTCCGCGCTGCGAATCGCCGGTCTGCGGATGTTCGATCTTGATGACATCCGCCCCCCAGTCCGCGAGCACTGCGCCTGCCGCAGGAACAAAGGTCCACTGCGCCACCTCGAGGACACGCACTCCGGACATCGGTCCGCTCATCGATCGGCACTCCTCGCGCACTCGGGACAAAAGGTGTCGGACTTGAACAATAGAACATCAGTTGTCCATTTGCGATATGGTTGCCCGGTGACCGACGGCGCCTTGTCCCACCTTCGAGTGTGCGATCTCAGCGGGCAGCTGGCCGGTGCGGGGGCGACGAAGATCCTGGCCGCCTTCGGGGCGCAGGTGATCCGGGTGGAAGACCCTGTCACGCGGGGTCTGTGGGATGCGTTGCGCGGCGTCGGACCCTACGTCGACGAACGGCGGGGGGTCGACCTCGGAGCAGGATTCAACAATCACAACGTCGGCAAGTACGGCGTCACCATCAATCTGCGCACCGACGAAGGCAGGCAACTGCTCCGGGAACTCATCGCGGTCAGCGACGTCGTCTGTGAGAACTTCGCCGCCGGCGTCATGGCCAAGCGAGGCTTCGGCTACGAGGACCTCAAGCGGATCAAGCCCGATATCGTCTACGTCTCCAACTGCGGTTTCGGCCACACCGGCCCGTATCGGGATTTCAAGACGTGGGGCCCGATCGTGCAGGCCGTCAGCGGGCTGACATACACCTCCGGGCTTCCCGACGCCGAACCCGCCGGGTGGGGCTTCTCCTACATGGACCACGGATCGGCGTTCTACATGACCGTCGCGATCATGGCAGCCCTGCACCACAGGGCGCGCACGGGTGAAGGTCAGCACGTCGATCTGGCGACCGTGCCCGCCGGTACCTCGATGCTCCCGACCGAGATCCTGAACTGGACGGTCAACGCCCGACCGACCGGCCGCGGCGGCAATCGCTCCGACTTCGACGAGTACGCGCCGCACGGCATCTATCCCTGTGCCGGGCAGGATCGCTGGGTCGCCATCACCTGCCGCGACGACCGCGAAGTCGCCCTGCTGGGAAAGATCCTCGACGAGCCCGCACTGTCGTCCGAACGGTACGCGTCCCTCGCCGAGCGACTGAGATCTGCCGACGAGATCGACGAACTCATCAGCGCGGCGACGGCAACCCGTGACGCGGTGGCGCTCGCCGACGACCTCGTCCGCGCAGGCGTGCCGGCGAGTGTGGTCAAGAGCCCGCGCGAGCGCATCGACGCCGATCCCGACGTGGCTCGCATGGGCCTGTTTCCCACGGTGTCCCACCCCGACATCGGCCCGGTCCGCGTCGAAGGGCTGCCGATGACATTCTCGGCGACTCCGTGGCACGTAGACGTCGCCGCGCCGAAATTGGGTCAGCACAACCGCGAGATACTCGGTGGCCTGCTCGGGCACGACGACACCGTGATCGACGACTGGGCCGAGCGAGGTGTGATCTGACCGCCCTTGCCGACCTTCGCGTCGTCGAACTCAGCGCCCAGTTCACCCCGGTCGCCGGACGCGTCCTCGCCGAACTGGGCGCCGAGGTCGTCGTCGTCGAACCACCGGCCGGCTCACCGCACCGGTCGCGGCCGCCCTTCGTCGACGACGAGCCCGGTGTGGACCGCAGCCTGCGGTGGTGGGCGGGCAATGCCGGAAAGCGCAGTGTCACTGTCGATTCCGGCACAACGAAGGGAATCCGGGCGCTACACCGCCTGATCGCCACCGCAGACATCGTGGTCGCCGGCGGCGACCACGTTCCCGGCGGGAGCCTCGGGTACTCCGACCTCGCCGCCGGTCTTCCGTCGTTGATCTGGGTCGCGGTCACCCCCTTCGGGGTCGCGAGCCCGCGCGCCGACGATCCCGTCACCGACCTCACCATGCTCGCCGGCGGCGGCCCGGTGTGGAACTGCGGCTACGACGACCACTCGATCCCGCCGATGCGCGGTGCGGGCGAACAGTCCGTGAACATCGGTGGCCTGTACGGCGCCATCGGTGCGCTGATCGCACTGGCCCACCGTGACCACACCGGGGCGGGTCAGTTCGTCGACGTCAGCGTGACCGCCGCCTGCAACGTGACCTGCGAGCAGACGACATACCACTGGCTGGTCAATCAGGCGGTCTGCCAGAGACAGACCGGACGGCATGCCTACCCCATACCCAGCTCTCCGGTGCAGGTGCGCTGTGCTGACGGGCACTACGCGACCACAGGTGTGCTTCCCCGCCGTCCCGAGGAGTTCGCCCGGCTTCACGACTGGCTTGTCGAACTGGGACTCACCGACGATTTCCCGGAAGCCTTCTTCCTCGAGTTGGGCGCCGCGCGTGAGGAAGCCGTCGACCTGTCGGCCATCGGCGAGGACGACGAGACGACGGCGATCCTGAGCGCGGCGCGGGAAGCGATCACACTGATCGCATCCCAGCTGTCGGCCAAGGAGTTCTTTGTCGCGAGCCAGCGGCGCGGCTTCCCCGCCGGTGCGATCCTGCCGCCCCATGAAGCGTTCGACGACGAGCACAACGTGACGCGGGGAATGCACGTGCCGGTCGACCATCCCGAGTTGGGCCGCACGGTGACCTACCCAGGTGCGCCGTATCTGTTCAGCGCGACTCCGGCCACGCCGCCTACGCGGGCTCCCCTGCTCGGCGAACACAACAGCGCTTTCGACGACATCCTCTTTCCTGCGCACCCCGATACCGACCGATGACGAACGGGCATCGTCTCACCCATATCGGCATCTGCGTGCAAGACCTCGCGGTTGCCGTCGAGTTCTACTGCACTGCGCTCGGATTCGAGAAGATCGGCGACATGCACGTCGACGACGACGCGAGTGCGCGCCTGCTCGCTGTCCCGGGCCTCGTACTGGACCTGGTTTACCTGCACCGAGACGGCTTCCGGATCGAGCTGCTCAGCTACACCCACCCGGAGACGACGGGTGACGCCACCCCCCGGGCGATGAACGCCGTCGGCCTGACCCATCTCTCGTTCCGCGTGGACGATGTCGATGCGCTGAGCGCGACGATCGTCGAGCACGGCGGACACCTGCTGGCCGACCGCACGGTCACGTTCGGCGGGGGCAACCGCGGACTGATGCTGACCGACCCGGACGGGAACCTCCTCGAGCTCATCGAACGAATCGCACCCGCCGGGGATTAGTCAGATGATCACTATACGTTCATTTGTACAGCCGAGTGATAGAGTGCCAGCGTGCCCGCGACCAGCGAGTTGATCTACTCGCCCTTCTCCAAGGCGATCTTCGACGATCCGTATCCGGTGTATCGGCGGTTACGCGCGGAAGCGCCCGTGTATCGCGATCCCGAGCAACGCTGGTGGGTGCTGTCCCGGTTCGACGATGTGACCGCGGCCCTGCGCGACTGGGAGACGTACTCGTCGAAATCAGGCCCGGCCCCGGAGAATCCGGATGACGACGGCCGCAAGTACTCGGTGATCTCGATGGATCCCCCTCGGCACGACCGAATTCGCGGAGTGCTCAAAGGATTCTTCACCCCGCGCGCCGTCGCGGCCATGGAGAACGCCCTGCAGGCCGTGGTCGATCATCACCTCGGCCGGTTGAAAGCGGGCACCACCGTGGACGCGATGGAGGCATTCGCCTTCTCCGTGCCCACGGATGTGATCGGCGATCTGCTCGGTGTCCCGCACGCGGATCGCGAACAGTTGCGCGTCTGGTGGGAGGCCTTCCTGACCAGGCACGAGGGTGAGGTGGCGATGCCCGCGAGCGCGATCGACGCCAATCGCAAGATCAGTGCCTACATCGGCGACCTGATCGAAACCCGGCGCAGCGCACCCGGCGACGACCTGATCAGCATCGTGCTGCAGGCCACGTTCCACGACCCGGAGATCGGTGAGGATCGGGCGCTGACGCCGCACGAGGTGTTGATGTTCTGCAATCTGCTGTCGGCCGCGGGCTCTGAGACCACGCAGAAGTTGATCTCGAACGGCCTGGTCGCCATGCACGATCACCCCGATCAGTGGCAGCGAATCGTCAACGACCTCAGCCTCATACCCGCCGCGGTCAACGAGGCCCTGCGTTACGACACGCCCAGCCACTGGGTGGCGCGCACACTCACCCGTCCCGTCGAGTTGCACGGCGTCACCATGGACGCCGGGGATTGGGTACTGCTGCTACTGGGCAGCGCAAATCGCGACGAGCGCCGCTACGAGGATCCCGACCGATTCATCCTCAACCGTCCCCGGGGCACCGACGTCTACTTCGGCTGGGGCATCCACATCTGCCTGGGTCAGTGGTTGGCCCGCCGCGAAGCGCAGATGGTCTTCGAGTACGTGGCCAAGAACTTCCCGAACTACACCATCGGAGCGCACGAACGGGTACTGACCGCCACGGTCCGCGGCTACACGAGCGTGGAGATGACGTTGCGCTGACCTGCGAGTGACGAAGGAGCGACCCGATGAGCACACTGACCCGCGAACAACTCACTACGATCGCGCAGCGATGGACACGGGCGAATGCCGAAGCCGAGACTGCAGGCGACTGGCGAAGCCTGTCGGCGTTCTACGCCGACGACGCGACCTACGGGTGGAGCGCAGGTACCGAGTGGGACGTGATGTGTGTCGGTATCGACGAGATCCGCGATATCGCGCTGGGACGCGAGATGGACGGTCTTCTCGGCTGGCGCTATCCGTATGCCCGGCTTCTCATCGACGACGAGGCGGGCGAGATGGTCGGCTTCTGGCGACAGTTCGTCGACGAATCCGGTGACACACCACGTGAAGTGCACGGGATCGGAGCGAGCTGGTTCGGTTTCGCACCGGACGGCAGGTTCGCCTGGCAGCGCGATGTCTTCGACCGAAGCCACGTCGCCCTGGTCTTCGCCGATCTGGCGGCACGCGGTCACCTGAGCCCAACGATGCTCGGGCGCCTCAGCAGCCGGGCAGAGGGCGTGATTCCTCCCGGTTACTATCCGGCCGGAGCCACCCCGGTCCCACTGTGGCCGCGATGAGTTGCAGGAGAAACGATGACAGAGGCCGGAAAGCCGGAGCGATCGTCTGACCGCACCAAGCTCGATGAGGACGACCACGACCTGCTGACCTTCACCGAGGTCGGCGAACGCCTGCGCCGCGAGGTTGCGGCAGCGGAACGGGAAGTCACCCGGCTCGCGGCGCTAGGCCCGACACCCGAGCTCACCCGAGCCGAAGCCCGCCTCCGAGACCTGCGCGCCGCCGCCCGCCGCAATACGGCACAACCGATCAACGACGAGAACTTCGAGCGCTTCTTCGGCTATCCCGGTAAAGCCCGGCGCGGGTCCGGCGCCGACTAGAGTGTGAACCGTCGCTCTCAGATGAGGAAATCGAGATGCCCCTGCAAGATCATCACCAGATCATCTCCGTCGATGACCACCTCGTGGAACACCCCCGGGTATGGCAGGACAGGCTCCCCGCCAAGCACCGTGAGGCAGGACCGCGGATCATCGAGCGCGACGGCAAACACCTCTGGTCCTACGAGGACATCACCTATCCGACCATCGGCCTGAATGCCGTCGCGGGTAAGCCGATGGAGGAATGGGGCATGGATCCGGTGCGCTACGAGGACATGATCCCCGGTTGTTACGACCCGGTCGCACGTCTGGCCGACATGGACCTCGACGGAATCCAGGCGGCGCTGTGTTTCCCGTCGTTTCCCGGTTTTGCCGCCGGCACCTTCCAGCGCGCCAAGGACAAGGAACTCGCGTTGCTCTGCGTCAAGGCGTGGAACGATTTCTACATCGACGAGTGGTGTGCGACGGCGCCGGACCGCTATATCCCCCTGGCGCTGCTACCCATCTGGGACATCGACGCCTGTGTCGCCGAGGCCGAACGGACGGCGGCGATGGGGGCACGTACGGTGTCGTTTCCGGACAGCCCGGTGCCACTGGGTCTTCCGTCGTTCCATTCCGATCACTGGGACCCGCTGTGGCGGGTGTGCTCAGAGCACAAGATGCCGGTCTCGATGCACTTCGGCTCCGGTGGCTACGTGCCCGGCTTCTCCTACTCGTCCATGGCGAAATATTCGACGCTGGAGGCGTCGAACGGACAACGCGCGATGCCCGACTCACCGTTCGCGGTGGCGATCACCCTGTTCGCCACCAACCTGATGTGGTCGACCGTCGACCTGCTCTTCTCGGGCAAGCTGCAGCAGTTCCCCGATCTGCAGTTCTCGCTCGCCGAGGGCGGTATCGGCTGGGTGCCTTACATTCTCGAGCGATCGGACTACGTGTGGGAGCGCCACCGCTACTACCAGTCGATCGACTTCGACGCACGCCCGTCAGAGCTGTTCCGTGGCCATTTCTACGGCTGCTTCATCGACGATGAGCATGGTTTGGCGAACCGGCACACGATCGGTGTGGACCGCATCACCATCGAAAGCGACTACCCGCACTCCGATTCGACGTGGCCCAATACGCGCAAGCGCGCGGCCGAGGTGCTCGCCGAGGTGCCCGATGACGAATGTTCACTGATCGTCGAGGAGAATGCCCGCCGGATGCTGAACTTCCCCAGGACCGCCGCCTGAGCGTTCGGGGACCTCACGCCGGGGAGAACACCCCCGGTGACTTCGCGTAGTCCACGGTGGACAACTCGGTCATCCCGCCGTCGATGTGCAGCACCGTCCCGGTCACGAACGCGGAATCGTCACTGGCGAGGAAGGCCACCGCGGGAGCGATCTCGGAGTCAGGATCGGCACCCCGCTTCATCGGCGACGCCTCGGCAGTCCGGGTGTAGTTGTCCCACTCGGTGCCGATCATGTCGCGTTGCACGTCGGTGAGGGCGAACGGACAGACGGCGTTGACGCGGATGCCGTGCGCCGCCCACTCGTTGGCCGCGACCTTGGTCAATGCTCCGATCGCACCTTTGGCCGCGGAATACGGTCCGGTATAGGCGATTCCGCCGAGTGCGGAACCGGACACGAAGTTGATCACCGAGGCCTTACCGGCCGCCTTGAGGAACGGATGCGCCAGTTGCATGAAGCGGAACGTCGCCTTCGGGCCGGTGGCCTCCGACAGCTCCCAGTCCTTGTCACTGACCAGTTCCAACGCTTTGGGCATCGCGAAGTACTGGGCGGCATTGACCAGAACATGTAGCGCCCCGCCGGCGGCGGCCGCGTCGACCGCGGCGGCGATGTCCTCACGTTTCGCGACGTTGGCGCGCACGAAATGCGCCGAGCCGCCCGCCTGCTCGATGAGGCCGACACATTCCGCGGCCTTGCCCTCGTTGAGATCGACGATGGTAACCCGGGCCCCCTCGGCCGCGAGTCGTCGCGAGATGGCCCTGCCGAGACCTTGGGCTCCGCCGGTGACCAACGCGTTCCGGTTCTCCAACCGCGCCATGGGTTCCTCCCTGCGTGTAACAGTTGAACAGAGTTCGTTCTATCATTCAGTATGATGACAGACCGCCGGACTGCGGTGGCGGAAAGGGGTGCCGGATGCGGATCGACGACCGGGTATCCACGCGATGCGCATAGGACTCACCGACGAGCAGGCCCTACTGCGCGAAACCACCGCGCGCCTGGCTGAGTCGCTGGCCACCACCGCCGCCGATGACGTCGCGACCGGGCACCGTCTCGACGACCAGTGGCGTCGAATCGTCGAACTCGGGGTTCCGGCGCTGCGAGCCCGCGAGTACTGCGGCTTGGACGCCAGCGGTGTGGAAACCGCGCTCGTGCTTGAGGAATTGAGTCGCCGACTGGTGGCGGTCCCCGTGCTCGGGCAGGGAGCGTTGGCCACGGAACTGTTGTCCGCGGCGGGTTCCGACAAAGAAATCGAGTTGGTCGCCGAGGGTACGTGGCGAGCCGCGCCGGTGCTGTCGCCCGACCTGAGCGATTTCGCCGACTCGCCGAAGGCCGGCGTCGCACTGGACGCCGCGGGTGCGACTCACGTTCTCTATGGGATACGCGACGGCGCGGCACGCCGTCTGATGTGTACCGCGCTGGATGACGGATCGGGAAGCCCCGGAACGAATCTGGACCTCACCCGCACAATGCGCACGCTCACGTTCGACGATGCCGAAGCAGCGAGCCCCCTCGGGGATCCGATCAGCGCGGAGCGGTGGACGGCAGTGCAGGCGATGGCGCTGACCGCGGTTGCCGCGGATCTGGTCGGTGTGATGGCCGGCGCGCTCGACGGCGCGGTGCGCTACGCGGGCGAACGGGTGCAGTTCGGAGTCAAGATCGGCAGCTTCCAGGCCATCGGACACCTGCTCGCCGACTCGCTCGTACGGCTCGAAGGCGCGCGCAGTTGCCTCTGGCACGCCGCTTGGGCGGTCGATCATCTGAGCGCCGGCGAAGCCCTGCTGGCCGCCCGCACGGCAAAGGCTTACGCGTCGGCGGCGGGACGGGATGTCGTCGAGACGGCGATGCAGGTATTGGGCGGAATCTCCATCACGTGGGAACACGAAGCTCATCTGCGGCTACGCCGGACGCTGTTGAATCGACGGCTTTTCGGCGACGAGAACACGCAATACGCCGCGATCGCCGATCTGCGGATCAACGATCGCGACCTGGGCTAGCGAGGATCATGGACTTCACCGACACCCCCGAGGAAGGCGAGTTCCGGGCACGCCTGCGCAGCTGGTTGAACGAGAATGCCGCGGCAGCGGCCATTCCCGACGATCCCGCGGCACGAGCGGACGCCGCGAACGCGTGGCATCACACGCTCTACCAGGCCGGGTACATCGGCTTGTCGTTCCCGGTCGAGTACGGCGGACACGGCCTCTCTCCCGTCTACGAGGCCATCCTGAACGACGAACTGGGCCGCGCCTCCGCCCCGCCGATCGAGGGGATCGGGCACCTGGCCAACGCGTTGCGATTGTTCGGATCCCAGTGGCAACGTGCCGAACTGCTGCCCGGGCTGCTCTCGGGGGCGGTCCGCTGGTGTCAGGGGTTCAGCGAGCCCGAGGCGGGGTCCGACCTCGCCGGCCTCAAGACGAGAGCCGAGGCCGTCGGCGGCGCTGATGGCGAGGGCCCGGCGAGATTCCGCATCAACGGCCGCAAGATCTGGACCAGTTTCGCGGCGGTCGCGGACTGGTGTTTCCTGCTGTGCCGCACCGAGCCCGAGGCGGTCAAGCATGCGGGAATCTCGGTCCTGCTGGTACCGATGTCGACACCCGGCATCGAGGTGTGCCCCATCGTCAACGCGGCCCGGAACCGGGAGTTCGCGGAGGTGACCTTCACCGACGTCGAGGTGCCCGCGGAGAACCTTCTCGGCGAACGCGGACAGGGCTGGTCGATCGCCAACCAGCTACTGGCCTATGAGCGCGGGCCCAGCGACATCAACTGGATCAGCCGGCTCGCCGTGCAGCTGCGCGGGCTTGAGGACGATGTGCGGTGCGGCCGCATACCCGACACGCCGTCGACACGGGCCCGGCTGGGGCAGGCCTACACCGAGCTGCGCGCGCTTGAAGTCAAGGTGCAGCGGTCGCTGACCGAACGGTGCAACGGAACGCTGCCCGGTGCGGAAGGTTCGGTCGACAAGCTGCTGATGTGCCGGGCCGATCAGACCTTCGGCCACACCATGATGGACCTTCGCGCAAGTGCCGCGGTGCTCGCCGAGGGAATCGAGTGGGATCTCTACGTCTGGTCGCGGGCCGCGGGCATCTATGGCGGTACTGCGCAGATCCAGCGCAACATCGTGGCCCAACGGGTGCTGGGCCTGCCGCGAAGCTGACCTATTTGGTGCGGTAGTGCTCCAGCGCCTCGCGCATCCCTGACAGCCGCCGGCGCATCAGCTCATCACCTTCGCCGGCATCGATCTTGGCCTCGACCTCGGCGATCTCGGACTCGAGGCGTCCGCACGCCTCATCACGGGTGAGCAGGTCCTGATCGGCCCAATCGTCGCGGGCAATGCGTTCACTGGGGTCCATCCTCGCCCTTCCCGGCCGGCCACGCTACAGTGCAACTAATCAAAAACTGTTCAGTTGTCGAGCCCACTCTAACAGTTCACCCGAAAGGATCGACGATGCCGCTGCAACCGTCCATGAAGCTCCTGTCGGTCGACGATCACCTGATCGAGCCGCCGCACGTCTGGACCGACCGGCTGCCGAAGAAGTACCGCGAGGACGGCCCGCGCATCGTCGAGTTCCCCCGAGACGGCAAACCTCCGATGCACCAGTGGGTGTACGAGGGCCGCAGCTATCCGAACATCGGGCTGAACGCCGTAGCCGGCAAATCTCCGGAGGAGTTCGGTGTCGACCCCGTCAGGTACGACGACATGATCCCCGGTTGCTACGACCCGAAGGCCCGGCTGGCCGACATGGACATCGACGGCGTGCACGCGATGCTGTGTTTCCCGTCGTTTCCGCGGTTCTGCGGCACGGTCTTCCTGGAAGGCACCGACAAGGACCTGGCGCTGCTCAGCGTGCAGGCCTGGAACGATTTCTCGCTCGACGAGTGGTGCGCGACGGATCCGGCCCGGTTCATCCCGATGATGATCAGCCCGCTGTGGGATGTCGGATTGATGGTCGCCGAGATCGAGCGCAACGCCGCCAAGGGCTGCCGGGCCGTGGGACTGCCCGACAATCCGATGAACCTCGGGCTGCCGAGCTTTCACACCGCGCACTGGGATCCGGTGTGGTCGGCGCTCGAGGAAACCAATATGACCGCGGTGATGCACTTCGGGTCCGGAGGTATGCCGCCGTCGACCGCACCGGAGGCGCCCTTCGCCGTGATGGTGACGCTGATGGGCACCACGTCGATGGCCGCGGCCATCGAACTGGTCTTCTCGCCGGTGTTCCACAAACATCCCAACCTGAAGGTGGCGTTCTCCGAGGGCGGGATCGGCTGGATGCCCTACCTCGTCGAACGCGCCGACTACGTGTGGCGCAAGCACAAGTACTACCAGAACATCCACCCGACGATCGCTCCGTCAGAGCTGTTCCGGCGCAACATCACCGGGTGCTTCATCGAGGACGAGGTCGGCGTGGCGATGCGCCACCAGATCGGCATCGACAACATCACCTGGGAGTGCGACTATCCGCATTCGGATTCGTTCTGGCCCAAGAGCCGGGCCCGGGCCGAGGAGATGCTGGCGAACGTCCCCGACGAGGACGCCGCCAAAATCGTCGAGCTCAACGCGCGGCGCTGGTACGCCTTCCCCGAGGAGGGCTTCAAGGCGACCACCGCCGACACCGGATGGCGCCCCAACAACGGCGAACCCCCGGAGTACGACTACGACGCGGTGATGTCCGACCACGGCGGTGTCGGATACGGCGCGTTCATCGAGAACCTCGCCAAGCAGATGCAGAACAAGGAGCAGAAGGCCTGATACCGGCCCCGCGAGGCGCGGTATCAGGGCGAGGCGAGAAGTGCCCGCCAACCGTCGATGGCAACCAGGCGTCCCGACGAGGCGAGGGTGACGAACAGCGTCTCACCGGTGGCATCGAGGGTCATGTTCGTCGTCATCGGGTCGTCCAGCGGTATCGCACCGAGCAACTCCCCCGCTGCGGAGAACGCCGTGACGCCGCCGGCGCCCAGGGTGGCGACCACGATCGTGCCGTCGTCGGCGACGCAGAGACCGTCGGCTCCCCCGATGTTCAGTGGCCCGCCGCTGGGCACGGTGGCCAGACCGCGTCCACCGGCGATCTGGCCCGGCCCGGTGAGGGTGAACTCCCACACCCGCCGGGTGCGGGTTTCCGCCACGTACACCCGAGTTCCGTCGGGTGCCAGCGCGACACCGTTGGGCATCTCCAGGGGGTAGACCACCTCACGCAACCCCTCCTCGACGGTCCCGTAGAGCAGCCCGGTCATCGCACGCTGACGATCCGCTGTGGTGCCGCCGTCGGTCACGTAGAACCCGCCGTCGGCGTCCACACAGATGTCGCTGGGACGGACCAGCGGGAGAATCCGCCCGCTGCGCGCGACGAACTCTGTGGCGAGGGTGCGCACCGACCCGTCCGCCTCGATCAGCTGCAACTGCGGGGTCAGCGGACTCTCGGCCGGGCCGACGGGGCGGTACACCGACTCGGCGCCATCGAAGTCGTAGGGCCACCAGCCTGTGCCGAACGACGATCCGCCGTTCTGGCACACCACCGAGCGACCGTCGGGTAGCCGACCCAACCCGTTGGGTCCGCCCCCGACCTCGGCCACCGTTTCGGTGGTGCCGTCGCGATGCACCCTGGTGATGCGCCCGGCCGCCATCTCCGAGACCAGCACCGAGCCCTCACGCTCGGCGACCGGGCTCTCCGGAAACTTCAGCGCATCGGTCAGACAACGTATTTCAGTCATGCATCCGTCCTTCCCACCAGGTTCGGAAGTCCGGGTCGGCGAGCGGGATGTCCCCGACTCCGACCTGCCTACGCGGCCAGTCCGCCGCGGCCTGATCCAGCGGTGAGACCGCGTGTGCGGCGCCGTACCACAGGCGGTGACGCCGGTGCAGGAACAGCCACCGCCCGTTCACCCGCTCATAGCGGTCCTCGTACCTGATCAACTGATCGAGGAACCCGTCAGCCCTGGTGTGCGCGAAGCACTGTGCCCAGACCTGCCCGCTCGCCGCGTCGTCCCCGTCGAGCTCGATCAGGTGGTTGGCCACCAGGATCACCGCGACGAGGCTGCCACCGAGACTGTCGGCCATCAGGTTCCGCAGCCCGTCAGGTCCCACGCCATGCCCGCCGAAACGTGCGCGCGGGGAGAACAGCGCGGCCATCGCGTCCACATCGCGGGCTTCGACGGCCGCACAATACCGCAAGGCCAGAGTGCGAATCTCCTCGCGCGCAAGCAAATCGGTCAGACGCTGATCGGTCATCGCGTCATCCCCCAGTCACGAACACGTCCTGCCCGGTCATGGCAGAGGCTGCGTCGGAGGCCAACCACAGCGACACGTCAGCCACCTCCTCGGGCGAGATCAGTCTGCCCAGCTTGTTCGTCGCTGACAGGCGGGCACGCACAGTGCCGGCGTCCACGCCGTCCTCGGCGGACCGGCGCGCGATGTAGGCATCCATCAGTTCGCCTTCGACACTGCCCAGCACCAGCGTGTTGACCCGGATGCCGCTTGCGCCGACCTCGAGTGCGAGGGTCTGCGCCAGCGCGGACAGGCCCAACTTGGCGGCCGCGTAATGCGCCTTGCATGGGACCACCGAGCGTGCCGCACTGGACGACACGAACTGGATGTTGCCGCTGCGCGCCGGGATCATGATTTGCCGCAATGTTTCCCGAGCCAGAATTGCCGGCGCGACGAGGTTGGTGGCCAGCACGTCCCACCAGTTGTCCAGCGTCGCCTCGCTGACCGGCTGATCGGTGCCGGGAACCGCCGCGTTGTTGACGAGCACGTCGAGCCGGTCCCACCGAGCGGCGATCGCGCTGACCGCGTCAGCGCACTGTGCCTCGTCGCGGATGTCGATGACATGGACCGAGGCCGCGCCCCCCGTGGCCGTCACCGCATCGGCGGTGATCGCCAGTTCGTCTGCCCGGCGCGCCAGCAGGGCGACGGCTGCGCCGCGGGCGGCGTACCGACGCGCCAACACCCGGCCGATCCCGCCGCTGGCGCCGGTGATCGCGACGACGCGGCCGGCCAGGCCGGCAGTCGTCGCCGTCATCCGTCCAGCAGCATCTTCGCCATCGGGGTGCCCGCGGGAAACACCCCCGTGATCCCCGCGCTGAGATAGCCCGAATCGGTGATCATCGTGATCCCGTTGACCACGCCGGCGGCCGCGCTGCACAGGAAGAGCAGTGGGTACGCCTGCTCCATCGGCGTCGCGGCGTCCACACCGACCGCGGCGCGGAAGTCGGCCCCGAAATCCAGCCACAGCTCGGCATTGGCCTGCGCGAGCGGGGTGTCGGTGGGCCCGGGGCAGATGGCGTTGATCCGGATACCGTCGGCGATCAGGTTCATCGCCTCACGCGCGACGTACGCGCACACCGCCTGTTTGGTGAACATGTAATGTGCGCAGCCATTGTCGACCGCCCAAGCTGCCGCAACGTCGAAGTCCGCGATGTCGAGGAACTCGACGAGCTTGTCCATGTTCGACCGCCAAGCCAGTCCGGCGGCCGACGAGATGAAACCGATCGACGAACCACGCGCCAGCGCGCCGTCGGCACGCAGCCGCTCGATGAGATGGCGGTGCCCGAGGAAATTGATGCGCTCGATCCCGGGGCCGTCGGCCACACCCGCGCACGCGAACAATGCATCGACGGGGCCGCCGCACTCAGTGGCCGCCTTCTCGATGCCGGCCTTATCCGCCAGATCGACTCGGATCGCCTTGACACCCGCCAAGTCACACGGCGCGTAATCCATCACCACGACCTCGGCACCGGCATCAAGTGCCAAACGTGCGGTGGCATTGCCCATTCCGGTGGCACCACCCACGACGAGGACGCGCTTGCCTCGATAGGAGAAGGCGTCGAACAAGCTCATGAGCGGCTCCCTTTCTTCATCGGCCCTGGAACCGCGGTTCGCGTTTCTCGGTGAACGCCGCCACCCCTTCGGCGACATCGTCGGTGCCGGCGACCTGCTCGACAAGCAACGCCTCGGTGTGGAACGCGGCCGCCCGATCCACGTCCAGGGCCTGGTTGAGCATCGCCTTCGCCGCCGCGATCGCCCGCGTCGGACCATCGGAGAGGCGCTGGGCCCACTCCGCGGCCAGCGCATCGAGATGCGCTCGGTCCGCGACGATCTCGTTGACCAGACCGATACGGTGCGCTTCTGATGCGGACAACTCCTCGCCGAACAGCAGTAGCCGCTTGGCGACGTTGAACGGCACCTTGCGGGCGAGCAGATACGCGGCACCCCCGTCGGGCGCCAACCCGCGCCGCACGAAAAGTTCGATCAGACGTGCGCTTTCGACGGCGACGACGAGGTCACACGCCAGCACCATGCTGGCGCCCACCCCTGCGGCGACCCCGTTCAACGCGCAGATCACCGGTTTGTCGCAGTCGAGAAGCGCGGACACGACAGCTTGGGATCCGGTGCGCAGAATGCGGGCAGCGTCGCCGGCTACCCGGTCCTGGCTGGGACGCATGTTCGGGTCGCGCAGATTGGGTCCCGTGCAGAAGTGCCGCTCACCTGCGGCAGTGAACACCACGGCGCGGATCTGCGGATCACTCGACGCATCAGCCAGATTCTCGATCAGCTCGCGCTGCATGGCGCGCGTGATGGAGTTACCGACCTCAGGACGGTCGAGAGTCAGCCATCGCACTCCCCCGTCGGTGCGAACTGCCAGACCGGTGGTCACAGCGCGATCGGAACGCTGGCCGGCCCGCGCACCGAGTTGGTGTGCACGAACTCCACCAGGGATTCGTCGACCGTCCACTCCGGGAACCGCTTGAGCGTCTCCTCCAACGCCACCCTGGCCTCCAGCCTGGCCAGCGCGGCACCGAGGCAGAAGTGCGAACCGTGACCGAAGCTGATGTGGCGGATACCTTTTCGCGTCACGTCGAACGTATCGGCGCGGTCGTACTGACGCTCGTCACGGCCGGCCGAACCGGTGAGCAACGCCACCTTCTTGCCCGCCGGGATCACGGTGTCCTGGTAGGTCGTCTCCTTACGACTGAAGCGACCCTGAATCGGTGACGGTGCGTCGTAGCGCAGGAGTTCCTCCACCGCATTACCGATCAGACCGGGGTCGTTGACGAGGAGGGCTCGCTGGTCGGGATTGCGCGCCAGGGTCAGCGCCGCCCATCCCAACAACCTGGCGACGGTCTCGTTGCCCGCGACGTTGATCATCGCGATGAACACCAAAAGCTCACCGTCGTCGAGCCGGCGAGGGTCGACATCCGGCGCGACCAGATCCGAATCCATCAGATCGCTGACCACATCCGCCGTACGGTGACGCCGCCGCACCTCGATCTGCTCGCGGTAGTAGGCGAACAGATTCGCCGAGGCCTCGTCGCCGGCCGCGCTGCGCTCGGGATTGCCTTCGTCGCGGTGCACCTGTGCATCCGACCACTCGCGCAGGTTGTCGTGGTCTTCCTCGGGAAAGCCCAGCAGTGAGCTGATCACCATGACCGGCAACTTGGCCGAGAAGTCCTGGACGTAGTCGAAACCGCCCGACCCGACGTACCGGTCCAGGTAACCCCGACACAACCCGCGGACGTGGTCTTCCAACTGCGCGATCCTGCTGCGGAAGAACGTGCGATTGACCATCTTGCGCAGATAGGTGTGGTCCGGCGGGTCCATCATGATCATCGCCTTCGGAGGACCCCACGGATCGTCGGTGATCATGTCGAGCGTGATCCCGTGCTCGGAGGAGAAGGACTCGGTGTCCAGGGATGCGTCCATGACGTCGTCGAATCGGCTGAGCGCGTAGAAGTCGTACTCCGGGTTGTAATACACCGGCGATTCGTCTCGCATCCGTTTCCACACTGAGTAGGGTTCGGCGTGCAGGGTGCGGTCGAAGGGATCCCACCGCAGATCCGTCGTCGTCATGACACCTCCATCCTCCGGAACACTATTACAGTAAATGTTTAATTGCACTACCATGCGTTAGCATTCGCAGATTCAAATGGTCGGCACGCAGGAGGTAGCTCAGGTGGAGACGCGCGAGATGGACCATGTCGTCTACGAGAAGGACGGCGCGATTGCGCGCATCATCCTGAACAATCCGGACCGGGCCAACGCCCAGACCTCCGAAATGGTGCACAGTGTCAACGCCGCCCTCGACGACGCGCAGTACGACTACGACATCAAGGTCGTCATCATCAAGGCCAACGGCAAAGGATTTTGCTCAGGCCACGTCCCCGACGGCAGTTACCCCGAGTTCAAGGCCGAACTCGACGCCTCCGGCAAGGTCTGGCGGTCGGCGGCACAACTGTTCCTCTGGCCCGTGCTCAAGCTCTGGGAGTTCCCCAAACCGGTCATCGCCCAGGTCCACGGATACGCCATCGGCGGAGGCACCACCTGGGCGCTGATCCCGGAGATCACCGTCTGCAGTGATGACGCATGGTTCCAGATGCCGCTGGTGCCCGGCTTCGGGCTTCCCGGCTCGGAGACGATGTTCGAGCCGTGGGTGTTCATGAACTACAAGCGGGCGGCCGAGTATCTCTACACCGCACAGAAGATCACCGCCGAACAGGCGCTCGAGTTCGGTTTGGTCAATCGGGTGGTGCCGCGTGACCGTCTCGACACGGAGGTCGAAGAATTGGCGGCGAAGATTGCCAAAGCGCCGTTGATCACCCTGCAGGCGACGAAGGCGGGAATCCTGCGCGCCTGGGAGAACATGGGATTCCGAACCCACCAGCAGGCCAGCAACGACCTGCAGGCGGTCGTGACCGGATCCAAGGAATTCCAGAATTACGTCGCCGAACTGATGAAGAAGGCCGCCAAGCCCGCCGACCGGGTCTGACCGTGCCGCTGGCTCCGGTGGTGCGGTTCGGGGGCGGACCGCAAATCGAATCGCTGCGCACCCGGTTGCGGTCGTGGCTCGCCGAACACCTGCCCGACGAGTTTCGCCGCACGGCAGCCAATCCCGACTACCTTCCCCGTGACGCCCACGAGCGGGCGGTGGCGTTCTGCCGTCGGCTCCACGAGCAGGGGTGGTTCGTCCCGCACTGGCCCGTGCAGTTCGGCGGAGGTGGCCTCGGTGTGGTCGAGCAGGTCGTCATCCGCGAGGAACTGGCCTACGCGGGCGCGCCGATGGTCAACACCAACGGCGTCAACATGCTGGCGCCCGTGCTGTTCCGGTTCGGGACCCCCGAGCAGCGGGCCGAGCATCTGCCGAAGATCGCGAACTCCGAACGGATGTGGGCACAGGGCTACTCCGAGCCCGAGGCCGGATCCGACCTCGCCGCCTTGCGCATGACCGCGCGGCGCGACGGTGACGACTACATCCTCGACGGCCAGAAGACGTGGACGAGCAACGGTGTGCTGGCCGATTGGATCTTCGTTCTGGCCCGCACCTCACCGGTGAAAGACAGGCGGCAGGAGGGCATCTCGTTCTTCCTCGTCGACCTCGACAGCCCCGGCATCACCCGCCGGCCGATCCGGTCCATGACCGGCTACCCGACCTTCGCCGAGGAGTTCTTCGACGGGGTCCGGGTGCCCGCGGCCAACATGGTGGGCGCCGAGGGTGAGGGCTGGAAGGTCGCCAAGGCCCTGCTGGTCGCCGAACGCTCCAATGTCACCCGTGCCGCGCAAGCGCAGCGGTACCTCGACGAGCTCGTCGACTGGTGCCACGAGCAGCGCGGAACCGCCCACGACCCGCTCGCCGATCCGGTCAACCGGCTCGCGCTGACCCGGGCGGTGGAACGTGTCGAGGTGGGCCGCGCCCTGTCGTACAAGGTGGCCCACCAGCAGGCCGCCGACCAACTGGACCCGGCACTGCCCTCGCTGTCCAAGCTCTACCACTCCGAGCTCACCGCGGCGCTGCGGGACCTGGGCGCGCAGCTCCTCGGACCCGCCGGTGCGCTGCTGCCCGACGATCCCGATGCCGTGCTGCACGGCCACTTCTCCGAGGGGCTGCTGCTGTCGTTGCTGCACACCATCGGCGGTGGTACCAGCGAGATCCAGCGCGACCTGATTTCGACGGCGGGACTGGGTCTTCCGCGTTAGGCGAACTCGGCGCGTCCCGCGGCCGCGGCCGAGCGCTGCTGCGCCACGGTCGCGATCGCCAACTCCAACGGTTCGAATGCCGCCAGCTGCGCCGCTTCCACCGATGCGATGAGCCGCTTGGTCAGTTCGACCGCTCCGGGGTCCGCGCTCGCCATCTCGGCGGCGATCGTGAGCGCGTCGTCCACCGCGGCTCCGGGCTCGGCGAGGTCGGTGACCAGTCCCCGCCGGTGTGCGTCCGGCGCGGAAAGTCGGTGGCCCCGGAGCAGCAGCGACGAGGCCCGGTGCCGCCCCAGCTGTTGGGTCAGTCGCCAGGCCAGCCCGCCGTCGGGGACCACCGCACGGGCCACGAAGGGCGCCGAGAAGAAGGCGTCGCGTGCGGCGACCACCAGGTCGCAGGACAGCGCAAGGCTCCAACCGAGGCCGACTGCGGCGCCTTCGACGGCAGCGATCGTCGGAACCGGGACGGCCCGCAGCTGCGCCATCACGTGCTGAGCGTGCTCAACGCGGCCGGCCGGACCCATGGGACCGCTGCCATGCGCCGGACCGGTTTTCAGATCACCGCCGGCGCTGAAAAAGCCTTCTGCGCCGGCGATTACGATGGCACGCGCGTCTGCGGCATCCGAGAGGGCACCCGACAGCTGAGTCCAGGACTCGTAGCGAAGCGAGTTCCGCTGAGCGGGACGGTTGAGCAGGATGAGGGCGACGCCGTCGTGGTCCTCGACGACAACCATCGGCTCCATCGGGGCCCCGCTCACTGGCGGTCGAGAAACGCGTCGATCGCCGCACGGTGCTCGGGGGTGGTGAAGCACTCCGTTTCCGCGGAGATCCCGTACTCCAGGATCGCGGTGACGGCACGTTCGGCGTGCAGATTGAGCGTGCGCTTGGTGTCCTGTACCGCGCGGGCAGGCAGCGCGGCGAGCCGGTGCGCCAGTGCCAGTCCCTCGGTCTTGATCTCGGCGTGTGGCACGACCCGGTTGGCGAGCCCAAGTTCCACGGCTGTCGCCGCTTTGATCCGTTCCCCCAGGAGCAGATACTCCTTGGCCTTGAGCAGGCTCATCAACAGCGGCCATAGCACGGAGCCACCGTCGCCGGCAACCAGGCCGCTGGCCACGTGCGTATCGGCGAAGAAGGACCGGTCCGACATGAGCACGATGTCGCAGAGAACCGCGATGCTGCATCCGAATCCGACCGCGGGGCCGTTGACCGCCGCGACGATGGGCAGCGGGAAATCGATCATGTCCCGAACGATCCGGCGTGCGTCGCGCATACCTTCGCGCCGGGTCACCGGATTCTCCACGTGGGTGTGCAGCCATTCGACGAGATCGCCTCCGGCGGAGAAGAAATCGCCGGTTCCGGTCAGCAGCACCGCGCGCGCGTCAGCGTCCTCACCCAGGGTGCTCCAGAGCCGGGCGAACGCGCCGTGCATCCGGTTGTTGACCGCGTTGGCATGGCCGGGGTTGTTCAGCGTGACGATCCGTACCGGGCCGTCGGCAGCCACCAAGATCTCGTCACAGCCGGTCAGGTCGGCTGTCCCCTGGGGCAATTCGGTCATCGAATCGCACCGGCGAGACGGTCGGTGATGATCCGCTCGGCATCGGCGACGATCCGGGTCACCACTTCACCCGCCGTGGGGATGTCGTCGATGAGACCCATCACGGTGCCGATCCACCACACCCCGGCCTCCAGGTCTCCGGTCTCGTAGACCTTCACACCGCGCTTTCCGGCAACCAGGTGCGCGATGTCCTCGAACTGTCCTCCCCCATCCAGGATTTCGACAACCTCACGCGAGATCGTGTTGCTCGCCACCCGCCCCGTGTTCCGAAGCGTACGGAAGATCAACTCGGTTCCGAGTTCGTTCCCGGCGACGATGGCCTCTTTGACGTTCTGATGGATCGGCGACTCCACCGTGCACATGAACCGCGACCCCATGTTGATGCCGTCGGCGCCTAGTGCGAGCGCAGCCACCAGACCGCGGCCGTCGGCGAACCCACCGGAGGCGATCATCGGGATCTCGATGCGTTTGGCGGCGGCCGGGATCAGCACCAGCCCGGGAATGTCGTCCTCACCGGGATGGCCCGCGCATTCGAAACCGTCGATGCTGATGCCGTCGACACCGAGGTCCTGCGCCTTGACCGCGTGCCGCACCGAAGTGCATTTGTGCAGCACCTTGATGCCGTTGTCGTGGAAAATCGGCAGGTGCGGTGCGGGATTGGCCCCCGCGGTCTCGACGATCTTGATGCCGGCGTCGACGATGACCTGTCGGTATTCCTCGTACGGCGGTGGATTGATCGTCGGCAGGATCGTCAGGTTGACCCCGAAAGGCTTGTCCGTCAGATCGCGGGCACGCGCGATCTCGTTGGCCAGATCAGCCGGAGTCGGTTGGGTCAGCGCGGTGATCAACCCCAGGCCGCCGGCGTCGGACACCGCGGCGGCCAGTTCGGCGCGGCCCACCCACTGCATGCCGCCCTGCACGACGGGCGCCTCGATGCCGAATGCCTCGGTGAATTTGGTCGTGATCAAGGAGATCAGGTCCTTTCAGGAATCTCGCGGCGCCCAGGCGGGCCGGCGGGTCGAAACGAAGGCGTCCCGATCGGATGCCGTCGGCCACTCGGGTGACCGCTTCTGCAGAAACGCGGTGAACGCCTCGATCTGCTCGGCGGTTCCTATCGACGCCCAATATCCGGACACGTCCACCGATGGCAGGGGGCGGGCCATCTCCCGCTTCATCGCCGCGCGCGCCGCCGGGCCCGTGTTGCGCACGCGGTCGAGCAGGGCGCGGGTTTCGGCCTCCAGCGCGTCGTGCGCGACCACCTTGCCCACCAGGCCGAGACGCTCGGCTTCGGCCGCGTCGATCCAATCATTACCGTAGACAAGGTGATTGGCGCGCAGCGTACCGATCCGCTGCGGGAGCCGGGCAGCGACGAACGCCTCGTACACTCCGCGTGTCAGGTCCGGTATCCGTAGCCGGGCCCGGTCCGAGGCGAGCACCAGGTCGGCGTAGAGCGTCATCACCAGGCCTCCGCCGAGCGCCAGTCCGTTGACCGCGCACACGACGATCTTCGGGATCTTGCCGAGCGTCTCGAACGGTGTGCCGTCGTAGGCTTCGGTGAAGGCGTCCCATTTCCGGTCGGGGTTTCCGACGGCGTTCATGTCACCGCCGGCGCAGAACACGTCCCCCGAACCGGTGATGACGAGGAAGTTCAGGGCAGGTTCGTCGGCGACGATCATCGCGGCCCGCTTGATGCCGTGATAACCGTCGGCGGTCAGCGCGTTCCGCTTTTCCGGCCGGCTGATCGTCACGGTCAACGTGTCGCCGTCGATCCGGCCCGAAAGTTCCTCGGCCCCGAGGTCGACCTCGGTCGGCAGCTCGGTCATGCGATGACGGCGATCAGCTCGCCGACGGGATAGGTGCCGCCTTCCTCGATTTTCCAGGACACGGTGCCCGACGCGGGTGCCTCGATGTCCATCTCGACCTTGTCGGTGGCCAACGCGTACAGCAGATCACCCTCGGCGACCGTCGCACCGTCCTCGACGTGGAAGCTCGTCACCTCGGCCTCGGTGATGGCATCACCGGGTTTGGGCATGCGGACTTCGGTCACACGATCCTCCTGACGGCGTCGATCAACTGCGCGGCGCCGGGCCGACACGCCGCCTCGAGGGTGGCAGCGCGCGGCACCGGCGTGTAGGTGCCCGCGACCCGTTGAATCGGTGCGTCGAGGACGCCGAACAACTCGGTGCCGACGGCAGCGGCGATCTCGGCACCCGGACCGCAGAATCCGACGGACTCGTGCGCGACGATCAACCGGCGGGTGCGGCGCACCGAGGCGAGGACGGTGGGCAGGTCCAACGGCACCAGCGTGCGCAGGTCGACCACCTCGACCGAGACACCGTCGGTACTAAGTTGCTCGGCCGTCTCAAGGGCCGCATGCACCATCACGCCGTACGTGACGATCGTGACATCGGTGCCATCGCGTTTGATGTCTGCCTGACCGAGCGGGATGACATAGTCGTCGAGCGGAACCGGTCCCCGGCCACCGCCGTAGTAGAGCTTCATCGATTCCACGAACAGGCACGGATCCTCGTCGGCCAGGCAGGAATTGAGCAGACCGACCGCGTCGGCCGCGGTGCTCGGCCACACCACCTTCAGGCCGGGGGTGTGCATCGCCCATGCCTCGAAGGCCTGTGAGTGCTGGGGGCCCGCGGCCATTCCCACCATCGTCCGGATCACCAGTGGAGCGCTCTGGCGGCCACCGGACATGTAGCGCACCTTCGCGGCATGGTTGGCGATCTGGTCCATCGCCACACCGAGGAAGTCCATGAACATCAGTTCGGCAACCGGCCGCAACCCCGCCAGCGAGGCGCCGATGGCCGCACCGATGATCGATGACTCGGCAATCGGCGTGTCGAGGACGCGGTCCTCGCCGTACATGGCCGACAGGCCCGCGGTCACTTTGAACATGCCGCCGCCGGAGCGGTCCCCGATGTCCTCGCCGAGCAGGATGATCGACTCATCGGCGGCCATCGCGCGGTCGAGAGTGCGGTTGATCGCCTGTACCAGTCCGAGTTCCTCGGTGTCACCGGTTGGCGCAACAACCGGTTGATGCTCCGCTGCGGAGAACTCTCCCCCGTTGCCGGCGAACACATCTCGGGCCAGCTCCTCGGGTGCAGGCGGGTCCGAGGCGACCGCCGCGGCGAACGCCTCCTCCAGTTCCGCGCTGATCCGGTCGTCGATGTCCGTGAGTTGCTCGGCGGTCGCCACGCCGTCATCGATGAGCCACCTGCGGTACTTCGCGAACGGCGGGTCGGCGCGTTTGGCGGCCAACACCTCGGGGTCGGCGTAGCCCATCGCGTCCCCGAAGTAGTGCCCCTGGAGCCGGTAGGCCACCGCCTCGACAAAGGACGGTCCCTGCCCGGCCCGGGCGCGCTCGGCGGCCGCGGCCACCGCATCGAACACCGCGCCCGGATCGGTGCCGTCGACCGTGGTCCCCGGCATCCCGTAGCCCGACGCGCGATCGGAGAGCCGGGAGGTGTGGGTGTAGCGCTCGATCGATGTCCCCTCCGCCCAGGAGTTGTTCTGGCAGAAGAAGATCACCGGCAACGACCACAGCGCGGCCATGTTCATCGCCTCATGGACGTAGCCGATGCTGGTCGCACCGTCACCGAAGCTGACGAGCACCACCTGTCCGGTGCCGCGACGCGCGGCCGCCAGCGCCACCCCGTTGGCGATCAGCGGTCCCGCGCCGACGATGCCGGTGGTCCACGCGATGCCGTGATCGGGGTCGTAGATGCCCATCGCGCCGGCCTTCCCGCGCGACAGGCCGTCGCGCCGGCCGAGGATCTCGGCGAAATACCCCCGCAGATCGACGCCCTTGGCCAGCACGTCACCCAGACCGCGGTAGGTGGTGACGAGTTGATCGTCGTCGGCCAGGGCCAGCATCGCTCCCGCCGACATCGCCTCGTGGCCGTCCACCGGCCAGTAGCTCATCGCCGCCTCGCCCGAGGACAGCGCCTTGCGAACCCGTTTGTCGCCGTGATGGACCTTGCTCATCAACTCATACAGAGCCAGTGCGTGATCGCCGGGTGACGACGACGGCGCGGTGTCCAACTGGGTTGACATCCATACTCCTCGGCAGGGGCGACGAACTTCTACAATAGAACGTCCCGTGTTCAATCGTGCATTCTTGTCGCCTTCTCGAGTTCCGCGGCGAACAGCATGCGGTCGAAGTAGCACCGCTCCAGGACGAGTGCCTCGCCGGCGAACCCGAACACGTTGATACTGAGCATGTCGAACGCGGTTCCCGGACAGGTGGTGCGGGTCTCGACGACCAGACCGTCCGCGGCATGGAACACGCCCTCGGCGGTGTAGTGCATTCTCGGCAGCTGCTCCCACTGCTGAACGATCATCTGCCGGACCGCCTCGTCGCCGTCGTACACCGCGCCGCTGGGCACGATCTCGTACCGGGGATGGGCGAAGGTGGCCATGATCGCTTCCAGATCGCGGTCGTTCTCACCGGCCACGTGGCGCAGGACCAGCGCCTCGCGGCGCCGGTACAACTCCGTCTCGCCGCTCATGCCGGCTCGAAGTGCGGCAGATGGCGGCCGTCGGGCAGCGCAGTCCACGCCACCGTCACGCTGTCGCCGACGACCGGTGGGGCGCCGAACACGGTGCCCATCATCCGCGCGCCCTCGACCAGATCGACCAGGACCACCGAGTAGGGCACGCGGTCGGCCAGGGCGGGCAACGCGGGCCGATGGTGCACACTGACCGCATAGACCACTCCCTGCCCGGACAACCGCTCCCAGCTCAGGTGGTCGTGTCCGCAGTGCGGGCACGCGAACCGCGGATACCACACCAGCCGACTGCAGTCCGAGCACCGCTGCATCTGCAGTTCCCGCTCGCGGGTGGCATCCCAGAACGGTGCGGACACCGTCGTCGGCTCGGGCACCGGGATGGTGGGCTGATCGCCGCTCACAGGGTGGCCTCCGTTCCCAGGATCACCGTAGACGTCGCCGAGAGCACACCGCCGGTGCCGTGCGCCAGGGCGATGTCCGCATCGGCCACCTGGCGGTCCGCGCACTCACCCCGCAACTGGCGAGTCGCCTCGACCAGCAGGAACGCACCAAACGCCCCCGGGTGGGTGTACGCGAGCCCACCGCCGGTGGTCTGTCCCGGCAGCGCACCGCCGGGCGCCAACGCACCGCCGCCGGCGAACGGGCCGCCCTCGCCCTTGGCACAGAACCCGAGATCCTCCAGGGCGAGCAGCACAGTGATGGTGAACGAGTCGTAGAGCTCGACGACGTCCACGTCGGCGGGGGTCAGGCCCGCGGCGGCGAATGCCGCCGGACCCGAGACTGCACCCGGGGTGACCGTGAGGTCGGGCATCTGCGAGATCATCGCGTGCGATGCCGCAGATGCGGCACCCAGCACGTACGCGGCGGGCTTGGCCGAGCTGCGGGCACGCTCGGCGCTGGTGACCACGATCGCCGCGGCGCCGTCGGTGACCAGACAGCATTCGAGTTTGTGCATCGGCTCGGCGAGAAAACCGGATCCGAGCACATCGTCGACGGTGATCGCGTCCCGCAGGTGGGCCCGCGGGTTTCGGGTCGCCCACGTCCTGGTGTCGACGGCGATCTGCGCGAGCTGCTCGGCGGTCGTGCCGAACTGGGCCATGTGGCGATTGGCCGCCAGTGCGTAGGCGCTGATCGGCAGCATGACGCCGTGGGGTGTCTCCCACTCGAGGCGCTCCGGGGTGGCGAACACGCCGAGGCCCTTCTCTCCGCGTTTGCGCGCAGCGCGGGGAGTCGACGCGTACACGATGACGACGGTCTCGGCCATCCCGGCCGCGATCGCCGCGGCGGCATGCTCGACGTAGAGTCCGTAGCTGGCGCCCCCGGTCTGCGTGGCATCGGTGAATCTCGGTGTGATGCCCAGGTATTCGGCCAGCTCGACCGAGTGCATCAGGGTGCCGCCGGTGCAGGTACACAATCCGTCGACATCGCGCAGCGTCAGGCCCGCGTCGTCGAGCGCGGCCCGGATCACCTGAGCTTCCAATTCACGCAGCGGGACGTCGATGACGCCGTCGGGCGACACCACGTCGGCAACCCCGACGACAGCGGCCGATCCTCGCACTGTCACGCAGTGACCTCCTCGGTGAACAGTTCCCGCAGGGCGGGCTGGCTGACCTTCAGCGACGCGGTCCGTGGGAGTTCGTCGACGACGATCAGCTTGGCGGGCACCTGATAGCGGGTCAGCCGTTCGCGCAGGTAGTCCAGAAGGTCGTCACTGTCGGCACTGGCGCCCCTGACCAGTTCCACGGCGGCGACCGGTACCGCGCCGAGGCGTCGGTCGGGCAAGCCGGTGACGCCGGCATCGCGCACAGCCGGGTGACTGCGCAACGCCTCCACCACGACCGCGGGTGTCACCTTGAAGCCGCCACGAACGATCACGTCGTCGGTGCGTCCGTCGACGTACAGAAAGCCGTCGGCGTCGAGACGGCCGAGATCGGTGGTTCTCACCCAGTCACCGGTGCCGGTGCGCACCTCGATGCGGCCCTGCACCCCCGGCGCCACCTCGCCGTCGTCCTCCAGTGACGTGATGCGGATCTGCCGTCCACGCTGAGCTCGGCCGACACTGCCGCGCTTGAGCTGCGCCCACTCCCGGTGCAGGGCAAGGTTCCATCCCGCCACACCGCCGGCGAATTCGGTTGCGCCGTAGGACGGCAGCACCGCGACACCGTAACGCTGCTCGAACGCCTCCTGAACCTGCACCGGCAGGTGCGCGGTCCCCGACGTGACCACCTGCACCCCGGCGAAGACCTCCGGATCGACGTCGGCGTCGAGCACCATCGCGAGTGCCGACGGCACCAGGCTGACGGCGCGAGGCCTGTGCCGGCGTACCGCATCGACGAAGTCGGGCACCCGGAACCGCTCCAACAGCACGATCCTGCGTCCCTGGCAGATGTTGAGCAACGTGCGGAAGAGACCGGACATGTGCACCAGCGGTGAACTGACCAGGGCGACCCCGGTACGAAGCCGCACGGCATCGTCACCGGAACTCGAATAATGCTCTCCCGCCGCCGTGAGGGTTTCGTCGAATGCCCGGTACGACAACGGAATCCTTTTCGGCGGCCCGGTGGTCCCGCTGGTCAGCATCTCCACCGCGACGCCGCCGCGCGCGTCCGGGACCGGACCCGGCCCCGCAGGCGCGACGCCGGACCGCACTCTCACTTCCGCGGGTGCGTGCGTGATCTCGATACCGAGCGCACCCGGCGCCGAGCCAGCGAAACCCGTTCGCCGCCAATCCGTCTCCAGCGCGACGACCGCGTCCGGCGTGACCTCGGCGAGGTCGGCGGCCACTCCGGCGTCCCCGGAGGACCCGTTCACCGTGACGACCGTCGCGCCGGCCCGCAGCACCCCGATGAGCGACCCGACCACCGCGGGCCGGTTGTGCAGGACCACGGCAACGCGCGCACCGGTGCCCAACCCCGCCTCGGCCAGACACGCCTCGACGCCGCAGGCGATGTCGTCGAGCGCGCCCCACGAGGTCCATTCGCCGCAGTGCTCGATGGCCGGTGCGTCGCGGTCCAGCGTAGGGATCGTGCGCAGCCTGGACTGCAGAAGAGTGTTCAAGCCGGTGCTGCCGCGAGTTCGACGGCCGCCGGGATCACCTCTTGGGCGAACAACTTCATCGAGTCGTAGACCTTCGCTCGGTCCATCGCTCCGCCGCGCGACATCCGCAACATGATGTTGCGCCAGCCCATGTCCACGACGGTGCGCATCTTCTCGATGATGCGGTCGGGATTGCCCATCAGGGTCAGGTGGGAGTTGAGGACCTGTTCGTAACTCTGCTTGTCGTGCTTGTCGAACCAGTCCGAGTACGCCTTGTAGTCCGCAGGAATCTCGCCGCCGCGCTCGAACGGGTTCGAGTACGCCCGGTGGCGCTCGATCGACAATTCGACGCTCTCCCGTGGGTAGGTGCGCGCGAAGTCGTCGTCGACATGGCAGAACGCGTTGAGCAGCGCCCAGACGTTCTCGGTGGCGGCCTCGAGCCCCTTCTTGGCTTGGGTCTCCAGATAGATGTCGAGAGCACCTTGCAGGTCGGGGTCGACCGTGTAGGGGTTGCCGATGATGGCCCCAAAACCTTTGTCCGCCAGCCACTCGAAGCTCGACGGCGTCTTCATCACCGTTCCCCACACCGGGACCGGCTGCTGCACGGGCCGCGGGTACACCGTGGCGTCGTCGATGGTGAAGTACTTGCCCTCGTAACTCACGTTCTCCTGGGTGAGCAACGCATTCACGATCTCCACACACTCGGAATAGCGGCCGGTCGCCTCGTCCATCGGGATCCCGAAGCCCTTGAACTCATGCGCCTGGTAGCCGCGCCCGAAACCGGCATCGAACCGGCCACCCGACAACACGTCGACCATCGCGATGCGCTCGGCCAGTTGGATCGGATTGTGGAACGGGGCCACCATGCAGGCGGTGCCGATCCGGATGCGGTCGGTCTGGGCGGCGATGGCGGCGGCGACCAGAGGCAGATCCGCCAGCATGCCGTATGGCGAAAAGTGGTGCTCTGCAAGCCATACCTGGTCATAGCCGAGTTCCTCGGCCCACCGAGCCTCCTCCAGAACGTTGGCGAAAACCTCTTCGTCGGTGAGGTGGTTGGGCTTGTCGCCGAGGATAAAGACGCCGAACTTCATGTGCGCTCCTACGGACTATTTGCAGTTACTGCGACTATATTGGACGATGTAACAAACTTCGTCAATCCGTTCAATGCAGGTGTATGAAAGGGGCCCGTTTGTCTGTCACGGAAGCAGCCGTCGGAACCGCCTTGAAACCAGTGGACTTTGCCTGGTCGGAAACCGACGCGATCCTCTACGCGCTCGGTGTGGGCGCACGCCCTCCCGAAGAACTGGATCTGATCGATGAACACCGCGGCCCCACCGTCCTGCCGACGTTCGCGCTGCTGGCCAACTGGTGGGCGGTCAAGGACCTGCGCGCCGTGCTCGACCTGGGTAGCGCGCCGATCGTGCACGGCGCGCAGTCGCTGACCCTGAGCCGGCATCCGCAACCCCGGGGCGAGATGAGGGTCACCGGCGAGGTGACCGCCGTATGGGACAAGGGCAAGCATGCCGCCATCGAGGTGACGACCCGGGGGTCAGACCAGGACGGCGAGGTGTTCGTCGCGATCGGGCAGACCATCGTCGTGGGCGGCGGCGGCTTTGGCGGCAGGCGCGGCCCGACGACTCCGGAGGATCCGGACACCGCGCCGGACGTCACGGTCAGCGACGAGATCCGCCCGGAGCAGGCGGCCCTCTACCGGCTCAGTGGTGACCGCAACCCACTGCACATCGATCCAGCGGCCGCGCGCAGAGCCGGGTTCGACGACGTCTTCCTGCACGGGCTGTGCACCCTCGGATTCGCCGCGCGTGCGGTCATCAACAGCGTCGGCCAGAAGGACCCGCAGGCACTGGAGTCGATCAGCTGTCGTTTCGCCAAACCGGTTCTGCTGGGGGCACCGCTGACCACCGAGGTGTGGCACACCGGCCGGCAGGTGCGGTTCCGCACCAGCCAGGGCCCTGTCGTCGCCCTGGCTGCGGGCGTGGCGACCCTGCGAGCATGACACGACGGGGATGACCACCATGGACCAGCGCCGAATGCGGGGACAGCGCAACAGGCAAGCCCTGATCGCCGCCGCGATCGCCCTTTTCGAGGACAAGGGCTACGACGCGACCACGGTGGATCACATCGCCGCGCGTGCCGGCGTCGCGCCGCGGACGTTCTTCCATCACTTCGCGGCCAAGGACGACATCCTCTTCGACGGCTACCGCGAGCGGCTCGACGAGGCGACCCGCCGCTTCCGCGCATCGGGCGCCCGGTCGCTGTGGGGTGCACTCGCCGAGGCGTCGGCGTCTGTCGCGCAGGCCATCAGCGCGCAGCCGGACATCTTCGTCGCCCGTGCGCGGCTGTACGGCAACCACCCCGCGCTGCGCGCGGCCAGGTTGCGCATCAACGACGATTGGATCGATCAGATGACCACCGAGGTCGCGGCGTGGCTGCACGCGGATCCGACCACCGATCTGCGTCCACGGCTGGCCGTCAACGTCGTCAACGGCGCCAACCGGGCAGCGATCGACACCTGGGTGGCCGGTGGCGGAACGGCCGATCTGGTCGCATCGATGCGTCAGGCCAACGATCTGCTGCGACCGTCCATCACCAGGATCGAACGATCGACCAGGGCCGAGAGGAGCCGCCGTGCCGGATGATCTTCCCCTGGCCGTGGTGACCGGCGGCGCACGCGGTATCGGCGAGGCCATCGTGAGTGAGATGGTGACGACCGGCCACCGCGTCGCGGTCATCGACGTGAACCCCAAGGCCATCGCGAGGACGCGGGAAACAGACTGCGCACGAGCGGGTCTGGTGATACCCGTGGAACTGTCGATCACCGACCGGGAGGCAGTCGAGCGTGGACTGAGCGCGTTACGCGACGCCTACGGACCGGTACGCGCTCTGGTCAACAACGCAGGCATGACCCTGCCTGCGTCATTCCTCGATCAGACCGACGAGGACTGGGACCGCATCCTGGCCGTCAACCTCACAGGCACATTCGTCATGGCGCAGGTGGCCGCCCGCCAGATGGTCGAGCAGCACCACGGCGTCATCGTCAACATCAGTTCGGTGTCCGCGCACGGAGTGCGCACAGGGCCACCCGCGTATGCCGCCGCGAAGGCCGGCGTCGAAGGCCTGAGCCGCCTGATGGCGGTGCAACTGGGACCTCTGGGAGTACGCGTCAACACCGTCGTGGTGGGGACGACCGCCACGCCGTGGCTGTTGTCGCGAAAGACCGAGGCGGAACTCGGCTCCATGCGGGACTCCACGCTCACCGGTGCGATCGGCGATCCCGAGGATGTCGCCAACACCGTGGCGTTCCTGTGCTCCGACGCCGCCAAACATCTCACCGGTCAGTTGATCTCGGTCTCCGGTGGCCAGTGGATGCCCTGAGCGGATCTGTCTGACAATTGAACATCTTTTGCTAATCTGTTTACTCTTGCGACGAGAGCGAAGGGGCCGAGCGTGCAGCTACAGAGGATTCTGTACGACGTCGACGAGCACGTCGCGACCATCACCATCAACCGGCCGGAACGGCTCAACGCCACCGACGATCTGACCCGCACCGAGCTCGGATGGGCCTGGGGGCAGGTCCGCGACGACCCGGATGTCCGGGTCGCCATCATCACCGGCGCCGGGGACCGCGCCTTCAGCGCCGGCCAGGACATCAAGGCCACGGCCAGCGGCGGCATCCGCAACAAGGTGCCAGGCTCCCGCCTCCACCACGGGGTGTGGAAACCGGTCATCTGCGCTCTCAACGGCATGGTCGTCGGCGGCGGACTGCACCAGGTCGCCGATGCCGACCTCATCATCGCCGCCGACCACGCCGAGTTGATCGACACCCACCTCGCCGTGGGCAACGTGTTCGCCCTCGAGCCGGCAGTGCTGCTGCGCCGCATGCCCCTCTCGATGGTCATGCAGCTCGCACTGATGGCCAAGGACGGCCGTATCAGCGCTCAACGTGCCTATGACATCGGGCTCGTCAACGAGGTCGTCCCCGGTGAACGCCTGCAGCAGCGCACCCGCGAGATCGCCCTGTCGATCGCAGCCTTGTCGCCCGCGACCACCCAGACCTCCGTCAAAGCGATGTGGACCAGCCTGGACGTCGGTCTGCACGCCGCGAACGACGTCGCCTACCGGTACGTGCTGCAACACCAGATGACTCATCCCGATTACCGCGAAGGGATGGTGGCCTTCGCCGAAAAGCGGGAACCGCGCTGGACCGTCGAATGACCTCGCCGCAGGTTCCCAGCGCCCGCACGTTCCACTACGAGACGCTGCCCTACGAACCCGTCATGCCGGCCGTGCTGGCCGCGGTGACGGCCTCACACGCGCAATCGGACCTGGTGGTGGCCGGCCTGCCGGACGGCGCTTGCGAGCGGATCACCTACGGACAGGCTGACTGTGACTCGGCGACGATGGCGGCACGCCTCCTCGCGGCGGGGGTGACCAAGGGCGTGCGCGTGGGCATTCTCGCGCCGAACGGACCCGACTTCGTCGTCGCGTTCCTCGCGGTCACGCGCATCGGTGCGGTAGCCGTGCCGCTCAACACCTTCCTCGGACCCGCCGAGTTGGCCTGGGTGCTCCGCGACGCCGATGTGCACACGGTGTTGTCCGTCGAGTCGATCCTGGGCAACGACATGCTGGCACGGCTGGCCGCCGCGGCCGGCGAACTGGACATGCCGCTACGGTCGCGCGCGCTCCCCCAGCTGCGCAACGTGCTCCCGCTCGGTGTGGTGACCACACGTTGGCCGCAGGAATGGCCCGATCCTGTCGATCCGGAGTTCCTGGCCGCCTGCGCACAGACCGTACGCACCACCGACGACCTGTTCGCGATCTACACCTCGGGCAGCACGTCGAATCCCAAGGGCATCCTGCACACCCACGGGACCGCAATCACGCACTCCCGGTTCATCGCCGCACAGCACGAGTGGGGGGCCGGCGACCGCATCTACGTGCCGATGGTCTTCTTCTGGGTCGCCGGCCTGGTCTTCGGCTTCCTCGGCCCGTTCCAGCACGGAGCGACCGTGCTCACCGAGCACAAGTTCGACGCGGGCCACACACGCCGCCTGCTGGAAGCCGAAAAAGCCACCTACACCACCGGTTTCCCGCACATCGGCCCGGCACTGGTCAATCATCCCGACTTCGCCGGCACCGACCTTTCCAGCCTCCGAGAGGGCTACCAGCAGGTCCTGCTCCCTCCCGGCCGCCGGACATCCGACCCGTCACTGCGGGTGGCCCAACTCGGAATGACCGAGACATGCAGCAGCCACACCTGGTGGCCACCACACGAGCAGGTACCGGAGTCCAAGCGCGGCTCCCTCGGTGTCTCGGCACCCGGTTACGAACACAAGATCGTCGACGACACCGGCACCGAAGTCCCCAACGGTGTCACCGGCGAGATCTGTGTGCGGGGTCAGGCCATGATGCGCGGCATGATCGGGCGACACTGGCACGAGCTGGTCGACCGCGACGGTTGGCTGCACACCAAAGACGCCGGCTACCGCGACGATGACGGTCATCTGTACTTCGCCGGGCGCCTCGACGAAATGATCAAGACCTCGGGCACGAATGTGGCCCCGATGGAGGTCGAAGCAGCACTGCGGCGGCTACCCGAGGTGCGCATTGCCTACGTGGTCGGCGTTCCCGACCCCGACCGCGGCGCGATCGTCAGCGCCGCAGTCGTTCTCAATGACGGCCGGCACGCAGATGCCGCCCACCTCACCGCGCAATGCCGCGCCGGTCTGGCAGCCTACAAGGTGCCGAAGAAGTGGGTCATCCTCACCGACCCCAAGGCGCTGCCCTACACCACGACCGACAAGATCGACAAACGACGCCTTGCGGAGCTGATGGCCGAGGGCGCCCTCAAATGACCGACAACTCGCCGGCCGCACTCATCGCACGCCTCCAACGATTGGAGGCGCTCGACGAGATCCGCCAACTCGCCGCCAAATACGCTGTTGCGCTGGACATGCGCGATCTCGATTCGTTGGTCAACCTGTTCGTCGACGACGTCGCGGTTCCAGGTCACGACCACGGCCGGCCCGCGCTGCGCCGATGGTATGACCGCGAGTTGCGCCACGGCCTGCTCGGCAGTGCGCACGGCGTACACGGCCACGTCATCGACGTGCACGACACCCACCACGCGACCGGCCTGGTGTACTCCCGAAACGACCTCGAGACGTCCTCGGCCTGGGTGATCGAACTGCTGGCCTACCTCGACACGTATGAATGTCGCTACGGGCGATGGTATTTCGTCCGCCGCAAACCGCTCTTCTGGTACGAGAGCGACATCACCGACCCGCCGTTGGGTCCCGAGAAGATGAGGTGGCCGGGGACGCCCGCCCACGACGGTGGATTCCACGCCGCATTTCCCAGCTGGCAGGAGTTTCACGCCGCCGAACCGGGACGCCTCGACGCGCCTGTGGCCGCGCCGGCGCCGATCGATGACTGGATTCGCACCTTGCGACACGGCGCCCCCGTCCCCCGAGGCAGCTCCACAGGCCGCACCGAGGACGACCCGAGGAACCTCTGACATGACCGATTACACAACGGGTTTCACCGACACCGAGGACCAGCGGCAGTTCCGGTCCGCGCTGCGGTCCTTTCTGGAGCGGCACGTCTCGGAAGAAGACGTCCGGCGCGCGATGGAATCTCCCCATGGGTACGACCCTGCGGTGTGGCACGCGATGGCCGACCAGTTGAACCTGCAGGGCCTGGCCATCCCGGAGGAGTACGGCGGCGAAGGACTCGGACTCACCGAACTCGCACTCGTACTCGAGGAGACAGGCGCGGCCCTGCTTCCAGGGCCCTACTTCGCGTCGGCGGTGCTGGCTGCACGGACCCTCGTGGAGTCCGACGATGAGCAGGCCAAGAAGCGGCACCTGCCCGGAATCGCGGCGGGACACACCATCGCCACTCTGGCACTCACCGAGCGCAGCGGGCGGTGGAACGTCGGCGACATCACCACGCGGGCCGAGCCGGCCTCCGGAGGCTGGATCCTCCAAGGGGTGAAACACTTTGTGCCCGAGGGGATGTCAGCTGATCTCCTGCTGGTCGTGGCCCGCACCGCCACTGACGTCGGGGTGTTCTGCGTCGAGGCCTCCTCCTGCACCCGACGGGCACAGTCGACGTTGGATGCGACACGTCGCCAGGCCGTCGTCGAGTTCCGGTCGACACCCGCGGCACGCCTGGACATCTCCGAAACGCGACTGGAGTGTGCGTTGAGCTTCGCCGCCGCCGCGTTGGCCGCCGAACAGGTTGGGGGCGCCCAGCGCTGCCTGGACCAGGCCGTCGGCTACGTCAAGGTGCGCCACCAGTTCGGCAAACCCATCGGCTCGTTCCAGGCGATCCGGCACATGTGCGCGAACCTGATGCTCGACATCGAGGGAGCCCGTGGCGCGGCGCAGTACGCCGCGCACGCCGCGACCGCATTTCCCGCAGAGTTCCCCGCGGCGGCGGCATTGGCCCAGGCGCACTGCTCGGAGGTGTACGCGAAGGCGGCTGCAGCGAACATCCAGTTGCACGGCGGTATCGGTTTCACCTGGGAGCACCCCGCACACCTGTATTTCAAACGAGCCAAGTCCTCCGCCCACCTGCTCGGCGACGCCGACCACCACCGCCGGATGCTCGCCGACCGCATCGGGCTGTAAAGCGTTGAGGCGAATCTCCTGAGACACAGAGGCATGACCTGTCTCACTGTTGATGACGTTTCGAGGGACTTTCCTCACAGTCTGACGCACACCCAGAACGCCGATACGCTCCGAGTCGCGATGTCGCGTACGATTGTGAACTTGGCGATGAGGCTGAAGAGTCGTCCCATCGGGCCCGTCCCATCAGGCAAGGAGCGTCATGGCAACGTCACGTGCGACAGCTGAGGTCGACGTCCAGCAGGATGAAGTCGACCGGCGCGATCAGATCCTCGAAGCCGCCAATCAGTGCTTCACCCAGTTGGGCATCCAGCGCACCAGTGTTCAGGATGTCGCCCGGATGGCGAATGTCTCACGAGGCACCGTATACCGCTACTTCGAAGACCGCACCGTGTTGATCGAAGCCGCGATCGAGTTCGGCGCGCAGAAGTTCTACCGACTCGTCGCGGCCGCGATGGCCAAGAAGACAACGCTGGCTGCAAAATTGGGCGCGATGGCCGAGACGCACGCGACCATTCTGCTCGACCACCGCACTCGCAACAGGCTCATGGCTGACGATGCCGAACTCATGCGCCACATGATCGCCGACGGCGACTCGGCGGTCCGGCGCTCCACCAATTTCCTTGTTCCCTACGTCCGCGAAGCCCAGCAGCGCGGGGAGGTCGGCGCCGGAATCGACGTCACCGCAGCCAGCGAATGGCTGGCCCGCATCATCTACTCGTTCTCGACCGTCAACGAAGCACAGACCTTCGACATGTCCAAGCCCGAAACGGTCCGCGCGTACGTGGAGAAGTTCGCGGTGAACGGCTTGCGCTAGGGCGGATCACCGAACTCCGTTTACTATCCAATTGAACAACTCCTGTATTACTGTTCTCCATGTCCGCGGTGGCGAACGTCAGGAGAGGCATGAGCAGTTTCTGGACCGAAGGAAACATGCTTATCGACGGACGGCTGGTTCCGTCGGAGTCCGGGGAGACCTTCGACAATGTCAACCCTGCGACAGAGCAGGTCATCGGCGCCGTCGCGAATGCGACCGCCGTCGATATGGATGCCGCGATCGGTGCGGCCCGCCGCGCGTTCGACGACACCGCATGGGCCCGCTCCCCCGAAATGCGCGTGCGCTGCATCCGCCAACTCCACGAAGCTCTCGGTAGGTTCGCCGACGATCTCCGCGCCACTACGGTGGCCGAGGTCGGCTGCCCGGTCGCTCTGACCTATGGTCCCCAACTGGACAGCCCGGTCGCGGGGCTGCCGTGGGTGGCCGACCTGGCCGAGAGTTACGAATGGGAGACCAGCCTCGGTCTTGCCGAGCCGTTCGGGATGAAGACCCACCGGATCGTTCGCCGCGAACCTGTCGGCGTCATCGGAGCCATCACGCCCTGGAACTACCCCGTTCAGATCAATCTGGCCAAGATGGTTCCGGCGCTCGCCGCCGGGAACACCGTGGTGCTCAAACCGGCACCCGACACTCCGTACGGGGCAACGCTGCTCGGGCGGTTGATCGCCGAACACACCGACATCCCGGCCGGTGTCGTCAACGTCGTCACCTCCGCCGATCACGCTGTGGGTCAGCAACTTTGCGAAGATCCGCGGGTCGACATGATCTCGTTCACCGGATCCACCGCGACAGGCACCAAGATCATGACCGCGGCCGCACCCACGATCAAGAAGGTCTTCCTCGAACTCGGCGGCAAGTCTGCACTCATCGCACTCGATGACGCTGACCTCGGCTCGGTCGTCACGTCCGCGGCATTCGCGACCACCACCCATGCGGGCCAGGGCTGTGCCAACACCACCCGTCTCCTGCTTCCGCGGTCCCGCTACCGCGAGGGCGTCGACGCTCTCGTCGAAGCGCTCAAAGGCTGGCCCTTTGGCGATCCCACCGATCCCTCGGTGCTGATGGGGCCTCTGATCCGCGAAGAACAACGCCGTCGGGTGCTGGGCTACATCGACAAGGGAATCGAAGAAGGCGCTACGGTCGCGATCGGAGGCGGTGTTCCTGATCACCTGCCGACCGGCTATTTCGTCGAACCCACCGTGCTGACCGATGTCGATCCCGATTCCACGGTGGCGCAGGAAGAGATCTTCGGTCCGGTCCTGGCGGTGATCGCGCACGACGGCGACGACGACGCGGTGCGGATCGCGAACAACTCGCGGTATGGATTGTCAGGGGCCGTGGTCAGCGCATCTGATGAGCGGGCACGCGCTGTGGCGGACCGGATGCGCACCGGCACCGTCAATGTCAACGGTGGGGTGTTCTACGGCATGGACGTGCCCTTCGGCGGCTACAAGCAGAGTGGGATCGGGCGGGAGATGGGCGTGGCGGGCTTCGAGGAGTATCTGGAGATCAAGTCCATCGCTGTCGGTGCGCGATGACGGGGACGTCGCTGGCGGACAAGCGTGTCGTCGTCGTCGGTGCCTCAGCCGGGATCGGGCGGGCGTTCGCCGCGACTGCACTGGCCGAGGGCGCCAGGCTCGTCGCGGTCGCACGGCGCGAACTGTCTTCGGATATGTTCGGCGGCGCGACTCCCGCGGAGTCGGTCTCGGCCGATATCCGGGATCCGGACGATTGCGCCCGGGTCGGCTGTGTCGCGGCCGAAACTCTCGGCGAGGTGGACCTTCTGGTGATCAGCGCCGGGTTCGCGCCGCTCAAACCGTTCGCCGAGGTCGACGTCGATGACTGGACAAAGGTCCTGACCACCAACGTGATCGGGGTTCACCAGGTCATTCGAGCGCACCTGCCGATACTCGCGCCGTCAGCGGTCGTCGCCGCGTTGTCGTCAGACTCCGTCCGCCACCCCCATCGCGCACTCGGTGCATATTCGGCGAGTAAAGCAGCGATGGAGCGCAGTCTGGTGGCGTGGCGACTGGAGCACCCCGGGTACCGCTTCAGTTGCGTCGAGGTGGGAGCAACGGTGCCGACGGATTTCATCTCCGATTTCGATCCTGACTTGCTCGGCGTCGTCGCCGGTGAGTGGATCGCCCGGGGACTGGTCCCGGCGACCCACATGACACCGGAAGGTGTGGCGAACACCCTGGCCGGCATCTTCGCCAGTGCCCTGGCGAATCCCGACATCGGACTCGACAATCTCACGCTCAAATCTCCTGCGGCCCCGATGAGCTCATGAGTATTTCGTTGTTGTTGGAGATGGCCGCCGACACCGATCCCGACCGGACCGCGCTGGTCTGCGACGAGTTACGGCTGAGCACCGCCGAATTGAACGCGCTGGCCGACGGCGGCGCCGGCGTGATCACCGCCTCCGGGGCCCGCCACCTCGCCTACGTCGGCACCGGCGGGGCCATGCTGCCGCTGCTGTTGTTCGCCTCCGCACGCGCGGCGATCCCGGTGACCCCGCTGAACTACCGACTCTCCGCCGAAGGCCTGCGCGCGCTGCTGGACCGATTGCCCGACCCGCTGGTCGTCGTCGACGACGAATACCGCGACGCGGTCGGTGACAGCTACCGCACCATCGGTTCAGCCGAATTCCTCACCGCGGCACGCACCGCCGAACCCGCCGCCCAGTTCGCCGACCCAGACTCGGTCGGCGTCGTGCTGTTCACCTCCGGCACCACCTCCACACCCAAGGCCGTCGAGCTCAGCCACACCAACCTGACCAGCTACATCATGGGCACCGTCGAGTTCGCCTCCGCCGAACCCGACGACGCCGCACTGATCTGCGTCCCGCCGTATCACATCGCCGGAGTCAGCGCCGCACTGTCGAACCTCTACGCCGGCCGCAAGATGGTGTACCTGCGCCATTTCGACGCCCAGCGCTGGGTCGACCTCGTCGCCGCTGAAGCCGTCACCTCCGCCACCGTGGTGCCCACCATGCTCGACCGCATCGTCACCGTGCTGGAAACCACCCACACCGCGCTGCCCACCTTGCGCACCCTGGCCTACGGTGGCTCGAAAGTCCCGCTGCCGCTGGTCCGCAAAGCACTCTCGCTACTGCCCGACGTCGGCTTCGTCAACGCCTACGGGCTGACCGAAACCAGCTCGACGATCGCGGTGCTCACCCCCGACGACCACCGCGCCGCCGTGGCCGCCACCGACGACGCCGCGATGCGCCGCCTCGGTTCGGTCGGCCAACCCGTCCCCGGCGTCGAAGTCCAGATCCGCGCCGACGACGGCACCGTACTCGGCCCCAACGAACCCGGCGAGCTGTACGTGCGCGGCGAGCAGGTATCGGGCAAATACACCGGCATCGGCTCCGTGCTCGACGCAAACGGCTGGTTCCCCACCAAAGACGTCGCCTACCTCGACGAGCAGGGCTACCTGTTCATCGGCGGCCGCTCCGACGACACCATCATCCGCGGCGGAGAGAACATCGCCCCCGCCGAAATCGAGGACGTCCTCGTCGAACACCCCCACGTGCGCGACTGTGCCGTCGTCGGCGCCGACGACCCGCAATGGGGCCAGATCATCGTCGCCGTCGTAGTCGCCCACCACGGCGCCCAGCCCGACCCCGAAGAGCTACGCGCCCACGTACGATCCCAGCTACGAGGGTCCCGCACCCCCGACCGGGTGATCTTCCGGGACCAACTACCCACCAACGCGACCGGCAAAGTACTACGCCGCGAACTCATCAGCGAACTGAACTCCCGGTGACGACGCACATCTCGCCTGCCCCGTACACAGCACAGGTGTGGGCAGGTGAGCGCATGGTCGCCGAGAGCGACGCCTGTCTGCTCCTCACGGAGACCGATCACGTGGACCGGCTGTACTTCCCCGAAGATGCCGTCCGTTGGGAATACCTGACCCCCTCGCCGACGAAGACCGTCTGCCCGGTCGAAGGCGAAGCCGTCTACTGGAGCCTGACCGACGCCGAAGCACGCACGGCCGATGTCGCGTGGTCCTACCCGACACCGCTTCCCGACGTCGCTGCGATCGCCGGGCATGTGTCATTCCACAGTCCGGCGCTGACCGTCGTGGTGCTCGAGCGGTGGCCGGACGGAACGACGGTGCCGGCTCGATTCCCGCTCTGGGGCGATGCCGTCGACCTCGCGCGACTTATCGATGTGGTACCCGCAGAAGCGTTGACGTTCAGGGGACCGGCGCTCGGTCCAACTCAGCGAGACGTCGTCGAAGGCGGACAACTCGCGGCTCAAGCGATCGTCGCCACCTCCAAGGCTCTCCCATCTCAGCGGGTGACCGCGGTGTCCATGACCTTCCTGAAAGCGGCCTCCTTCACCGCACCACTGGATGTCGACGTGGAGCTTCTCAGGCACGGGCGGACGTTTTCCACTGCCGAGGTTCGCATCAGCCAGCACGGCGTTCTCCGCAGTGCAGGGCTGGTACTCGCCGATGCCGGCGCACCCGATGTGATGCGCGACGTCGATCCGATGCCGTCCGTCCCCCCACCCCACGAATGCGTTCCGTTCACCGGATTCGGCATGACCGGACGCGAGATTCGCGTGGTCGACGGCGCCTACGATCCTGATCCCGACCGCGTGGCCCCGCCCCGCATCGACGCGTGGGTCCGTTTCCGCGACAGCGCGGATGAGGGGTATCTGCGGCAGGCACTTCTCGCTCAGTCCACGACACACTGGATCATCGCGGCGGGAATGCTGCCGCACAAGGGCTTCGGTGAAGCGCAGGCACACCGTACCCTTTCCACCGGAATCATGAAGGCCGACATCGCCTTTCACGACGAGGTCGATATAGAGGACTGGTTGCTCTACACCAACCATGCCTTCTGGTCGGGCCGAGGACTGGTCCAGGGCGACGGGCGTGTCTACACGCGCGACGGCACGCTGGCGGCGTCCTACACAGTTCAGGCGATGGTGCGCAATTTCACGCGCGCGCCGCACGAGATGGGTCAGGACAGCCGCACGGCGATGTGAGCGATACGGTCAGCCGAACTCCATGATCAGATGCGTCAACCGCAGTTCGGCGATGCGCCAACGGCCGTCGAGCCGGACCCACCGGTCATGGTAGTGACCGAAGGCCGTCAGCGAGGTTCCGTTCTCCCACACGACCCTTTCCTGGACCGCCCATATCACCTGCGCCTCATCGCCGGCGATCTCGAACTCGGGGGCGTGCACCTGATGCACGGTGAGCGCATCGGCAACTGAAGCGCGGACCGCTGCCAGAACGTTCTCTCGTCCCATGATCGGCACCGACGAGGGATTTCCGGCGTCCAGGTCGAAGAGAATCTCTGCGGTCATCAACCCGGCGAGCGCGGACCAGTCTTTGGTGTCCAGCAGACGGCAGTAGCGCGCCTTGGCTTGTGCGAGTTCTGCCTGCGCCGCCAAATCTGCCAGCTCGTCTGCGATTGTCATGCGAACGTGAGTTCCAGGCGGTCCAGGCGCCGGACCAGGATGCTGGGCAACCAGCGCCCCACTGCGGCGGGCTCGACCCACCGGGTGCGAGCCAGGACCGTACGGAGCACCGTCATCGCTTCCAGCCGGGCTAGCGACGCGCCGACGCAGAAGTGCGCGCCCTTGCCGAACCACATGTGTCCCCTGCCTTTCGGTCGGTCGAGACGGAACTCGTTCGTAGAACACTTCCGGTCGGGCGACGACGTCGTTCACGTCGTCCCATCCACAGACCACGTCGGCACCGGTCGTAGAGCGGATACGGGTCTTGAATGCAGGCGTCGCTGAAGAATTCAGCTGCCGGCCGCGCATGCAGGATGGTCATCGTGCCCGGCGTACCCGCCTCGTCAGCATGTGTGACACATTAACAGTAGATGTTCTATTATCCAATGCGTTGCGTTAGCCCTGAGCGACCGAATGGAGAGTTCCGATGAATCGTCTCAAGGGCAAGGTTGCCCTCGTCACCGGCGCGGCCCGCGGCCAGGGGCGAAGCCACGCGGTGCACCTCGCCGACGAGGGCGCTGACATCATCGCTGTCGACATCTGTGCGGACATCGAGTCCAACGAATACCCCTTGGCCACGCGGGAAGACCTTGATGAGACTGTCAATCTCATCGAGAAGACAGGGCGGCGTGCGGTGGCCGCCACGGTCGATGTCCGCGATCGGAGCGCACTCAAAGTCGCGCTGGACGAAGCCGTCGGGCAGCTCGGCGGTCTGCACGTCGTGGTCGCCAATGCCGGAATCTGCCCACAGGGAAACCACATTCCATTCCGCGGCTTCGTCGATGCCTTCGATGTCGACTTCGTCGGCGTGGTCAACACCATCCACGTCAGCCTCGACCATCTCACCGCTGGCGCGTCGGTGATCGCCACGGGATCCATCGCCGGGCTCATCGACCAGAAAGACTTCGTCAACGGCGGTGGGCCACAGGGGCCGGGAGGGGCGGGCTACGGCATGGCCAAGAAGATGATCCGCGACTACACCAAAGCCCTCGCACTCACGATGGCACCGCACAGCATTCGGATCAACGCTGTGCACCCCACCAATGTCAACACCGACATGCTGCACAACGAGCCCATGTACAAGGTGTTCCGCCCCGACCTCGACGAGCCGACTCGCGAGGACGCCGAACCGGTGTTCCCGCTGCTGCAGGCCATGCCGACACCGTGGATCGAGCCCGAGGACGTTTCTCACGCAGTGGTGTATCTGGCGTCCGACGAATCCCGATTCGTCACCGGGCAACAGCTCTTCGTCGACGCCGGCGCCGGCCTCAAACTCGGGATGTGACAGGCGCGCTATGTATCGTCGGGCTTGACCGCGAGCACCGGTTTCGGGCATTCGAGGATGACCTTCTGCGCGACGCTGCCCAGCAGCAGCTTGCCGACCGGATTGCGGTGCCGGATGCCGACCACGAGCAGTTCCGCACCGGAGCTGTCCACCGCGGCGAGCAGTTCGTCGGCCGGGTCCACCCCGACCGGCTGGCGCAACTCGTAGGCGACACCGCACTCGGCCAGGCGGGATTCGACGTCGCGCACCTCGGTCGCACCGGCGAACCGCGCGTCGACGTAGGACTCCCCCGATGTCGCGTTGACGACCAACAGGCGGGCGCCGCGCAACCGGGCCTCCGAGATGGCGTGCTCGAGCGCGGCGTGCCCGAACGGGTCCGCGGTGTATCCGACGACGATTGTGGTACCGCTCATGAGTGCGAGGCCTTCTCTCGTTGATCCCGGTCGTCCTCGACCACCAGCAGCGTCTCCTCGCTGCGGTGCATCAACCGCAGCACCAGCGGGGCGAGCAACAGCAGCGCCATCAGCACATAGGTGACGATCGCGACCGGCTCGGTGAACAGGCCCCCCCACTCGCCGCCGCCGAGCTGCAGGCTCTGCCGTAGCTGCCGCTCGATGCGTGGACCCAGAATCACCCCGATGATCAACGGCAGCACCGGAAGTCCGAAGCGGCGCATCATCAACCCCATCAGCCCGAACACCAGCAGCAGCACCAGATCCAGCGGCTGCAGGTTGACCGCGAACGCCCCTAGCGTGGCGAAGAACAGGATGCCCGCGTACAGGTACGGCCGCGGGGTGCGCAGCAGTTTGGCCCACAGCGGCGCGAGCGGAAGGTTCAGCACCAGCAGCAGGAAGTTGCCGATGAAAAGGCTCGCGATCAGCGTCCAGATCAGCAGCGGTTCCTTGTCGAACAGCGTGGGCCCAGGCTGGATGCCGTAGGACACGAACGCGGTCAGCATCACCGCCGCGGTCGCGTTGGTGGGCAGACCCAGCGACAGCATCGGCACCAGAGTTCCTGCGGCGGAGGCGTTATTGGCGGCCTCGGGCCCGGCGACGCCTTCGATGGCGCCCTTACCGAACTCCTCGGGATGCTTGGACAACTTCTTCTCGGTGATGTAACTCAGGAAGGTCGGCAGCTCGGCCCCGCCGGCCGGCAACGCGCCGAACGGGAATCCGTACGCGGTGCCGCGCAGCCACGGCTTCCACGACCGGCCCCAGTCCTGCTTGTTCATCCACGGCCGCCCGACCGGGATCACGTCGGCGGGGCGGCGGCGCAGATGCGCGGCCACCCAGAGTGCCTCCCCGACCGCGAACACCGCGACCGCGATCACGACGATGTCGATGCCGTCACTGAGCAGCGGGATGCCGAACGTCGCGCGGGGCTGGCCGGTCAGCGAATCGATGCCGACGACACCGATACCCAGGCCGAGCAACAGCGAGATCAGCCCGCGCATCTTCGACGACCCCAGCACGGCGGTGACAGCGACGAGTGCGAACAGCATGATCGCCAGGTAGGACGGGGCGCCGAGGGTGACGGCGAAGCGGGAGATGGCGGGCGCGAAAGCCGCCAGCAAGGCGGTGCCGATCGAGCCGGCGACGAACGAGCCGATTGCCGCGGTGGCCAGCGCCTGCGCGGCGCGGCCCGCCTTGGCCATCTTGTTGCCTTCGATCGCGGTGATCACCGAGGAAGATTCGCCGGGGGTGTTGAGCAGGATCGAGGTGGTGGACCCGCCGTACATGCCGCCGTAGAAGATGCCGGCGAACATGATGAACGCCGCGCTGGGGCTGACGTTGTACGTGATCGGGAGCAGCAGCGCGACGGTCATCGCGGGACCGATACCGGGCAGCACGCCGACCGCGGTGCCCAGCAGCACGCCGATCGCCGCGTACAGCAGGTTCATCGGGGTGGCGGCCTCGGCGAAGCCCTGAAGCAGCCAGTCGAAGTTCTCCATCTACAGAATCCCATCCAGAATGCCTGCGGGCAACGGGATTCCGAGCCCGGAGTAGAACGCGTAGAACGACCCGACGGCCAACACGGCGCCGATGACGAGATTGCGCACGTAGTGTCTGCTGCCCAGGATCGTGGCACAGCCGGCGAAGAACAACGCGCCCGCTATCGCCCACCCGAGCGGCACGACGAGCACGATCAGCATCACGAACATGCCGACCAGCAGCCCTACCGTGCGCCAGTCGCTGGGCATGTCGGGGTCGATGTCCTCCCCGGCGTCCGCTTCGCCGCGCGAACCCCGCGGGATCGCGATGGCCAGCACCACCGCCATCACCAGCAGCCCCACCCCGATGACGATCGGGAACAGCCGTGGCCCAACGGGATCCACTTTGGCGAAGCCGTCGGTGATCCGCAGCGCGTCGACGATCAGGAATGCGCCGACGGCGACCATCACCGCGCAGACGATGTACTGCGCGTAGTCGGGGCGAGTGGCCGGTTCGGCCGGTTCGGCGCTCACAGCAGCCCCAGATCGGTCAGCGTGGTCTCGACGCGCTGATCCTGCTCACGCAGGAAAGTCTCGAATGGTTCCCCGGTCATGAACGCATCGCTCCAACCGTTCTTCACCAGCGCCTCCTTCCAGGCATCGGTGGCATGCAGCTCTTCGAGAACCTTGACCAGCGTGGCCCGGTCCTCATCCGAAATCCCCGGCGGGGCAAGCACTCCCCGCCAGTTGGTGAACGTCAGGTCGATACCCGCCTCGGTCAGGGTGGGGGCGTCGATTCCCTCGACCCGCTCCTGACCGGACACCGCCAGCACCCGGACCTGACCGGACTCGATCTGGTCGACATACTCGCCCAGCCCTGACGTCCCCGCGGCGATCTTGTTGCCCAGCAGGGCCGTCAGCAGATCACCGCCACCGTCGTAGGACACGAAGTTGACCTTGGTGGGGTCGAGCCCGGCGGCCTTGGCGGTCTCCATCGGGAACAGGTGGTCGGGGCCGCCGGGGCTGGAACCGCCGCCGATCGTCACCTTGGCCGGGTCGGCCTTCCAGGCGTCGACGAAATCGCGCACCGTGCGAAACGGTGAGTCGCCGGGAACGAGGATGCCCTCCTGCTCCTCGACGATCTTGGCGATCGCGGTCGCGTCGGAGGCGCGGTCCCGAGACCCGTTGGTATAGGTGGCACCGACGACGCCCAGACCCATCATCATCATCAGGTCGCCGTTGCCGCGCTCGTTCATCAGCCGCGCCATCGCCACCGTGCCACCGGCGCCGATCACGTTGAACACCTCGACGCGGCCGGTGATGTCCTCGTCTTCCATGATCTTCACCGCGGTCCGCGCCGTGAGGTCGTATCCGCCACCGGGGCTGTTGGGCACCATCATCCGCAGACGGTGCAGACCCGTCTGCTCACCGCGGGTCACCCCGCAGGCCGAGACCAGCAGTGCGGCGATGACGGCGAGGACCGCGACGGCGCGGGCCCTTGCTCGCCAGGTTGCGAACATGTCGTCCCCAATCACTTGTGATGCTCAGCAATACTGGACCCCGACAGTGACCCACGTCACCGATGTGGAGGCAAAGGACGTTTTGATCATTGAGAACACCCGGTCCGCGGTCGCCGCCCTGCTCCGGGGACGCAGCCTGGCGGCCCAGTTCCTGGTCTTCCAGCTGGTCGTGGTCGCGGTGGTGCTGGTGGCGGTCGCCGCGGTGTCGGTGACGCAGTCCGAAGCCGAGTTCCGCGAGGTCAGGGGCCAGCGGATGATCGCGGTCGCCGAGAACATGGCCTCGACCCCGATCGTGCGCGACCGCTATCAGGACCCGTTCGCCGCCCAGACCCTCGCCCCGGAGGTCGACCGGGCGGTGGCGCTCTCGGGCGCCAGCCTGGCCGAGATCCTCGGGCCCGACGGGGTGGTCCGCGCATCGTCGGACCCGTCGCGGATCGGTACGCGCGTCGACCTCGGAACCAGCCGCGCCGACGAGGGACGGGCCTGGTTCGGCGACGACGACGTCGACGGCACGCACAGTCTGATCGGGCAGGTGCCGATCCTGGCCATCAACGGTGACGTGCTGGCGATCGCGTCGGTCAGCGAGATGTACCCGTCGGTATGGGCACTGCTCAGCGGGGCCGGCGAGAGCCTGTTGGTCTACCTCGGGCTGGGCGCTGCACTGGGTCTGGTGGCGTCGTGGCTGTTGTCGCGCCGGATCAAGCGCCACACCCGCGGATTGGAGGTCGCCGAGATCGCGAATTTGGCCGATCATCGGGAAGCGTTGCTGCACAGCATCCGTGAGGGGGTGATCGCGGTGAACGACGACGGGGAGATCACGTTGCTCAACGACGGTGCACAGGATCTGCTCGGCGTACCCGGCAGCGCGGTGGGCCGCCGGGTGGACGAGGTCGGGATCGATCCGGCGGTGGTGTCGCTGCTGATGTCCGGCGCCGACGGGCAGGCCGTCGACGACACCGTGATCGCGACGCGAACCCGGGTACTGGCGTTGAGCCGTCGCCCGGCGACCAGCCAGGGTCGACAGGTCGGAACGGTCACCACGATGCGTGACAGCACGGAACTCGCTGCGCTGCAGGGTCAGTTGTCCTCGCACAAGAGCGTCACCGACACGCTGCGCGCACAGACGCACGAGTTCGCCAACCAGCTGCACACGATCTCCGGGCTGGTGCAGCTGGGCGAATACGATGCGGTGCGTGATCTGGTGGGCACGTTGACGCGCCGCCGAGCCGAGATCAGCGATGCGGTGACACAACGCATCGCCGATCCCGCGGTGGCCGCGTTGTTGATCGCGAAGACGTCGCTGGCCGCTGAGAGCGGCGTGGAGCTGCGGCTGGATCCGGTCTCGCATCTGGGTGCGTTGGACCCGGCGCTGGCCACCGATGTGATCACGCTGCTGGGCAACCTGATCGACAACGCGGTCGATGTGTCGGTCGGCGCGGCGCAGGCCCGGGTGACGGTGCGCATCGACGATCGGGAGGGCCTCACGATCAGCGTGATCGACACCGGACCCGGTGTCCCCGAACATCTTCGCGACGAGATCTTCGCCCGGGGCGTCACGTCCAAACCCGAGGTTCCCGGCGGCCGCGGGATCGGTCTCGCGCTGGTGCGGCTGGTGACCGCCCAGCACGGGGGCACGGTGGAGGTCGGCGATGCGCCGGGCAGTGGAGCGTGTTTCACGGTGCAACTCAAGGCGGTGCACACCCATGCGTGACGTTCTCGTCGTCGACGACGACTTCATGGTCGCCGAGATCCACCGCAGGTTCGTCGACCGGGTCGCCGGCTTCCGCGCGGTCGGTGTCGCCCACACCGGCGCCGCCGCGTTGACGGCGACGCGGGAACTGCGACCGCAGCTGCTGCTGCTCGATGTCTATCTGCCCGACATGACGGGACTGGACGTGCTGCAACGTCTGCGCGCGGGCGGCGACCGGGTCGACGTCATCATGATAACCGCGGCGCGGGAACTCGACACGGTGCGCGGTGCGCTCGACGGCGGCGCCGCCGACTACCTGATCAAACCGTTCGAGTTTCCGCAGCTCGAATCGAAACTGGAGGCCTACGCCTCGCGCGCCGACGCGCTGCAATCCGCGCACGGTGTGGACCAGCATCTGGTCGACACGTTGTTCGGCGGACCGTCCGCGGCGCCGGCCAAGGTGCTGCCCAAGGGTCTGGGCGCCGAGACCGGCGAACTGGTGCTGACCGCCGTACGCGACGCCGGAGAGGTGTCGGCCGCCGAATGCGCTGACCTGGTGGGGATATCGAGGGTCAGCGCGCGCCGCTATCTGGAGCACTATCTGAGCGTCGGTGCCGTGGAACTTCGCCTGCAGTACGGCGTGGGCCGTCCGGAGCGCAGGTACCGCATCGCGGGCTAGTGTCCTGAGTCATTAATTGCAATCTAGTTGTTAAACTGGGTTGTGCCGACGCCTCATGCTGCTGAGATTGTGTTGACCGCTGAGGAGCGGGCCGAGTTGGAGGGATGGGCGCGGCGCCGGACCGGCGCTGCAGGGCTGGCGATGCGATCGCGAATTGTGTTGGCGGCAGCAGACGGTGGGTCTAACACCGAGATCGCCGAACGGCTGGAGTTGTCGATCACCACGGTGCGTCGGTGGCGCAACCGGTTCGTCGTCGACCGGTGCGACGGCCTGCTCGACGAACCACGGCCGGGCCGGCCCCGGGTGGTCGGTGACGAGAAGATCAAGGACCTGATCACCGCGACATTGGAGAGCACGCCACCGGATGCCACGCACTGGTCGACCCGCTCGATGGCCGATCACCTCGGGTTGAGCCAGTCGATGGTCTCCCGTGTCTGGCGGGCGTTCGGACTGGCGCCGCACAAACAGGATTCGTGGAAGCTGTCCAAAGATCCGCTGTTTGCCGAGAAGGTCCGCGACGTCGTCGGTCTCTACCTGGATCCCCCGGAGCGCGCGGTGGTGCTGTGCGTGGACGAGAAAACCCAGATCCAGGCGCTCAACCGCACCCAACCGGTGTTCCCGATGCTGCCGGGCACCCCGGCGCGGGCAAGCCACGACTACGTGCGTCACGGCACCTCCAGCCTGTACGCGGCATTGGATCTGGCCACAGGCCAGGTCATCGGCTCACTGCATGCCCGCCACCGCTCCCAGGAGTTCCTGGCGTTCCTGAAGAAGATCGACACCGTAGTCCCCGCCGATCTGGACTGTCATGTCGTGCTCGACAACGCCTCCACCCACAAGACGCCAGCGGTAAAGCGTTGGCTGACAAACCATCCCCGTTTCGTCCTGCACTTCACCCCGACCAGCTCCTCATGGCTCAACCTCGTCGAACGATGGTTCGCCGAGCTGACCACCAAGAAACTGCGACGCGGCACCCACACTTCGGTGCGCCAACTCAACGCCGACATCCGCGCCTGGATCGCTACCTGGAACGACAACCCCCGGCCCTACGTCTGGACCAAGACCGCCGACCAAATCCTGGCCAGTATCGCCAACTACTGCACCATAATTAATGACTCAGGACACTAGCGCCGACGCGACAGCGCCCCGAGGACCGCGCCGAACCGCTCGGCGATCAGCCGATGAGTGGTGGCATCGGGGTGCAGGTTGTCAGGCAACGGATGCGAGGCTTCGTCGCCCGGCCCGTACAAATCGAGACCGTCGACGTAGGACAGGTGCGGATCCTCGACCTGTCGCCCCTGCACGATCTCGGCGAGCTGTTCGCGTATGCCGCGGAGCGTGAGTCGACGTAGTCCCGCGTTCGGCACGACGGCGTCGTCGGGGTCACCCAGCGCCACGAAGCGCACGGCGCCCGCCGCGAGTGCTTCGACGTCGAAACTCCCCGGCCCCGGCGTGAACTCGTGGATCGGGCAGTGCAGTGGTCCGATGACGATCAGTGGCGTCGTCGGGTGGCCGTCACGGATGGTGTCGAGGAATCCGTGTACAGCGGGACCGAACGCACGCCTGCGCATCAGATCGGCGTTCACCAGGTTGATGCCGATCTTCACGCTGATCAGGTCAGCGGGGCGGTCGCGAATCACCCTGGCCACGAACGGATCCAGCATGGCGCTGCCGGAGAACCCGAGATTCACCAGGTCGAGGTTTCTGGCAGCGGCCACCAACGCCGGCCAGGTGGTGCTCGGGCTGTCCGCATTGGAGCCCTGACTGATCGAGCTGCCGTGGTGGACCCACGTGGGCCGACCGGTCGGCACGGGCGCGATCGGCGCATCGGTGCGCACGCCGACCAGCTCGGTTCGCTCGTAGTGGGGCAGCCAAAGCTCCACCGTCTTGTCCCGCGGCGGTAACCCGGCGAAGCGCAGGGTCGCCACGTCACCCGAATCCGTCTCACTCGCACCCGTGCGCGGGTCGACACGCACCAGATCACCCCCGTACACCTCCGCGTGCCCAACCCGCCGACCGTCGATCAGCAGATCCACGACACCGTCGGCGCGGGGCGGCACACCGGTCAGCACCACTCGGGTGCGCAGAAGGTCGAGCTCGATCACGGTCGCGGCCGAGCGCACTGCCAGCCGCACACCCGATGGCTGCGCCTCCGCGCTCAACAGCTGCGGATCGTCGCATCGCGCACGAGCGGCGCGCGGCAGACGATGCGCAAGCCAGCCTCGGCCGGTGTCCTCCAGCTCCGCGAGTCCGTGGAACAGGTCGATGGTGATCGGATGCGAAATCATCATGGGCCTCCGCTCATTCCGACACGCTACGCGTCGCCGTCAACCTCGATACACTCCCCTCGTGAGCCGGACTGTGCGTGAGCAGGGCCATGCGGTCACCGATTCCTGACTACCTCACCGAAGCCCTCGGCGACGTCGCGTCAGACAGCTCGGGGGCACTGGCGGACTACATTCCCGAACTGGCTGCGGCGAACCCCGAGCGGCTCGGCGCGGCATTCGCGATGGTCGACGGTGCGGTTTACGGCGTCGGCGACGTCGATACCGAGTTCACCATCCAGTCGATCTCCAAGCCGTTCGCCTACGCGCTTGCGCTCGCCGACCGTGGCTTCGACGCGGTGCTGGCCAAGGTCGGTGTCGAACCCTCCGGCGAGGCGTTCAACGAACTCTCCCTCGAAGGGGGCACCGGGCGTCCGCTCAACCCGATGATCAACGCGGGCGCGATCACCGCGCACTCCCTCGTCGGGCCCGAGGGTATCGACGCGACAGCTCGGCTGGAGCGTGTGGTCGACGGGCTTTCGGCGTTCGCAGGCCGCCGCCTGATGTTCGACGATGCGGTGTGCGCCTCGGAGTTGGAGCACGCGCATCGCAACCTGGCCATCGCCCACATGCTTCGCAGCTACAACGTGATCACCGAGGACCCCGCCGCCGTCGTCGAGGGGTATACCCGGCAGTGTTCCCTGCTCGTCACGACGCTCGATTTGGCGGTGATGGCCGCCACCCTGGCCAACCACGGCGTGAATCCGGTCTCCGGGGAGCGCGTGGTGCCCGAACCGGTGGTGCGTCAGGTGCTCAGTGTGATGTTCAGCTGTGGAATGTACGACGCCGCCGGTGACTGGGCGACCCAGGTCGGTATCCCGGCCAAAAGCGGGGTCGCCGGTGGCCTGATCGGTGCGCTGCCAGGGCAGATCGGGATCGCCACGTTCTCACCGCGATTGGACGTCCATGGCAACAGCGTGCGCGGCGTGGGGCTGTTCGGGCGGTTCTCGTCGGACATGGGTTTGCACGTGATGGAGATCCCGGCCGCCAGTCGCGCGGTCGTGCGGTCCAATCACGCCGTCGGCGAGGGACCCGATGCGGTCCGGGTGATCCAGCTGCAGGGCGGAATCCGCTTCGCCGGCGCCGAGCGGGTGATTCGCGAAGTCACCGATACCGCGCCGGCAGAACATCACGTGAAACTGGATCTGACGATGGCGTATTCGATCGACGACGTCGCACGCCGGATGCTGCTCGAGATCGTCCGTCGGCTCACCCTCGACGGCCATGAGGTCTCCCTGATCGACCCCGAGGGACTTCTTGACGTACCGATTTCCTCAGCGTGAGCGCAACCGGAGCGCCGTTGCCGCACAACGGGTTGAGTACCCTCGTGCCACGTGAAGAGAGGGGACGGCATGCCCGTTGTGGTGGTGGGTAATCCGAAGCCGAAGTCCAGGACCAGGGCGGCGGCGGAGCTGATCGCCGAGAAGCTCGGCGGGCGCCCACCCGAGGCGGTGATCGACGTCATCGACCTCGGCGCCGGTCTGCTCGGCTGGGGCGACCCGGAGGTCGCGCGCGCCAAGGCCACCGTGCTCGCCGCCGATTTCCTCGTGGTCGCCTCCCCCACCTTCAAAGGCACCTACACCGGACTACTCAAGCTGTTCCTCGACCAGTTCGGCGCGGGCGAGCTGGGCCAGAAGACCACCTTCGCGGTGATGCTGGGCGGCGCGCCCACCCATGCGCTGGCACCCGAACTCACGTTGCGTCCGGTCCTCGTGGAGATCGGCGCGAGTTGCCCCGCGCCCAGCCTGTACCTGTTGGACTCGGAATACGAGACCTCCCCGGACCTCGAAAGATGGCTCGAGCTGGCGCGCCCGTACGCTCCTCAGGTCAGCCCCGAATCTCGTTGAGGTAGTTGTAGATCGTGTAGCGCGTCACGTCCAAGCGCCCGGCGACGTGGTCGACGGAGTCCCGGATGAGAAAGAAGCCCGCGTCGTCGAGCTCGCGCACCACGGCGGCCTTCTGCTGCTTCTTCATCTCCGAGGGCTGCACTCCGACCTTCGATATCGCCCGGTCCACCAGGAACTGCTGCAAGCTGTCCACGTCAGGGGGGAAGCTCTCGTCCTGAGCCGCGACGTTCTCCGAGACCGTCACGGACAACTCGCTGTTCACGCACAGGCACCCGACCGCGACACCGTCGGCGTCGCGAAGGAACAGCGTCGAGGACCGGATCGGCCGTCCGTCAGGGTTGTTCGTGCGGTAGTTGATCAGGTCCTGGGTGGTGCCGCGACGGATGAGACCGAGAAGGAGATCGGTCATCGGTCCGCCGACTGTGCGGTGGGTGAGATCGCCGGCGATCGCCACGATCGAATCGGGCAATCGCGAGAAGTCGTGCAACAGAACCTCGTTGCCGGGCCCCAGCATCGCTGCCAGCCCGTGAACGGCGGGGATCAGCGACATCAGCACGTCGTGTGTGGCCGCACCCGCGGGGACCGGGGGCAGCACCGGCATCGACGGACTCGGCGACGTCAGGGTCCGTAGAGCTGTTCGGAGCTGCTCGAGAGTCTCCGACGAGGTCGTGATGTGTGGCGAGAGCCGCACATGATCAGGTCGAACGGTCGACGCGATCGCCGCGGCGCTCAGCGCCGCGCCGACCTGCTCGGCCGGATGGTCCGGCAGGGTGAACGCCAGGATCCCCGCTCGTCGCCGGCGCTCGGAGACGATCTGCGCCCCGCACGAGACCACGACCTCCTCCAGCGCTTCGACGCGCTCCGCGAGGTGGGCGGTGATCACGCCGACACCCGCGTCTTCGACGAGTTCGAGTGCCGCGGCGAACGCACCGGAGGTCACCGGGCTCAGGTTGGAGATCGACCAGGCGGCAGCGGTCCGGTCCGGCGGATGGATCGAGTTGTCGAACAACCCGGGATCGCGCGCACCGGTCCAGCCCGACAGCACCGGGTCCATCCGTTCCAGTGTCCGGTCCGAGAGCACCGCGAACCCGGTGCCCCACCCCGCCCGCAGCCATTTCTGACCGCCGACGACCAGGATGTCGGCGACTTCCCACGGTTCGTCGATCACGCCGAATCCCTGGATCCCGTCGACGACGAGAAGGCGGTCACCGACGACGTCACGCAAGGCTGCCAGATCGGCGCGATATCCGGTGCGGAAGTCCACCGCACTCACCGAGACCATCGTGATGTCGTCGGTCAACGCGGCCGCCACCCGATCCGCGGTGACGTGACCGTCCGGCAGCGCACGCATGGTCAGCCGCCCAGCCTGTTCGGCGCGGGCCCACGGGTAGGTGTTGGCGGGAAATTCGGTGGCGGCCACCAACACCGAGCCACCCGCGGCGTTGAACGCCGCCTGCATCAATCCGAGACTGGTGTGGGGCTGTAACACGACGTGGTCGATGTCGCTGCCGCACAACCGGGCTGCCGCCGCCTTGACCCTCGTCTCTTCCCTCATCAGCTCGTCCACGGTGCCGGGTCCGGCGTGTGTGGCCTTTTCCAGCAGCATGGCGGTGGTGTCGAGCACGGCATACGACGGCGGACCGAACCGCGCGAAGTCGAGATAACCCGCGGGTTCGGAGAACTGAAGCCGGTAGCGCGGTGAGATCGGTGTCACGCAAGCACCCGGGCCAGGAACTGGCGCGTGCGCTCGTGGCTGGGCGCCTTGAGGATTCGGTCGGGCGAACCGGTCTCCACTACGCATCCGTCAGCCATGAACACGATTTCGTCGGCGGCCTCGGCGGCGAAACCGATCTCGTGGGTCACCACCACCATCGTCATTCCCTCGTCGACCAACGTGTTCATCACCGCCAGTACCTCGCCGACCAGCTCGGGATCCAATGCCGACGTGGGCTCGTCGAACAGCATCAATTTCGGTTTCATCGCCAACGCCCGAGCGATCGCCACGCGTTGCTGCTGACCTCCGGACAACTGCGCGGGATACGCGTCCGCGCGAGAGGCGAGGCCGACACGGTCCAGAAGCTCCAGCCCGTTCTCCCGTGCAGCACCCGGTGAGACACCCAAGACTCGGATCGGTCCCTCGACGACGTTCTCCAGCGCGGTGCGGTGGCCGAACAGATTGAACCGCTGGAAGACCATCCCGATGTCTCGGCGTTGTAAGGCGACATCACGTTCGCGAAGTTCGTAGAGCCTGCCGTTGCGCAGTTCGAAGCCGATCGGTTTGCCGTCCACCCAGACCTGCCCGGCGTCGATCGTCTCGAGGTGATTGAGGCAGCGCAGGAAGGTGCTCTTGCCCGCCCCCGACGGGCCCAACAGACACACCACCTGACCGCGATGCACCTCCAGGTCGATTCCTCGCAGGACTTCGGTGTGCCCGTAGCTCTTTCGCACGCCGACGGCCCGCAGCAGCGGCTCAGACACGGGCACTCCTTCGAAGGGGCAGGGCACGCAGTGTTCTGCCCGCCGCAGCGGCCGCGCCGCGTTCACTCGCACCGAAAGTGCGTTCCAGATAGTGCTGCGCCACACCGGCAATCGTCACCACCACCATGTACCACACGGCTGCGGCGAAGAGCGTCTCCATGACCAGCAGGTTGTGAGACGAGATGTTGTTCGCCGCGTGCAGCAGTTCGGTCACCCCGATCACAGAGGCGATCGAGGTGCCTTTCAACATGTCGACGAAGTCGTTGCCGGTGGGCGGGATGATCACCCGCATCGCCTGCGGGAGCACGACGCGGCGCAGCGTCATCGCCGGACTCATCCCGATCGACTTCGCCGCCTCGACCTGACCGGCGTCCACACTGTTCAACCCTGCTCGCACGATCTCGGCCATATAGGCGCTCTCGTTCAACGCAAGCCCCAACAGCGCCGCGGTGAACGCACTCACCAGGACGTTGGTCGGTTCGTCGAGCAGATATCCGCCGAACGGCAACGGAATCGAGATGGTCGGGATCACGAGGGCGAGGTTGTACCAGATCAGGATCTGCAGCAGCACCGGAAGCCCGCGGAACAGCCAGATGTAGGCGGTGGCGAACCACCGCGACACCGGGTTCGCGCTACGGCGCATCAACGCGATGACGGTGCCGATCACGATGGCCACGGTCTGCGCGATGACTGCGAGCAACACCGTGTTCACCAAACCGACCAGCATCACCCGGTAGACGACGAAGTCGGGCACCGCCGCCCAATCGATCTGGGCTCGCGCCAGGGTGGCGGCGACGAGAGCCAACACCCCGGCGATGACGGCGGCGCTGATCCATCTGCCCCAGTGCCGCAGGCGGACGATGGGCAGCGGCTCAACCACCATTGATTGCGGTCTCTGTCAGCGCGCCCTGTTCGACCCCCCAGCTCGCGAGGATCTCGCCGTACGTTCCGTCGGCGATCAGCGCGCTGAGCGCCTGGTTCACCGAATCCCGCAGGGCGGTATTGTTCTTGGCGAAACCGATGCCGTATGGGCCACCTTCGATCGGCGGCCCGGGAACCACCTCGAAGGCATTTCCGCCGTTGGCCGTACGCGAGATGTAGACCGCGCTGGGCAGATCGTTGAGAATCGCCGCGACGCGACCGGTGCGGAGCTGATTCTGGTTCTGGGTATCGCTGTCGGTCGCGGTGACGTTCACGGCGGCTTGTCCGGCCTGCACGCATTTGTCGCTTTGGGCCGCGGCGAACTTCTGATGGCTGGTTCCCTGTACCACCGCAACGTTCTTGCCGCACAGCGTGTCCGGGCCGGTGACGCCTTCGGGATTGCCCTTCTGCACCATGATGGTGATACCGGACGAGAAATAGTCGACGAAGTCGACCTGCTGCTGGCGCTCCTTGGTGTCGTTCATCGCGGCCATCGTCATATCGATCCGGTTGGACTGCAGACTGGTGATCAGCGAACCGAAAGCCATGTCCTGGTACGCCATCTGCACCCCGAGCTTCGAGCCGATGGCCTTGGCGAGGTCCACCTCGTATCCGATCGGTGACGTGCCGTCACCGGCGTAGAAGTTGTTCGGAGCCGATTGGATGTTGGAGCCGACGTTGATCGTTTTCGACTCGGCGACCGGCGGCGGCAGCGTCGCGGCGAGCTCCGGGTCCGGCGCGATCTCGGCGATCAGCGCGCTGTTGTCGGGGATCGCGGACTGATTATCCGAGGCGTCGGGCCCTCCGGTATCCGATCCGGTTCCACCTCCTCCGCATGCGGTGAGCCCGGCGACGAAGGCTCCCGTGACCAGCACGGTGAATCGAAGACGGCGTGACGCTGGTGATCGCATATGTCCTCCAGGTGTGGTGCCCGCCACGCTACAACAAACTGTTGAAGTCCTCTCAACAAGAAGTTGAAAACGCAGTTCACGGCCCTGAAGGAACGCCCTCCCTACCTGGTCACCGTGAAGTTCGACGCCGTCGCCGAACCGCCTCCCGGGGACGCCTGGAAACCGAACGTGACGGTCTTGCCCGCGGCGACCTTCGGGTTCCACTCCGCGTTGCGCACCACATAGCGGGTACCGACCCGGCTGACGATCTCGGCGTTCCAGATATTGCTGATCTCGGCCGCCGAATCGAATTCGACGGTCCAGCCGTTCAACCCGGCCGACCCGGCCGTCACGGTTACGGTCGCGGTGAAGCCCGAACCCCAGTTGTCGTTGACCACCATCGTCGCCGACGAGTTGCCGGGAGCCGGTGCGACGACGTCGTCGTTGAGGATCGTGCCGACCGCGGATCCGTCGGCGATGGTCACCCCGTTCGGGTTCGACAGCGTGAGGGTGAACGTCTCGTCCGCCTCGACGGCGGTGTCGCCGAGGATCGGGACGGCGATCTGCGCGGTGGTCTCTCCCGCGGCGAACGTCAGCACCCCGGCGGTCGCCGTGAAATCGGTTCCCGCTATGGCAGTTCCGTTCGACGTGGTGTACGCGACGCTGACCGCGGAGGTGGCCGGCTTGTCCAGGGTCACGACGAACACCAGGTTCTTGGCACCGCTGTGGGACTCCGTCACGCTCGCGTCGGCCACCGACACCTTCGGCGGAACCACGGTCGGGTTCTCGCCGCCGGCGACGCCGTTGACCGTGAAGTTGGTCGCGGTCGCCGAACCGCCCCCCGGTGAGGCCTGGAATCCGAAGGTCACCGTCTGCCCGGCGGCGACCTGCGCGTTGTAGGACGCGTTGCGCACCACGTAGTGGTTGCCGACCCGGCTGACGATCTCGGCGTTCCAGATGTTGCTGATCTGGGCCGGGGAATCGAATTCGACGGTCCAACCGTTCATTCCGTCCGCCCCGGCGGTCACGGCAACGGATGCGGTGAAGCCCGAGCCCCAGTTGTCGTTGACGGTGTAGCGGACCGAGGCGTTTCCGCCCGGGGTCGGGGTGGTGCCGTCGTCGTCGACAATGGTGCCGGTCGCGATGCCGTCGGCGATGGTCGCGCCGCTCGGGTTCGACAGCGTCACCGTGAAGGTCTCGTTGGATTCGGCGACGGTGTCGCCGACGACGCTGACGTGCACCATCTGCGAGGTCACGCCGGGAGCGAACGTGACGGTGCCCGACGTCGCGACGTAGTCGGTACCCGCGGTCGCGGTCCCGTTCGACGTCGCGTAGCCGACGGTGACCGTCTGCGTCGACGGCTTGTCCAGGGTGACGACGAACATGAAGTGCGAACCCGTGCCGTTGCCCTCGGCGACCGACAGATCGGCGATCGAGATCGCCGGCGGCGGACCAGAGATCGGATTCACGGTGCCGTAGTCGTTGAAGACGGAGCTGAATCCGCCTGCGGGCGTGTCGGTTCCGGAGGTGTTGGTGGTGGCCTGACCCAGGCTGCCCGGGTAGTCCCGGTTCAGCGACCACATCGACAGCATGCCGAGCCCCCTGGCGCGCGCGAAGTCCTCGAGCGCCTGCGCGTCGGCGACGCTGAACACCTCGGTGAGCACGTCGTTGACGCCGATCATCGGTGTCACACCGAGCTGATTCCAGCCGAAGGACTGCCCGTATCCCGCGTACAAGCTGTTCAGCTGGGCGTAGGTGGATTCCGCGGCTTGAATCGCGTAGGCGCCCATGGTCTTCGCATTCGGGCCCGAGGTGGGCGCCGCCGACTCACCGTAATCCATCGCCATCACGTTGACGCCGTCAAGCCTGACGCCAGCCTCGACGGCCTTGCGCACGACGTTGATCCCGTCGGCGGTCAGACCGCTGGGCAGCACCGGCAGCGTGTACCAGATCTCCAGGTCCGGACGCATCTGCTGCAGCAGTTTGAGCGCCTGGGCGTTCAGCGCGATCGAGGCGGGCTCGGCGACCGCGGCACCCTCGATGTCGAAGTCGATCCGGTTGAGCTTGTAGAAATCGGCGACCTCGGCGTAGGCGTTGGCCAGTGCCTGCGCCCCCAGGCCGTGCGCGGCGTACCACTGCGCGAGGCTGGTGCCCGCTGCGCCGCCGAGCGAGATCATCACGTCGCCGCCGGCGGCCTGCAGCGCCGCGATCGACCGGTTGATCGCCTTGGCCTGGTCGAAGTCCGAGTCAGGGCGCAGCGCCGACAGCCCGGCCCAGGCCAGCTTGCCGTCCGGGGTCGCCTGCATGAAACCGAGTGTCAGCAGCGAGATCCCGCGCTGCTGAGCGAGTGCGAGCAGGTCCGGCACCGGCCAGGCCCCCATGTCCACATAGGGGGCGAAGAACGCCTCGCCCCAGAGCGCGTCGCCGGGGTTGCCGGAGTTCTCCCCGCCGGCCCCCGGGACGACGACGTTGTCGTCGTCGGCGATCGTGCCGGTGGCCACCCCGTCGGCGATGGTCGCGCCGGTCGGGTTCGACAGCGTCACGAAGAACGTCTCGTCCGGTTCGACGACGGAGTCACCGATGACGTCGACGTGCACCAGCTGGGTGGCGACCCCGGGCGCGAAGGTGATGGTCCCGGTGGTGGCGGTGTAGTCCACCCCGGCGGTCGCGGTGCCGCTGGACGTCGCATAGCGCACCGTGACGGTCTCGGTCGACGGCTTGCTCAGCGTGACGACGAACATGAAGTGGCTGTGCGCGCCGTTGCCCTCCGTCACGGTGAGGTCGGCGATCGACACGCTCGGTGGCGCCGCCGGCGCCTGGTCGACATCGTCGTTGACGATGGTGCCGACCCCGGTGCCGTCCGCGATGGTCGCGTTGACCGGCGACGACAGCGTCAGGGTGAACTGCTCGTCGAGCTCGACGACGGCATCGCCGGTGACCAGGACGTCGACGGTCTTCGAGGTCTGTCCGGGGGTGAACGTCAGTGTGCCGACCGCGGGCACGTAGTCACCGCCGGCGGCTGTGGCGGTTCCGTTGCTCGTGCTGTAGCTGACCGTCACCGTCTCGGAGGACGGCTTCGACAGCGTCACCGTGAACACGATCGTCGACGATCCCGAATTGCCCTCCAGCACTTGGGCATCGCCGACCGAGAGCTTCGGCGGTGTGACCGTCTGCCCGGCGCCGTAGATCAGGTTGCTCCATGTCACCCGGGCGCTCTCGTCGAGCGCGATGATGTTGCTGGGCTGCAGCTCACCGAGCGCGACACCGGTAAGTGTGTAGGACTGGTTGTTTCCGGTGATCGCGATGCGGGTGGAGCCCGCGACCTCGGTGACGTCGAACTCGTGGGCCTTGAACCAGCCGAAGTCGAGCTTGTCCTTGCTCGGGTCGAAGTTCAGCGTGGTGTGGCTGCCGTACTGCCAGGAGATCTTCGTCGTGGTGCCGCTCTGGCCGGTCGGGGGCCGGCCGTTGCCCGCAGCGGTGGGCCAGGTGTTGGTACCTGCGATCGGAACACCCTGCGGCAGCACCTGGGAGTCGGGCACGGTGCCGATGCCGAGCTGCTGGTTCAGACGGTCCTCGCGGACCTGGGCGCTGTGGAAGATGAAGTTTGTTGCGGTGAGCTGGCTTTTGGTGATGCCTTGAAGGATCAGGGCCTGTCCGGTGCCGGCGTTGGAGATCACGACGCCGTCGGGGGTGTCGGACATGTAGATCTGCTCACGGGTGCCGAAGTAGCGGAAGTCGACGACGTCGGTCGCGGGGTTGAAGGTGACCCGGTCGATCTGGCCGATCTCGTGCGACCGCGCGTAGACGGTGTTGGCCTTGGGCGTGATGCCGTGCTCCCACGCCAGCGCGCCCGAGAGATCCTGGCGCAGATGATCGTTCAGGACGGGGGCGAAGCTGTCGACGGTGAGCTGGCCCAGCGACACGCCACGCAGCACAGTGGTCTCGCCGGACCACGGGTTACGGAAGCCGACGCCGTCGGGGGTGTCGACGACGATGAAGTTGTGCACGGACACGTCGCCGAGGTCGAGTTTGTCCCTGGCCGGGTTGAAGCCGACGATGTCGGGCCCGGACGTGGTGATGTGATAGATCGTTCCGGTGCCGGCGGACGCGGTGACCATGGTGCCGGCTCCGGCGGTCCGGCCGGCCAACAGTAATGAAGTGGTCTGGGTGACAACGCCGTCGGCGCCGAAGGTGATGGTCACCGGGACCTGCGTCTTGGTCGGTGTGACGGAGAACAGATGGAAGCCGGCGTCGCGGACCTGGACGACGAAGCTGTCCTGTCCGGCGCCGGTCAGCAGCGGGTTGGCCGTGTAGGTGAACGCGCCGGTGCTGTCCACGACGACGGTTCCTCGGTTGGGCGCCTGCAGGATTGAATAGACGAGCTTGTCGCCCTCGGGGTCGGAGGCGATCACCGAACCGGTGAGGATGCCGGGTGCGGTGAGACTGGTCGATGCGAGTGCGGCTGTCGGGCCGTTGTTGGCGAACAGCTTGTCCATCTCGCGGCGGATCGCACCGAAGACCGCGGCGACGAATTCGAACCTGGGCAGCGGTGCGGTGTCGTTGCCTACCGACGATCCGATACCCAGCAGGCTCAGGAACTTCGAGACGATGACGGTCAGGCCGGAGGACACCGTCGCGGTCTGCACCGCGGATCTGTCGGTGTGCAAGGACACCGACGCGGTCTGTCCTTGGACGGCGGCGGCGGATGCCCTCTCCGACGGCGGCGTGGAGGTCGTTGTGTCGGGTGCGTCGAGGGGATCCTCCGCGGTGACATCGGATTCGTCTGTCACCGAGACCTTCTCGTCCTCGGTGCGTGGGGGCACCGTGTCGCGCTCGCGTGCCCCCTCCCCCGGATCGGTGTCAGCCGGTTCCTCGACGGCCGTTGCGTCGTCATCCCCGTCCGTGTTGGAGTCCGTGTCGGAGTCCTGATCGGAGTCGTCTGGCTCCGGGTCGTCGTTGGACTGATCCGGGCCGTCGGCGTCGGTCGGTGAATCGGTGGAGTCTTGTGACCTTGCGGTGGGCTTCTTGGCGCGGGTGTCGGAGCCGGCCGACTCGGCGCTGGCGTCGGAGCGCGACTCCCCGGCGCTGGTGTCGTCGCCCGGACCGGCGGAGGCGACGGCGGGACCGGCCAACCCGATTCCCAGCGCCACAGCTAACGCACCGACACGACCAACAAATCGCCCGTAGCCCATCAGCAACTCACTCCCGTCCATTCCACGGCGCCCGACCTCTGGGCTATGGCTAATCGTTCCAAAAATCACGAATGTGATATTGACGACTTGGAAAGGCATAAAACACCAGCGGAACCCTGTCGTCAAGCAGTTCCGGCGAACACGACTGAAGATAAGACGGAGTCTCAGCAAGCAAACTCTGCGCAATAGCTTTGTTAGCCGATTTACCTGTGTAAAGTTGCTTTACACCGAGCTGGTTACCCACCTAGCGAATGCGTCGCTGGCCGTCGCCGTGGCCGTGGCCAAGCCGTTCGATATGGCGTTGTGTCAACTAATTAGACAATGGCGAACATCGCCGACAAAAGCAGTACAGCGAACTGTGAAATGTCGAATGCGCGGCACATTGCTTCGCCGACTGGCTATCCACGTCGCAGCCACGCAAACGTCAGCATCCGGCAGTCGAGAGCCCTGCGGAGATCCGGGCAAACACGCCCGCCACCGTCAGAAGGGTGGTGGTTCGTCGGTGTCATTGTTTCGTGGTGGTGGGGGTTGCCAGTGTGGTGGGAGGGTTTCGGGTTCGAGGGGGTCGTTGACGAAGCGGGCGAACGGGCTTTTGCTGGGTGTGTGGTGGGCGTAGTCGCCTGTGAACAGTAGGTAGCGGCAGCGGAATCCGTTGCGCCAGCGCCGATCCCGGATTTCGTTGCGGGCCTTCTGGTTGCGGTAGCTGTTGTGTTCGCTGGTGTCGCGGTGAGCGTTGAGTCGGCGCCGTGCGGCGGTGATGCGCTGCTGCTCGCTGCGGTGCTGGGCGCGGCCCAGCCCGGGAAACAGCCCGACCCCGGCGGGGCGGGTGCGGTATTGGTGTCCGCTCGGGGAGGTCCAGATGATGGTGCCGTCGGGCAGTTGCCGGTCGTTCCAGCCGGTGTCGTGGGTTTTGTGGCGGTGGTGCGTGCGGCAGTAGCAGGCCAGGTTCCAGGGCACGGTCTGCCCGCCGGCGGTCGGGTCGTGGTGGTCGAAGGCGATGGTGTGGTCGATGTCGCAGCAGGTGGCCGGCACCTCGCAGCCGGGGAAGCGACAGGTCAGGTCGCGGGCGCGGATGAACCGTGCCAGCGCCGCGCTGGGCCGGTAGGTCACGGCCTGGCGCGGATCGAATGGTGGGGCTTCGACCAGCCGGCGGGTGGCCTCGCGGGCCAGCTCGCGCACCAGTTCGGCGTCGATGATCCCGTAGCCGGCCAAATAGCCCGCAGTGTTGCCGTGCCCGGTGACGGTGTCGGCGGTGGCGATCACGTGGAGCACCACCTGCCGCCCCAACACCGACACCGGCCCCGGCGGTGCCGGTGCCGGGATCGGCGGTGCCGGGACCGGCTCGACCGCGGGCGCCTCGGCGGGCGGCTCGGCCTCGGGCGCCTCGGCCCCGGGCGGCTCCAGCGCCTCGGGCTCGGGTTCGGGCTCGGGTTCGGCGGCTGGTGGGTCGTGCTGCGCGGCCGCCGGGGGGACCACGACCAGACAGGGGCAGCCCGGATCCCCACAGCCACACCCGAACGCGCCACCGGTGTTGAGGGCATCGAACACATCAGCGCGGCGCTGAGTCAGGCTGCGCGGATCACCAGGGCACACCTGTTTGGCCAGCATGCTCCAGCGGGCGTCCATCGCCGCGCCCTGCGACGCCGACATCCGCGCGCGTACCGCGGCCATCCCGTCCAACCCGGCGGCCACCGTGACCCGGCGCTCATCGAAAGCGGCCTGGCGGCGCCGCTTGATCGCCGCGGCATCGACCTCGGCGACCAACCCGTCGACGGCATCGCGCACCAGCTTGCGTGACCAGCGCGCCCAGGTGCGGATCCGCTCGGCCAGCGCCGCATCCAGGCGCGCCATGTGCTGCTCGGCAACCAGATCGGTGCGCTCGATGACCAACAGCACCGTCGGATAGTCGACCTCCCCGGCGGCCAGCAGTGCCGCCACCGCCGGCAACCGGGTGTGCAACACATCAGCCTGATGGACCAACTCCCGCGCCCGCGCCGGCGGCAGCCGCAACGCCGCCCCGACCTCGACCACCGTGCGTTCGAACGCGGTGATCAACGAGCGCACATCAGCCTCGCGGTCGATCTCCTCGACGGTGCGCCGCCCCAGCAACTCCGCGATCCCCGCCGAAGCCGCCGCCATTCCGATCGCGACCTGCCGATACGAATCAGCCACCCCTGAGACGACCCGCCCATCAGACCAACCATCGAACATGTGTTCGACACTACCAGGGCCGGCAGACACGTTGACTCACCAGAAATGCGCGCGAACGCCCCACCGCCGCGGCCCCGTCAAACCCTCGACTGGTCACACACCGACAGTTCGAGCGCCCTACTTAAGCCGTCCCCACTCCCCGGCCCGAAACAGCAGTAGCGCACCACCCTGGGGTGGAACCCTGATCCCGCCCAGACTTCCGTCATGACCGTCGACGATCTCACCGACGCAGCCGTCATCGACCCCGCGTTGCCCCGCATCGCCTACGAGCACGCCCGTAGTCCCGCCGAAGCGCACCGCCTGATCGCCGCCGCGCGGCAGCAGGGGCCCATCGCGGCAGGGCCGCACGGACTCGAAGTGCTCACCTACGATGCGGTGCGAAAGGTATTGCGCGACGATCATTTCGAGATACCGGAGGGAATCGGGCTCGCCGCCCAAGGGGTCACCTCCGGCGACCTCTGGGACATCGTCGTGACCTCCCTGCTCAGCCTCAACGGAGAACAGCACCACCGCCAACGACGGCTGGTGGCAAAGGCGTTCACCCCCTCGGCGGCGGGCCGTCTGCGCGGTGCCTGCGCGGACGTGATCTCTGTACTCGTGTCGACGGTCGCCGATCTGGGCCGCTGCGACGCCGTCGCCGACATCTCCCGGCGCTACCCCGTCCCGATCATCTGCGAGCTGCTCGGCACCCGCCGTCAGGACTGGGATCTGTTGTCCGCGTGGGCCGACGACATCTTCAAGATGTTCGACTGGAACGTGGTGGAGGACGGCCCCGACATCGTCGCCGCGTGGCGCGCGCTGGAGGCCTATCTGGACGCCATGGTCACCGACCGCCGCAACTCCCTCACCGAGGATCTGCTGTCCGACCTGATGCGTGCCGAGCTCGACGGCGACCGGTTGACCCACCAGGAGCTGCTGACACTCGCCGCCACTCTGTTGATGGCCGGCACCGACACGACCAGAAATCAGCTCGCGGCGGCGATCGAGGTGTTCTGCGATCACCCCGACCAGTGGGCGCTACTGGCCCGCCATCCCGAACTCGCACCCAATGCCGTCGAAGAGGTCATGCGATTCTCCCCCGTCATCTTCACGACGGTGCGCGTCGCCGTCGAGGACGTCGACATCGACGGCTACACCGTGCCTGCGGGAGCGATGGTGCTGGCCAACACCGCGTCGGCCAACCGGGATCCCGCCACCTACCGCGACCCGGAGCGGTTCGACATCACCCGCGGCGACGCGCACGCGATGCTCACCTTCGGTGGCGGTGTGCACTATTGCCTCGGTTCCCACCTCGCGAGGATCGAGTTGTCCGAGGCACTGGCGATCATGTCGCAACGGATGCCTGATCTCCGGCGCGACGGGCCCGCCGTCTGGAAGCCGATCACCGGCATCACCGGCCCCGCCCACCTGCCGATCGCGTTCTCGACGATGTCCTGACTCACCCCGGCGATGCGGAGCAGCTGACCGCACGGCGATAATGTCCGGCGTGGCATCCAAAGTCCTGTTCCTGCTCAACGAGCACTCGGCGACCGAAGCCCTCCTCGGCGACGCGTTCGCGGAGAACGGCTTCGACATCGACACCTTCGTGGTGGTCCCCGCCGAGAAGGCTCACGATCCGGCCGGTGATGTGACCTTCCCCGACCCACTTGGGTACGACGTCATCGTGCCGCTGGGAGCCACCTGGGCGGTCTACAACCCGGCCCTGCTCGAGACCTGGGTCAGCACCGAGATGCAGATGATGCGCGACGCCGCCGATGCCGGGATCGCGCTGCTGGGCGTCTGTTTCGGCGGACAGTTGCTCGCTCAGGCGTTCGGCGGCACGGTAGAGCGCGCGCCGCGACAGGAGGTCGGCTGGTACGACGTCACCTCCGACCGCCCCGACGTGGTCCCCGCGGGACCATGGTTCCAGTGGCACTTCGACCGCTGGACGCTGCCGCCGGGGGCAACCGAGATCGCCCGAACCGCCAACGCGTCCCAGGCGTTCACGCTCGGCCGCACGCTGGCGCTGCAGTTCCATCCCGAGGTCGACGCCGACCTGCTGAAGGTCTGGTTGGCAGACGACCACGACGATATCGAGGGCGTCGGCCTGACTCACGAGGAAATCCTCACGCGCACAGATGAACTCGCCGACGACGTCGCGGTCCGGGTGCGCGCACTGGTGCGCGGCTTCCTGACCCGGGTGGCCGGTCACTCCCGCCCGAGCTGATGGGCGAGCGCATCCGCGACGTCCGGGTGCCGGAACGGATGCCCCAGCGCCAACAGCTTGGCGGGGACCACCCGCTGACTCGCCGCGGCCAGCTCGCGAGCGCCCTGCTCTCCCAACAGGATCCGCGGGCCGATCGCAGGCACCGGCAGCAGCGCCGGACGGTGCAACACGCGTGCCAGACTCTCGGTGTACTCGCTGTTGCGTAACGGTTCCGCGCCGACGGCGTTGACGGGCCCGCTGAGCCGCTCGTCGTAGAGCGCACGGTGGTAGATGTCGACCAGGTCATCGAGGCCGATCCACGACAGCCACTGCCGACCGCTGCCCAACCGCCCGCCCAGGCCCGCCGAGAACAACGGCCGTAACAGCCGCAGGGTGCCGCCCGCGGCAGCCTGCACGATCCCCGTTCGCACCTTCACCACCCGAAGTCCCGCATCCGACGCGGGCGCCGTCGCGGCCTCCCAGTCGGCGACGACGTCGGCGAGGAAGCCGTCACCGCGGGTGGCGTCCTCGGTCAACTGGGTGTCGCCGCGGTCGAATCCGTAGTAGCCGATGGCCGAGGCGCTGACGAAGGAGCGCGGTCCGCCGTCGGCTGCCGCGGCGGCCTTCGCCAGCAGCCGGGTCGGCTCGATCCGGCTGTCGCGGATGGCGTCCCGGTGCGCGTCGGTGAACCTGCCCGCGATCGATTCGCCGGCCAGGTGCACGACGGCGTCGACGCCGGTGAGCAGGTTCGGGGCCGGTGAGCCCGGATCCCACTGCCGCTCGTCGTCACCGCGGGGGCGGCGCCGCACGAGCTTGATCACCCGGTGGCCGCCGGTGGTCAGGAACGCTGTCAGCGCGGATCCGACCAGCCCGGACGACCCGGTGAGCGCGACGACCATCGGGCCCGCGCCCGCATCGGCGGCGCGGCGGTGCGCGGCGAGGTCGTCGGCGATCTGGCGGTGCCGGTAGACGAACGTGGGCCGCAATGCCGCAGCCGGGACCGGCGCGTCCACCCGGTCGTGCACGCACGTGCCCGCACCCGCGTCGGAGAACGAGTGCGTATGCCGCCAATGTCCGATCACCCGAGGCGGCCATGAAGCCGGGCCGCGCGAGGACAGTTCGTCGGCGAACCGGCTGCCCGGCACATATGCCGACGGATCGTGGCGGGCCACCCAGTGCAGCCCGCCGGGCAATCCGAGGACGGCCACCCCGTCGGCCAGCGAATCTGCTTCGGCCAGCGGGGTCATCGGCTGCCACGGCGGTATCAGCCGCGGCATCGCGCCGGGCCGGCTGAACCAGTCCCACACCACGTCACGGGGATGGTCGACGACGCTCTCGTACTCGATGCCCACTGGCCCTCCTAGGTTCCGGGGATGGATTGCCCGATAATCGAGCCGGGTAAGCGCCGCCAAGGACCGTGCCATGAACGACACCAGACGAACGTATCGGGACCGGCAGGAGGCCGGTCGGGTTCTCGCGCGCGATCTCGCCCACTACGCCGGCCGCGACGACCTCTACGTGCTGGGGCTCGCGCGCGGCGGCATTCCGGTCGGCGCGGAGGTGGCCCTGGCGCTGCAGGCGCCGCTCGACGTCTGTCTGGTGCGCAAGCTCGGTGTGCCGCAGTGGCCGGAACTGGCGATGGGCGCGCTGGCCAGCGGCGGCGGGGTGGTGCTCAACGACGACCTGCTGCGCAGTCTCGGGATCGGCGATGACGTCGTACGTGAGGCGATCGCCCGCGAGACCGTCGAACTGCACCGGCGCGAGGAGGCCTATCGCGGCGACCGCGGCCCACTTCGGGTGGCCGGCCGCACGGTGATCCTCGTCGACGACGGGATCGCGACGGGTGCGAGCATGGTGGCGGCGGTGCGGGCCGTCCGGCAGGCCGGGGCGGCGCGGGTGATCGTCGCTGTGCCGGTGGGACCGCGGTCGGTGTGCCGGATGTTGCGCAAGGAAGCCGATGAGGTGGTGTGCTCGACGATGCCCGCCGACTTACAGGCGGTCGGGCAGGTATTCGCCGACTTCCACCAGGTCACCGACGACGAGGTCCGCGACCTGCTCGCGGCCGCCGGCTGACGGTCAGTTCTTCGGGGACTGCTCGTCCGCCGGTACGTCCTCGTCGACCGGCTCCGGCGCCGGCTCCGGTTCGGGTTCCGGTTCGATGTCGACGGTCTCGTCGTACTCCTCGGCGATCGGCGCCTCGTCCGGATAATCCTCGTAGTCGACCTCTTCGATGACTTCGGTGGAATCCGTTGTCTCCGAATCAGATTCGGCTCCGCTACCATCGCCGTTGCGGTCGCGGATGGCGTCGACGATCAACAGGATGACGCCGATCAGGCTCGCGGCGATACAGACCCATGCGATCAGCGCGTTGCTCGTGACAACAGCCAGCACCAAGGCGCCCAAGCCGATGACGGCGAGCACGAGCGCGACGATCAACATGGGTCTGCTCCGCCAGAAGTGAGTCGCACGCGGTTAGTTGTTGCCCCGGTTGAACTGGTTGAACCCGCCGTCGTTGTTGGCCCCGGAATCCACCGGTGCGGCCGAACCACGCTGGCCGAGCTCTTCGAGCTGCGACTCCAGGTAGGTCTTCAGACGGGTGCGGTACTCGCGTTCGAACGTGCGGAGCTGTTCCAGTCGACCCTCGAGCACGGTGCGCTGCTGGTTGATGGTGCCCATGATCTCGGCGTGCTTGCGCTCGGCATCGGCCTGCAGCGCGTCGGCCTTCTCCTGGGCCTGGCGCAGCTGCGTCTCCGACCGGGTCTGCGCGTCGGAGAGCATCGCGTCGGCACGCTGGCGCGCCTCCGTCACCGTCGTCTCGGCGGTCTGGCGCGCCTCGGTCACCAGCTGATCGGCCTGCGCCCGGGCGTCGGCGAGCATCTTCTCCGACTCCGCCTTGGCACTGCTGGTCAGGCGGTCGGCGGTGTCCTGCGCCAGGCTGAGCACCTTCGCGGCACGCAGGTGCTGGTCCTCGGTCGCCGGCGCCTGCTGGGCGGGCGCCTCATAGACCGGCTCCGGAGCGGGTGCGGGCTCGGGCTCAGGCTCGTAGGCTGGGATGGTCTGCGTCGGCTGGGCCGCCGCTCCCCCGGACCGCGCCGAGGCGAGTTCGTGGTCGAGCTCGGAGATCCGCTGACGAAGGTCGCTGTTCTCCTCGATCAGACGGGACAGTTCGTTTTCGACGAGGTCGAGGAACGCGTCGACCTCGTCCTCGTTGTAGCCGCGCTTGCCAATCGGTGGCTTGCTGAAAGCCACGTTGTGCACGTCGGCAGGAGTGAGCGGCATCGTCTGCCCCCTTGAGTCTGGACCGTCAACTGATCACGAAGTGTAAAGGCTGGGTGGAACGTAACTGGCGTCCATCCTGTCACACCAGACCCGGCGGTTGCAGTCGAGGCCGATAATTCGTCAGGCGGTGGCCGCTCCGAAGGCCAGCTGCATGCCGATGAACGCGAGCAGCAACAGCACCATGATCGACAGGTCGAACCGCACCGCACCTATCGTGAGCTGGGGAATCAGCCGGCGAAGCAACTTCACGGGCGGGTCGGTGAGCGTCATGATGATCTCCAGCACGACGACCGTCGCACCCCGCGGATGCCAGTCCCGACTGAACGATCGAATGAACTCGACCACGACCCGGGCGATCAGCAGCAGCCAGAAAACGAACAGCGCGAAACCCAGGATCTCGAAGAACAACGCCAACGAAGCCGACCTCACTCAGGCAGATGTGACTTTGACTACAGCCGCGAACCGACACCGTCCGTGCGGCTCAGCCAGCCTACCCGGGGTGAGAGCGGTGCCTACTGGTAGGAGTAGAACCCGGCCTCGGCGATACGCCGGCGCTGCTCGGCGGTGACATCGACATCCGCGGGCGACAGCAGGAACACCTTCGTCGCGACCTTGTCGAAGGAACCGCGCAGCGCGAACGCGAGCCCGGCGGCGAAGTCGACGAGTCGCTTGGCGTCGGCGTTGTCCATCGAGACCAGGTCCATGATCACCGGAGTGCCGTCGCGGAAGCGCTCACCGATGGTGCGGGCCTCGCTGTAGTCCTTCGGGCGCAGGGTCGTGATCTTGGCCAGCGGGCTGCCTGCCTCGAACAGCTCGGCCATGCCGCGCGGATCCATCGCCAGGGCCCCGCGGGTGGAGCCGCGCATCGCGCCGAAACGCGGAGGGGTGCGGTCGAATTCGCGCGGGGTACGCATCCGCGGCTCGAACCGGGCGTCGTCGAAACCGCCGGCGCGGTAGGCCGGGGGCTCGTCGTACTCGCGACGCCGGTCCTCCGGATGGCTGTCGTAGCCACGCTGGTAGTCGTCGTCGAACCGCTCCTCACGCGGGCGGCGGTAGCCGCGCGCGGATCCGCGGTCGTCATCCTCGTAGTAGTCGTCCTCGTAGTCGTCCATCGGCGCCATACCGAAGTAGGCCTTGACTTTGTGCAGTGTGCTCATTGTGTGGACCCTTCTGGCGGTGGCGCTGGCTCGGAGGATTCCAGCGGAACTGTTGTCTGTGATGAAGGTGTGACTCGTGTGACTACTGCGGGTGACGTTAGCGGTCGAGATCCCATTAGCGCGGTACCGACACGCACACAAGTTGATCCGTGTCGCACCGCCGCTTCGAGGTCACCGGACATCCCCGCTGACAAGCCAAGAGGTTGCTGATGATGCCGCTGCACCCGGTCACGCTCCTGCTGTAACCGGGCGAACGCTTCGCCGGGATCGGCACCTATCGGGGGAATCGCCATCAACCCGACGAACGCGAGCCCGTCCGCACCGTCGACCGCGGCGCACAGCTCGTCGATCCGGTCGGCCGCCGACACGTCGACACCGCCGCGCGACTCGTCGCCGTCGAGGCTGAGCTGCACGAACACCCGCAGCGGCGCGGCGCGCACGCCCGCCTCCAGCGCGGCCGACGCCGACCGGTCGAGCGCGGCAACGACTTTGGCGTTGTCGATGGAGTGCGCCGCATACGCCCACTGCCCGATCGAGCGGGCCTTGTTGCGCTGGATCCGGCCCACCATGTGCCACCGGACCGGCTCGCCGCCGAGCGGGCCGATCGCCTGCGCCACCCGCTCGACCTTGGCCGACGCCTCCTGATCGCGGGATTCGGCGAACGCGCGGCAGCCGAGCCGATACAGCGTCACGACATCGTCGGCCGGAAAGAACTTGGTGACCGGCAACAGCTCGATCTCCCCGACGTCACGCCCCGCGTCCTCGGCGGCGCGCGCCAACCGCTCACGCAGCGCGGCCAGCCGGTCGCGCAGTTCGTTCTCGCGCTCGGTGGTCACGATGCCGGCTCCAGCCAGATCAGCGACGCCAGCCGCCCGGTCGGATTGTCCCGGCGGTGGCTGAACAAGTTGCGGTCCTCGACCGTGCAGCGCGGGTCGACGTCGATCGCGCGCACCCCGAGACCACGCAGCTGGTTGGCGATACCGGCGCGCAGATCGAGACCGGGCGTGCCGCGGCCGGTTCGGGTCCGGCTTCCCGGCAGTGCCCGTTCGACCTCGGCGGCCATCGGTTCGGGCACCTCGTAGTTGCGTCCGCTGACCGCGGGACCAAGGAGCACCGACACGTCGGCGACGTCGGCGCCGGCGTCGACCATCGTCTCCAGTGCCCGGGCCACGATCCCGGCGGCGGCACCGACGCGGCCGGCGTGCACCGCGGCGATCACCCCGGCCCGCGCGTCGGCCATCAGCACCGGCACGCAGTCGGCGGTCACGACCGCCAGCGCCAACCGCGGCACGGTGGTCACCAGGCCGTCGGTCTCGTCCACGGTCTGGGCGCGGTCGACGACGGCGATGTTGGCGCTGTGCACCTGGTTCATCCACACCAACCGGTCGTCGCCGAGCCCGACGGCCTCGGCCAGCCGGTGCCGGTTGGCCGCTACCGCTGCCGGGTCGTCGCCGACATGGTCGCCGAGATTGAACGTCGCGTACGGCGGTGTGGAAACCCCGCCCGCACGGGTGGTGGTGACGCGCCGGATACGGAAGGTCACCTGAGCAACCCTACGAGCTAGTGGCGCATGAACGGAGGCACGTCGACGTCGTCGTCCGATATCCCGCCGTCGTCACCGCCGCCGATGCGCACCGTCGCCCCGTTGGTGTGCCCCGCGGGCACGCTGGTCGGGTCGGCCGGTTCGAAGATCGACGAGTTCACCCGGCCCGCCGTGCCCGGCGCGATCGGCTGCGAGGCCGGCGCGGCGGCCGGCTGCGCTTCACCGGTCACCGGCTTGCGCCCCGGTCCGGCCGCGTCGAAGCCGGCGGCGATCACGGTGACCCGGACCTCGTCACCGAGCGAATCGTCGATGACGGTGCCGAAGATGATGTTCGCATCCGGGTGCGCGGCCTCCTGGACCAGCGAGGCGGCCTCGTTGATCTCGAACAGACCGAGGTCACTGCCACCGGCGACCGACAGCAGCACGCCCTGCGCGCCCTCCATCGAGGCCTCCAGCAGCGGCGAGTTGATCGCGATCTCGGCGGCCTTGAGCGCACGGCCGTCGCCGCGGGCCGAGCCGATGCCCATCAGCGCGGTGCCTGCGGAGCTCATCACGCCCTTGACGTCGGCGAAGTCGACGTTGATCAGGCCGGGGGTGGTGATCAGGTCGGTGATGCCCTGCACGCCGTTGAGGAGGACCTCGTCGGCGCTGCGGAACGCGTCCATCAGCGACACCGCGGCGTCGCCCATCTGCAGCAGGCGGTCGTTGGGGATCACGATCAGGGTGTCGCAGCTCTCGCGCAGCGCCTGGATGCCCTCGGCCGCCTGATTGCTGCGGCGCTTGCCCTCGAACGAGAACGGCCGGGTCACGACACCGACGGTCAGCGCTCCGAGCTTGCGTGCGATCGACGCGACGACGGGTGCGCCGCCGGTGCCGGTGCCGCCGCCCTCGCCCGCGGTGACGAACACCATGTCGGCGCCGCGCAGCAGCTCCTCGATGTCGTCCTTGGCGTCCTCGGCGGCCTTACGGCCGACCTCGGGATCCGCTCCGGCGCCGAGACCGCGGGTCGAGTCGCGGCCGACGTCGAGTTTGACGTCGGCATCGCTCATCAACAACGCCTGGGCGTCGGTGTTGATCGCGATGAACTCGACGCCTTTGAGACCCTGTTCGATCATCCGGTTGACGGCGTTGACGCCACCGCCGCCGATGCCGACCACCTTGATCACAGCGAGGTAGTTATGCGGGGGGGTCATCGATTGCCCTTCCTGCCTGGTTGCCTGTCTGGTAACGGATAACCGCTGGAGCAAACCCTCAACCTCAACCAGAGGCTTAGAGTTATGTCAAGTTGTTCCGCGCAAACAGAACGGTAGGGCCGGGCCCCACCCAAGCCGGGCAGGCGCGCCGAAACGACACGACAAAAAAGTTTTCTCGCTACTTGACGGTCGGCAGGTCCGGACTCGACACGTCGTAGACCTGACCGGGCTGCGTCAGCAGCGCGGCCAGTTTGAGGGCCTTTTCCTCGGTACGGTCGGTGGTCCCCCACACCACAGTCCTGCCGTCGATCAGGGTCAGCGTGATCGCCGCCACCGATGGCGCCGACACGCGGCCCACCTGCACGGCCACGTCCGGCCGCAGTGACGTCATCACCTGCAGCGCGGCCTGGGTGGCCGGATCACCGGGTCCGGGGTTCTCGGTGTCCAGGTACGGGATGCCCGGCGGCGGCGGTGCCGTCGCGAAGTCCACGCCGTCCTTGTCGAACAGGTGCACACCGTCCGGATAGTCGCGGAGCACGACCGGCACCCGCTCGACGATCGTGATCCGCAGCGTCGACGGGTACTGGCGCTGCACCCGCGCCGACGCGACCCGGCGGATCCCGGCCACCCGCTCCGCGACGGCGTCGGTGTTGACCTGCAGCAGCGGGGTGCCCGGCGCGACAGCGGCCGCGCCGACCACCTCGTCCTGGGTCACCGCGCCGACGCCGACGACCACGATGCTGCGCGCCGACATGATCGGGGTGAAGTACAGCAGCAGCCCGATCCCGACCACGACCACCGCGAGCACGGCCGTCCACATCAGGAATTTCAGACCGCGCACCGTGCCGCGCCCCAGCGTCTTGGCCTGCGGCGCCTCCGCGCCCATCACCTTGCGTTTGGCCTCGACGCGGGCCGTCTCGATCGCGCGGGCCCGGGCCTGGGCGGCGCGCCGCTCCTCGCGTTCGCGCCGGGCCCGGCGCCGCGGCCCCTCGGTGTCCTCGACGTCCGGTTCGGGCGGATCCTGCACTGGGGTCTCCGCCGGGGCCTCCGGCTCGGCGGCGGGTTCGGTCGGCTCGGTCATGTCCGGGCCCGCACCTCGGCGAGGATCTCGGTGCCGAGCAGCGTGACGTCACCGGCGCCCATCGTGACGACCACGTCGCCGGGCGCGAGCACCGCCGCGACCCGGGCCGCCACCGCGGAGAAGTCCGGGACGTAGGTCACCGGCACGGTGACCGCGTCGGCGATGGTGGCGCCGCTGACCCCGGCCAGCGGCTGCTCGCGCGCGGCGTACACGTCGAGCACGAAGACCTCGTCGGCCGTGCTCAGCGCGGCGGCGAACTCGGCGGCGAAAGTCTCTGTGCGCGAATACAGATGGGGCTGGAACACCGCGACGGTGCGGCCGGCGCCTGCCTGCTCGGCGACGGCACGCAACGCGGTCAGCGCGGCGCGCACCTCGGTCGGGTGGTGCGCGTAGTCGTCGAACACGCGCACGCCGTTGGCGGTTCCGACGAGCTCGAAACGGCGTCGCACACCGTCGAATCCGGCCAGCCCGTCGAGCACCGCATCGACGTCAGCGCCCACCTCGACGGCGGCCAGCAGCGCGGCGAGCGCATTCAGCGCCATGTGCCTGCCCGGCACGGACAGTCGCATGGTCCGTGGCAGTCGCTGCGCCCCGAGTTCGATCTCGGCCACCGCGCCGGTACCCTGCTGCGCCCAGTCCAGCAGCGTGGCCTCCAGGCCGGGTTCGCTGCCGTAGCGAAGCACCCGGACACCGCGCCGACGTGCGCGGTCGGCCAGCGCGGCCGCACCGGGGTCGTCGACACAGACCGCAAGCGCGCCACCGGGTTTGATGCGGTCGACGAACTCGTCGAACACCGCCGTGTAGGCCTCCACGGTGCCGTAGAAGTCCAGGTGGTCGGCCTCGATATTGGTCACGACCGCGACGTCGGGGTGGTATTCGAGCAGCGAACCGTCGCTCTCGTCGGCCTCGGCGACGAACGTGCCCCCGCTGCCGTGATGGGCGTTGGTGCCCGACTGGCCGATGTCACCACCGACGGCGAACGACGGATCGAATCCGCAGTGCTGCAACGCCACGATGGTCATCGAGGTGGTCGACGTCTTGCCGTGGGTGCCGGTGACCAGCACCGTCGTGTAGCCGTCCATCAACCGGGCCAGCACCGCGGGCCGCAGGATCACCGGGATGCCGCGCCTGCCCGCTTCGACGAGTTCGGGGTTGGTCTTCGGGATCGCCGCGTGCGTGGTCACCACCGCGGTCGGCCCACCGGGCAGCATGTCGAGCGCGGACGGGTCGTGCCCGATCCGGACCTCGGCGCCGCGCGCCCGCAGCGCGACGATGCCGCGGGACTCCTTCGCATCGGATCCGGAGACCTGCGCACCGCGGTCCAGCAGGATTCGGGCTATGCCCGACATCCCGGCACCGCCGATCCCGACCATGTGCACCCGCTGCAGTTCGGCGGGCAGCGTCGCGGGATGGTGACCGGTCATCGCCGGCTCCCGGCCCCGCGCGCCACCTCGAGCGCGATCTCGGCGACCCGGGTCGCGGCCTCTGGATGGCCGGCGAGCGCGGCCGCCGACGTCATCTCCGCCAGCCTGTCGGTGTCGGTGAGCAGTTCGGTCACCGTGCGCGCGACGAATTCCGGTGTCAGCGACTGGTCGTCGACGACGAGGCCGCCGCCGGCCTGCACCACCGGAAGCGCGTTGAGTCGCTGCTCGCCATTGCCGATCGGCAGCGGCACGTACACGGCGGGCAGACCCACCGCGCTGACCTCGGCGACGGTCATCGCCCCGGATCGGCAGACCGCCAGGTCGGCGGCCGCGTACGCGAGGTCCATCCGGTCCAGGTACGGCAACGCGACATACGGCGGATCGCCCGGCTGCGGCGTGCGTAGATCGAGGACGTTCTTCGGGCCGTGCGCGTGCAGCACCGAGATCCCGGCTGCGGCAAGGCTTTCCGCCGCACCGGAGACCGCACGATTGAGTGACTGCGCCCCCTGGGAGCCGCCGAACACCAGCAGCACGCGGGCGTCGTCGGCGAAGCCGAAGTACGCGCGCGCCTCGGCCCGCAGCGCCACCCGGTCCAGCGAGGTGATCGCCGCGCGCACCGGGACCCCGACCACCTCGACGCGGCCCAGCCCGGGATCGGGTACCGCGGACAGCACGCGCTGCGCGATCCGGGCGCCGACCTTGTTGGCCCATCCGGCGCTCGCGTTGGCCTCGTGCACCACGACCGGCACGCGCCCCCGGGCGGCGAGGTAGGCAGGCACCGCGACGTAGCCGCCGAACCCGATGACCACGTCGGCGTCCACGGCGTCGAGCACCTCCCGCGTCTGCTTGACCGCCCGGCGCACCCGCAGCGGCAACCGCAGCAGGTCGCCGGAGAGCTTGCGCGGCAGCGGCACCGGGGTGATCAGTTCAAGGTCGTAGCCGCGCTGCGGGACCAGCCGGGTCTCCAGACCCCGCTCGGTGCCCAGCGCGGTGATCCGCACGCCCGGGTCGAGCGCGACCAGGGCGTCGGCGACCGCCATCGCGGGTTCGATGTGGCCTGCCGTGCCACCACCGGCAAGGAGGACCGAAAACCCTGTCACCCGTAACGCTGACCTTCCAGTGTGCGGGCCCGTCGGCCCTGATTACGCCGGGTATCACCGTAGTCGCCGGAGGACCGTCCCGACCGCACCGGGTGGCGCGCGGTCGAGGTGGTGCGGGCCCGAGGCTTCTTCTTGTCGGGCTTCTCGGCTCGTGCCGCCTTTCCCGATTTTGCCGGCTTCGCCGCCTTCTTCGGCTTGCCGGTGCGCTCCGGCCGCTTACGCAACCGGTCGCGCAGCGCCTCGGTGCGGCTCGGGACGTAGGGCGCGGGCAGCGGCAGCCGCAGGAAGCGGTTGACCCGGTCGTCGCGGCCGGCGCGCAGCGCGGCGACCGCCTCAGGTTCGTGGCGGGCGGCGTTGGCCATGATGCCGATCATGAAGAGCGTGGTCGCCGTCGAGGTGCCGCCCGAGGAGATCAGCGGCAGCTGCAGACCCGTCACGGGCAGCAGTCCGACGACGTAGCCGACGTTGATGAAGACCTGGGACAGGATCCACAGCGTCGCGGTCGCGGTGAGCAGGCGCAGGAACGGGTCGGCAGAACGGCGCGCGATGCGCATCCCGGTGTAGCCGAACAGGCCGAACAGCACCAGCAGACCCGCGGCGCCGACGAAGCCCAGTTCCTCGCCGATGATCGCGAAGATGAAGTCGTTGTGCGCGTTGGGCAGGTAGTTCCATTTGGCGGTGCCCTGACCGAGACCGTCGCCGAAGACGCCACCGTTGGCGAGCGCGAACCGGGCCTGCCGGGCCTGGTAGCCCGCGCCCTGGCTGTCGGCGGCGGGATTCAGCCAGGACTGCACGCGCGCCGAGCGGTAGCCCTCGGCCAGGGCCAGCACGACGCCGGAGACCAGCACCGCGCCCAGTGAGGCCAGGAACACCCGCAGCGGCAGGCCCGCGTACCAGAGCAGGCCGAGCAGGATGACGCCCATCGACAGCGTCTGCCCGAGGTCGGGCTGGGCGACGATCAGCGCCAGCGCGATCACCGTGGCGGGCACCAGCGGCACCAGCATCTCGCGCAGCGACGCGTGCTCCATGCGCCGCGCGGCGAGCAGATGCGCACCCCAGATCGCCAACGCGATCTTGGCCAGCTCCGAGGGCTGCATCGAGAACCCGGCGACCACGAACCAGCCCCGGGAACCGTTGGCCACCTTGCCGATTCCGGGGATCAGCACCAGCACCAGCAGCACGATCGTGAACGCGAACCCGGTGAACGCGAACCGGCGCATCATCGCGACCGGGAGCCGCAGCGCGACGTAGAACCCGAACAGCCCGATGATCGTCCACAGCAGCTGTTTGGCGAACACCGACCAGGGTGAGCCCTCCTGGTCGTAGGAGTAGACACCGGAGGCCGACAGCACCATCGTCAGCCCCATGGTGAGCAGCAGTACGGTGATCGCGACGATCAGGTGGAACGACGTCATCGGGCGGCCCAGCCACGCCCCGACGCGGGTCCGCGGCATGGGCAGCGCACCGTCCGCCGCGGTGACCGCCGCATCCGGCGAGGCGGCCGGGTTGGCGCGGCGGTGGCGCAACCGGCTCAGGATGTTGCTCACTGGCGCGCCCGGTTACCGCAGCGCTGCGTGGACTGCCGCGGCGAACGCGTCACCACGATGGCCGTAGCTGCTGAACTGGTCGAATGAGGCGCCGGCGGGGGCCAGCAGCACGGTGTCGCCGGGCCGGGCCAGGCTCTGTGCGGCGTCGACGGCGGCGCCCATCACGGCCTCGGACAGCGACTGCTCCCCCACCTGAACCACTCGAGTCACACGAGTAACAGCTGACTCATCTTTCTCAAGCACCACAGAATCCTCCCCCGTCACAAGCTCGACGACGGGGACATCCGGTGCGTGTCGCGCCAAAGCGTTACCGACGGCCGCGCGATCGCGGCCGATCAGCACCGCACCGACCAGCCGATCGGCGGTCGCGGCCACCAACTCGTCGACCGAGGCGCCTTTGAGCAACCCGCCCGCGATCCACACCACCCGCGGGAACGCGCTGATCGACGCGTGCGCGGCGTGCGGGTTGGTGGCCTTCGAATCGTCGACATAGGTGATGCCGTCCGCGGTCGCGACCACCTCGGCGCGGTGCCTGCCGACCTGGAAGCCCGCCAGCGCGGCGGCGATCGCGGCCGCGGGCACGTCCACGGCGCGGGCCAGGGCCGCCGCGGCGAGCGCGTTGAGCACGCCGACCGGACCCGCGACCGTGATGCTGTCCGCAGGCGCCAGCACCAGAGCGTCGCCGAACGCGTTGTCCGTCAGCAGGCCGTCGCGCACGCCCAGTTCACCCGGCCCCGGCTCACCGAGCCGGAACCCGGCCTTCACCGGCGCCGGCGCACCGGCCAGCAGCCCGGCGGCGATCGGGTCGTCGAGCCCGCCGACAGCGACCCGACCGGTCAGCGCGCGGCCCTTGTCCTGCGCGTAGGCCGCCATCGAGCCGTGCCAGTCGAGGTGGTCCTCGGCGACGTTGAGCACCGCGCCGGCCTCGGGCCGCAGCGACGGCGCCCAGTGCAACTGGAAGCTGGACAGCTCGACGGCCAGCACCTCGGCCGGCCGGTCCAGGACCGCCAGCACCGGATCGCCGATGTTGCCGCACAGCACCGCGCTGCGGCCGGCGGCCTCCAGCATCGCGAACAGCATCGACGTGGTCGTGGTCTTACCGTTCGTGCCGGTCACCACGAGCCATTTGCGGGGCGGACCGAACCGGCCCGACCGGTCCAGCCGCCACGCCAGCTCGACATCGCCCCACACCGGGACGCCGTGCGCGGCGGCCGCGGCCAGCACCGGTGCCGTCGGCGGAAACCCCGGGCTGGTCACGACCAGGTCGAAGTCGGAGACACGGGCCACCGCGTCGGCCGGAGCGGCGACGTCGACGCCGCGCTGGGCCAGCGCGGCGCGCGCCGCCTCGCTGTCGTCGGTGACGGTGGCGCGTGCCCCGAGCGACGTCAGTGCCGCCAGGATCGCCTCGCCGGTCACCCGCGCGCCGGTGACCAGAACGGACAGCCCGACAAGGTCGTCCACGTCAGGCCCCGACAGTGGTCAGCCATTCGCTGTAGAAGAGCGCGACACCGAGCCCGCACGCGATCGCGGTCAACAGCCAGAACCGGATGATCACCGTGGTCTCCGCCCAGCCGACCAACTCGAAGTGGTGGTGGAACGGCGCCATCCGGAACACCCGGCGGCCGGTGGTGCGGAACGCGAGGATCTGCACGACGACCGAGGTGACCTCGGCGACGAACAGCGCGCCGAGCACGACGGCCAGCATCTCGGTGCGGCTGGTGACCGACAGGCCGGCGATCACGCCGCCCAGCGCCAGCGATCCGGTGTCACCCATGAAGATCTTGGCGGGCGCGGCGTTCCACCACAGGAAGCCGATACACGCGCCCGCGGTCCCCGCCGCGATGATCGCCAGGTCCAGCGGATCACGGACGTTGTAGCAGCCGACGCCGGGCGCGGTCGCGCACGCATTGCGGAACTGCCAGAACGTGATCAGCACGTAGGCCGCGCACACCATCGCCATCGCACCGGCGGCCAGCCCGTCGAGGCCGTCGGTGAAGTTCACCGCGTTCGACCACGCGCTGACGATCACGACGCAGAACAGCACGAACACCGCAGGTGCCAGCGTGACCGTCGCGATCTCGCGGACGTAGGACAGCTCCGGGCTGCCCGGGGTCAGGCCGTCGGCGTTGGCGAACTGCAGCGCCAGCACACCGAACAGCACCGCCGCGACCAGGATGCCGATCGTCTTCGCGGTCTTGTTCAGCCCCAGGTTGCGGGCCCGGCGCAACTTGATCATGTCGTCGAGGAACCCGACCACACCCAGCGAGGTGGCCAGGCCGAGCACCAGCAGACCCGACGCCGACGGACCCTTGCCGTCGATCAGCACGCCGACCAGGTGGGTGCCGAAGTAGCTCGCCCACATGCCGGCCAGGATCGCGACGCCGCCCATCGACGGGGTGCCGCGCTTCTTGTGATGGCTCGGCGGCCCGTCCTCACGGATCTCGTGGCCGAATCCCTGTTTGGTGAACAACCGGATCAGCGCCGGGGTCAACAGGATCGACACCGCCACCGCGATCGCGACGGCGATCAGGATCTGCCTCATCGGCCGCCCTCCGTCGCCAGTGTCTCGGCCAGCGCACCCAGGCCCGCGGAGTTGGAGGCCTTCACCAGCACGACGTCGCCGGGCCGCAGCTCGTCGCGCAGCAGCGCCAGCGCCGCGTCGGCGTCGGCGACCTGCGTCGCCTCGGAACCCCACGACCCTTCCATGACCGCACCGTGCAGCATGGCGCTCATAGGCCTCCCGGATCCGACGACGATGAGTCGAGAGACATCTAAGCGCACCGCCAGCCGGCCGATGCGGTCATGCTCGGTAATGGCGTCCTCGCCGAGCTCGGCCATCTCGCCCAATACCGCGAAGCTGCGGCGTTTCGGTGTGCCGCCCCGGCTCATCCACGCCAGCGCTTTCAGCCCGGCCTGCATCGAGTCCGGGTTCGCGTTGTACGCGTCGTTGACCACGGTGACACCGTCGGCCCGGGTACTGACCTGCATCCGGTGCCGCGACACCGGCCCGGCGGCGCCGAGCGCGGCGGCGATCTGCTGCGGCGTCGCGCCGCACTCCAACGCGACGGCCGCGGCGATCAGCGCATTGGAGACCTGGTGGTCGCCGTGCACCGCGAGGGTCACCGGAACCTGTTCAGCGCCCGCGCGCAGCGTGAAGGTGGGCCGCGCCAGCGGGTCGAGGCTGACACCGTCGGCGCTGACGTCCGCGCCCGGCGAGTCGCGCCCGACGCGCACCACCCGCGCGGCGGTCTTGTCCGCCATCGCGGCCACCGCGGGGTCGTCCGCATTGAGGATCGCCACGCCCGATTCCGGAACCGCCTGCACCAGTTCGGATTTCGTCGCGGCGATGGCTTCGCGGGAACCGAACTCGCCGAGGTGCGCGGTGCCGACGTTGAGCACCGCCCCGATGGTGGGCGTTGCGATACGGGCGAGCGCGGCGATGTTGCCGGGGTGCCGCGCCGACATCTCCAGCACCAGGAAATCGGTGGATTCGGTCGCGCGCAGCACCGTCCACGGGTGACCGAGTTCGTTGTTGAACGACCCGGGTGGGGCGATCACCTCGCCGAGCGGAGCGAGCACCGCGGCGATCAGGTCCTTCGTCGAGGTCTTGCCCGACGAGCCGGTGATGCCGATGATGGTCAGCCCGCCCTCGACGAGCTTCGCGGCGACCGCGGCCGCCAGCTTCGCCAGCGCGGCGAGCACGGCGGCCCCGGAACCGTCGGCGTCGTGTTCGAGCACCCCGGCGGTCCCGGCGGGGTGCTCGACCACGACGGGATCAACCACGACGGCGGGCACGCCGACCGGGCGGGCGGCCAGCACCGCCGCGGCACCCGATTCGACGGCGGCGGCGGCGAAGTCGTGCCCGTCGGTGCGGGCTCCGGGCAGCGCGAGGAACAGTCCGCCCTCGGTCACCGCGCGCGAGTCGAACTCGACGGTGCCGGTGATACGGATGCGTTCGGCCTCGGCGGCAGACACGTCGGAGAGACGGCCACCGACGATCTCGGCGACCTGGGCCAGCGTCAACTCGATCATCGCGGCGACCGCCCGGTCTGCAGCGCGTCCAGCGCCGCGGCCAGTTCCTCGCGGTCGTCGAACGGCGTGGTCTGTCCGCGGCTGGTCTGGCCGGCCTCGTGTCCCTTGCCCGCGATCAGCACGATGTCGCCGGTACCCGCCCAGGCCACCGCGTGGGCGATGGCCGCACGCCGGTCCCCGATCTCGACGACCTCGCCGACGGCGCCGGTGGCGCCGGTGGCGCCGCGCAGGATCGCCGCGCGGATCTCTGCCGGATCCTCGTCGCGCGGGTTGTCGTCGGTGACCACGACCAGGTCGGCCAGTTCGGCCGCGACCCGGCCCATCGGTTCACGCTTGCCCTGGTCCCGGTTGCCGCCTGCGCCGAACACCACCGCCAGGCGTCCCGTGCACTGGGCGCGCAGGGTCTGCAGCACCGCCTGCAGCGCACCTGGTTTGTGGGCGTAGTCGACCAGCGCGAGGAATTCCTGTCCGCGGTCCACGGCCTCCAGCCGTCCCGGCACCGTCGCATCCCGCAGCCCGGGCGCGGCCTGTTCCGGCGACACACCGACCGCATCCAGCAGCGCGACCGCGAGCAGACAGTTCGCGATGTTGTAGCCGCCGGGCAACCCGATCTCCAGACCGTGGTGCACCCCGGCCGGGTCGACCGCCAGGAAATCCTGCACACCGCCGTCGACCGAGCGGATCTCGTCCACGTGCCAGTCGGCGGGCCCGGTGGCGCTGACGGTCACCGCGTCCGGGACACGCTCGGTCAGGGCCCTGCCCCACTCGTCGTCGACGCACACCACCGCCTGCTGGGCGTGGATCGGTGAGGCCGGGTCGAACAGCCGGGCCTTGGCCTCGAAGTAGTCCTGCATGGTCGGGTGGAAGTCGAGGTGGTCGCGCGACAGGTTGGTGAAACCGCCGACGGCGAAGCAGACGCCGTCCACCCGGCCGAGCGTCAGCGCGTGGCTGGACACCTCCATCACCACGGTGTCCACCCCCTGCTCCAGCATCACCGCGAGCAGCGCCTGCAGGTCGGGGGCCTCCGGCGTCGTCAGGCCACCCGGCTGATGGTGCCCGTCGATGCGGACCCCGACGGTGCCGATCAGGCCCGCGACCCGGCCCGCCGCCCGCAAACCCGCCTCGACCAGGTAGGTCGTGGTGGTCTTGCCCGAGGTGCCGGTCACCCCGATCACCCGCAGTTTCTGCGACGGCCGACCGTAGACCGCCGAGGCGACGTCGCCGAGCACGGCGCGCGGGTCCGGGTGCAGCAGCACCGGGACCCCGAGGTCGCCGGCCTGCGCCGAACCGTCGGGGTCGGTCAGCACCGCGACGGCGCCGCGCGCGACGGCGTCGGCGGCGTAGCGCGCACCGTGGGCCTTCGCGCCGGGCAGTGCGGCGAACAGGTCCCCTGGCGCCGCGTCCTGCCCGCGCAGCGTCACACCGATGACCTGGACGTCCGGGACCGCGGTGGCGGGCTCGGCGGACACCAGGCCGGCAAGCTCGGAGAGCGGGAGACCGACGGGATGGGTGGGGCGCAGATTCATGGCGATCACACAGTACCGATCACCGGAGGTCCGATTCCCCCGTCGCTCCGCCTTTTCACCCGGCCTGAAGCGTCAGCGGCGCACCCGGATCCGGCGACAGCGGCACGTTCTCCCGCTGCAGCAGCCACGACGCGATGGTGTGGAACAGCGGCGCGGCCGAGGAGCCCGGCGAGCCGTCGGCGGCGCGGTGCGGTGCGTCGAGCATCACGCCGATCACGTACCGGGGGTCGTCGGCCGGGGCCATCCCGGCGAAGGTGATCCAGTAGACGTCGCTGTAGTAGCAGCCGCAGGCGGGGTTGATCTGCTGGGCGGTGCCGGTCTTGCCCGCGATCTGGTAGCCCTCGACGGCGGCCTGCGGTCCCGTGCCCTGCTGGATGCCGCGCGGATCGCGCTGCACCACCGACCGGAACATGTCGCGCACCGTGCGCGCAGTCTCTGCGGATACCACCCGGATACCGTCCGGGCGGGGCTCCTCGGTGCGGGTACCGTCGGGCGCGACGGTTGCCTTGAGGATTCGCGGCGGGATCCGCACACCGTCGTTGGCGATGGCCTGGTAGATCGCGGTCATCTGCAGCAGGGTCATCGAAAGACCCTGCCCGATCGGCAGATTGGAGAAGGTGCTGCCCGACCACTGATCGATCGGCGGTACCAGGCCCGGGCTCTCACCGGGCAGCCCGACCCCGGTGCGCTGCCCGAGACCGAACAGCCTGAGCATGTCGGCGAACTTCTCCGGCCCGAGCCGCTGCGCCAGCATCAGCGTGCCGACGTTGGACGACTTCCCGAACACGCCCGTGGTGGTGTACGGCATCACGCCGTGCTCCCACGCGTCGCCGACGGTGACGCCGCCCATGTGGATGGAGCCGGGGACCTGCAGCACCTCGTCGGGCGTGGTCAGCTTGTTCTCGATCACCGCGGCGGCGGTGATCATCTTGTTCACCGAGCCGGGCTCGAACGGCGACGACACCGGCAGGTTGCCCAATTGACGGTGATCCTGGCGGCTGATGTCCTGCGCCGGGTTGAACGTGTTGTCGTTCGACATCGCCAGCACCTCACCGGTTTTGGCGTCGAGCACGACGGCCGAGGCGTTCTTGGCCCCGGAGGCGTCCTTGGCCAGCTGCACCTGCTGCTGCACGTGGAACTGGATATCGTCGTCGATGGTCAGTTCGACCGTCGAACCGTTGACGGCGGTATGGCGGTTCCGGTAGCTGCCCGGGATGACCACACCGTCGGAGCCGCGGTCGTAGGTGACCGACCCGTCGGTGCCCGCGAGTACGGAGTCCAGCGAATCCTCAAGTCCGAGAAGGCCGTGCCCGTCCCAGTCGATGCCGCCGATGATGTTGGCGGCCAGCGACCCGCCGGGATACTGGCGCAGATCCTGGCGCTCGGCGCCGACCTCGGGGAACTTCTCGATGATCGCGTCAGAGATGGCCGGGTCGACCGCACGGGCGAGATAGACGAACGTCTCGTTGCTGCGCAGCTTCTTGAGCACGGTCGCGGTGTCGGGTTTACCGCCCAGCCGTTGCGACACCTCGGCGGCGATCTCGCGCAGCCGGGCGTCGGGCTCGGGTGCGTCGTCGGACTTCGCCCTGGCCTCGTCGAGTTGCTTGCGCACCCGGACCGGCTGGAACGTCAGCGCCCTGGCCTCGGTCGTGAACGCGAGCTTGTCGCCGTTGCGGTCGACGATCGACCCGCGCAGCGCGGGCTCGATGTCGGTGACCTTGAGCTGACCGGCCGCCTCGGCGCGCAGCCCCTCGGCCTTGGGCACCTGGAGGGTGAACAGCTGGGCTGCCGCGATGACCAGGAGCAGGAAGATCGCCGCATTGCCCGCGCGGTGCCGGAACACGAACGACGCACTGCGCAAACCGGTCTGGGGAGCGGGCTGCCGTGTGCGCCGGGCCCGGGCGGAGCGTTCCCGGCTCACACGCCCGCCTCGGGCACCGGCACGGGCGCCGGCTCGGGCACGGGAGCGGGAATCGGCGCGGGTGCAGGTGCGGGTTCGATCGGACCCGGCATCGGCAGATCTCCCGACACCGCGTGCGGCATCTCCCCGGGCTGCGGTACGGCAGGCAGCACGGCGCCGGGCGGTACCACACCGGGAACAGCGCCGGGAACCGGAAGAACTTGCGGCACTTCGAGTCCCGGCACTGCCAGCGGCAGCGCGGGCAGTCCGGCGGACGGCGCCGTCGGCACGCGTACCGGCACCTCGCGGGGCTCCACGACGCGCGGGGCGGGCGGGGCCGGAGGCACCGGATCGGGCAGCGGCGGGTTCAACGGGGGCGGCGGAACGCCTTCGGCCGGTTTGGGCGTGCCGACCACCACCCAGTTGCCGGCCGGATCCTGCACCAGGTGCGCGGTGTCCCGGGACGGGATCATGCCCAGCTCGCGGGCCGCCTCGGCGAGCGCAGGCGCGGCCTGGGCCTGCAGCACGTCGCGCTCGAGCGCCTCTTTCTGCTGCATCAGAGCCTGGTTGACCTGGCGTGCGCTGCCGAGCCGGTAGGACCGTTCGGCCGCGTCGGTGGACAGCCACAGTGTCACGCCGAGACCGACGCCGAGCGCCGCGATGACCAGCACGACGAACGGCACCCGCGAGACCAGGCGACGCGGGTTCAGGTCGATCGAGGCCAGCCGGACCAGCAGCCGTTCACGCAGCGGGGGCCGAACAACCTTGGGAGCCTTGGCCTTCCGGGCCTTGGCGCGCGCCTTGGCCTGGGTCGCGCTCTTCGGCCGTGCCGGGGTGTCGACCGGGCGCGAGGACGGTGTGGACCGCGGCGCCGACCGCTGCGGGCGCCCGTCACGGGTTGCCTTGCGGCCGCGCGGCGGAGCGTCGGTGGGCATCCGCTTGGCCTCGCGCACGCCGGCGCGCTTGGCCCGTGGCTGCGCTGTGCGCTCCCTGTCGCGGGTGCGGACGCCGTCGCGTGGTGGCTTCTTCGCCTTCATCGCTCTCCCCCAACTTTTTCCACTGCGCGCAACCGGACGGGGGCGCTTCTCGGATTCCGTTCGATCTCTTCTGCGTCGGCGCGCTCGGCACCGCGGGTCAGCGCGGTGAATTCGGGCCCGTGCCCTGGCAATTCGACCGGCAGCCCGGGCGGGGTGCGCGACGCGGTCGCGGCGGCGAAGGCCGTCTTGACGATCCGGTCCTCCAGCGACTGATAGGCCATCACCGCCAGCCGGCCGTGCGGGCGCAGCGATCGCAGCGCCGCCGGGATCGCGGCACGCAGCGAGTCCAGCTCCGCGTTGACCTCGATGCGCAGCGCCTGGAACGTGCGTTTGGCGGGATGGCCGCCGGTGCGGCGGGCCGGGGCCGGGATGGCCTGGTAGAGAAGTTCGACCAGTTGTCCGGTGGTCTCGAACGGCTCGGTCTTGCGGCGCCGGACGACATGCGCGGCGATGCGGCCGGCGAACTTCTCCTCGCCGTACTCGCGCAGCACCCGGGCCAGCGCCCGTTCGTCGTAGGTGTTCAGGATCTGGGCGGCGGTCAGATCCGATCCGGAATCCATCCGCATGTCCAGCGGCGCGTCGCTGGCGTAGGAGAATCCGCGCTCGACCCGGTCGAGCTGCATCGAGGACACTCCGAGGTCGAACAGGATCGCGTCCACACTGCCGCCCGCGGCAGTGGCCACCGCGTCGGCGATCCCGTCGTAGCGGGTGCGCACCAGCGTGACCCGGTCGGCGAACGGCGCCAGCCGCTGTCCGGCGATGTGCAGCGCGTCGGGGTCGCGGTCGAGTCCGATCAGGCGCACGGCCGGGAACTGCGTCAGGAATCGTTCCGAATGTCCGCCGGCGCCGAGGGTGGCGTCGACGATCGTCGCCCCGGCCCCGTCGGCGCTGACGCGCGTCAGGGCAGGCGCCAGAAGTTCGACGCACCGGTCCAGCAGGACCGGGATATGAGGCTGGTCATCCACCATGGCTGCACTTCGAGGAATCGGGGCGGCCCCTGCAGTGAGGTCCCTGCCCGAGAGCGCGAACCTGACGTCGGGGAAGTACGTCAGGGCCGGATCGGACAGAGGCCACACTGCACGGGCCTGCGGGCCGGGGGCCAGATCAGAGGATGTCGCCGAGTGCTTCATCGCTGGCCGCGGAGAAGTTCTCTTCGTGTAGCTCCTGGTATTCCTGCCAGGCCTGGGCGTCCCAGATCTCCAGGAAGTCGATCGAACCGATCACCACGCACTCCTTGGACAGGTTCGCGTAGCGGCGGTGTTCAGGTGACAACGTGATGCGGCCTTGTGCATCGGGGTACTGCTCGTCGGTGCTTGCGGCCAGGTTGCGCAGATACGCGCGTGCCTGGGGATTTCCGCGCTTGGCCTTCGACGAGATCTCGGCGATCATCTCCTCGAACTCGGCCCGCGGGTGGACAGCCAGGCTGTGATCTTGGCTCTTGGTGACCATCAACCCTCCTGCCAGCGCGTCGCGAAACTTGGCGGGCAACGTCAGCCGCCCTTTGTCATCGAGCTTGGGCGTGTAGGTGCCGAAGAACATCTCGCCACCTCGCAGCCCTCGCTCAAGCCTTGCTGTAACGGAACTCCGGTCGCTCCGTTGTCCGCCACTTTACCCCACAATCCCCCACTTTGCTCCAAATACTGCCGCGCGTTTCCACCCATCCCCCACTTCCAGGGCTTTCGCCATCGTGGGACGCCGACGCCGGAGCGCCGCCGACCTCGCATCAACGGCGGTCACCTGGGCAAATAGCCCCGGTGGGGAGATGTGGGGCAAAAAAGAAGGGGCAGCCCTATGGGCTGCCCCTGTTCCAGGTGGAGGGTCTACTCGTCGAAGCGGCGGCGGAACCGGTCTTCCATCCGACTGGTGAACGAACCGCCGGCACCCTTGGCACGTTTCTGACGCTGAGCTGCCAGATCGTTGGGGATCCGCTCGCCCTTGCCGACGCGCGGCCCGGTGATCGCGAAGATGACACCGCCGAACATCACGATGAAGCCGATCACCGACAGCACGGGCAGGCTGCCGATCCAGGTCGCCCTGAACGCGACACCGGACACCAGCATCGCCAGGCCGAGCACGAACAGGGCGACGCCTTGCAGACGGCGCCGCGTCGACGGAGCGCGCAAAGTGCCGCCCCGAACGCTCGACGCGAACTTGGGGTCCTCGGCATAGAGCGCGCTCTCGATCTGGTCGAGCATGCGCTGCTCATGATCGGAGAGTGGCATTCGTCCCTCCCTCTTGCCGTGGGGGCGTCGCAGTCGTTCGAAGAAATCATGCATGCCCGCGTGTACGGGCACTTAACAGTAATGATACGAGGTGAAACTAAGCCGTACCACCTACTTCAGTGCCCGATTCTATGACGTACACCGCTGGTGGAAGTCAGCGCATCCACTTCCCGAATAATGGAGGCGGCCGCACGATCCAACTCCGGGAGGGCGAACCCTTGGCGACACGTCTGATCGATCTGTCGCCCGCCGATATGCAGCAGCGTCTCGGCGACGCGCTGGCCATCTACGTCGACGCCATGCGCTACCCGCGCGGCACCGAGCACCAGCGGGCGTCCATGTGGCTGGAGCACATCCGCAGGCAGGGCTGGAAGGCCGTGGCCGCGGTCGAGGTCCCCGACGAGATGGCCGGGGACACACCAGACGCTCCCCCACCGAGCGCCCCGATGCTCGGGATCGCCTACGGCTACTGCGGCGCCCCCGACCAGTGGTGGCAGCAGCAGGTCATCTCGGGGCTGCGCCGCAGCGGCGCCGACGGGTCGCGCATCGAGGAGTTGATGACCAGCTACTTCGAGCTCACCGAACTGCACATCCACCCGCACGCCCAGGGCCGCGGCCTCGGGGAGGCGCTGATCCGCCGGTTGCTCGACGGACGCACCGAACGGCAGGTGCTGTTGTCCACCCCGGAGATCAACGGTGAGGACAACCGGGCCTGGCGGCTGTACCGCCGGCTCGGCTTCACCGACGTCATCCGCGGATACCACTTTGCGGGCGACCCCCGTGCGTTCGCGATCCTCGGCCGCACACTCCCGCTGACCTGAACGAGTCCGTCTGGCACGATGACCAGGTGCTGACCCGTCCCCGCACCGGCAGGCGACTGCTCGCGCTGATGCTGATGCTGTTGGTGCTCGCGCCTTCGCTGATCGGTTGTGTCCGTGTCCGGGCCTCCATCACCGTGTCGCCCAACGACCGCGTCTCCGGTCAGATCATCGCCGCGTCGATCCCCCGCGATGACGACGACCAGGGCCCGCAGCTGCTCAACAACCTGCCGTTCGCGCAGAAGGTCGCGATCTCCGAATACAGCAGAGACGACTACGTCGGCTCGCAGGCAACGTTCTCGGACCTGACCTTCGCCGAACTGCCGCAGCTGGCGGCGATGAACCGGGACGCCGCCGGAGTGGACATCTCCCTGCGCCGCGCGGGCGACCTGGTGATCCTGGAGGGCCGCGTCGATCTGACCTCGCTGAACGACCCCGAAGCCGACGTGTCGTTGTCGGTGGCGTTCCCCGGTGAGGTCACCTCCACCAACGGCGACCAGATCTCGTCCTCGGTGGTCGAGTGGAAGCTGCGCCCCGGCGTGGTCAGCACGATGACCGCCCAGGCCCGCTACACCGATCCCAGCGCCAGGTCGTTCACCGGTGCGGCGATCTGGTTGGGCGTCGCGTCGCTGCTGGTCGCCGGGATCACCGGGTGGCTGGCCTACAACAGCAGAGACCGATCCCCGCGGCCGGGCGACTCACCGGAGCCGAAGGCTTTACGCTGAACAGTCGGGGGTTTGACCGAGAAGAAAGGGGCGCCCGCTGAGCGTGGACGCAGCGGCACCGTCAGCCGTCGAGCTGGCGGCAGCCGTCAACGATGAACTGCGCGACTACCTTCGGGAGCGCCGTCGCGACGCCGCCTACATCGGCGCCGATTACGCGGTCCTGACCGAGGCCCTCGAAGAGTTCGTGCTGCGCGGCGGCAAGCGGTTGCGCCCCGCGTTCGCGTACTGGGGATATCGCGCCGTCGCCGGTTCCGAGCCGGGCCCCGAGGTTCTGCGTCTGTTCTCCGCGCTGGAGCTACTGCATGCGTGCGCGCTCGTCCACGACGACGTGATCGACGCGTCGGCGACGCGGCGCGGGCTGTCGACCGTGCACCGGATCTTCACCGAGCGCCACCGCACCAACGGCTGGCACGGCTCACCGGAGCAGTTCGGGCTCTCGGCGGCGATCCTGCTCGGGGACCTGTCGCTGGTGTGGGCCGACGACATCATCTCCGGCGCCGAGATCGGCGCCGACGCTCATCGCCGGGTCCAGCGCGTCTGGTCGGCCATCCGCACCGAAGTGCTCGGCGGCCAGTACCTCGACATCGTCAACGAGTCCAGCGGCAGCGAGACCGTCTCGTCCGCGCTGACGGTGAACATCTACAAGACCGCCTCGTACACGATCAGCCGGCCGCTGCAGCTCGGCGCCGCGGCGGCGGCGGAGCGCCCCGAGATCCTGGAGGCCTTCCACGAACTCGGGACCAGCCTCGGCGTCGCGTTCCAGCTTCGCGACGACGTGCTCGGTGTCTACGGCGACCCCGCCGTCACCGGTAAGCCCTCCGGTGACGACCTGCGGTCCGGTAAACGCACGGTACTGCTCGCCGAGGCCCTCGAACTCGCGGGCCAGCACGATCCGGACTCGGCCGAGCTGCTGCGCCGCTCGGTCGGCACCGACCTGACCGACACCCAGGTCAAGGAGCTGTGCCAGGTGATCGAATCCGTCGGCGCACTGGCCGCGGTGGAAGGCCGGATCGACACCCTGACCCGTCGCGCACTCGACATCCTGAACTCGGTGCCGATCGACGCGCAGGCCAAGGCCGGACTGGCAGAGCTCGCCAGATTGGCCTCGAACCGGTCCGCCTGAACGCATGACCGCGAGCATCACACGTCTCAAAGAATTCACGCTGTCCCCGCAGGGACGCCCCGCGCTCGTCGGCGCGCTCGGCGCGGTACTGCTGACCGCCGGCGGCCTCGGCGCGGGCAGCACCCGGTTGCACGATCCGCTGCTGGAGTCGCTGCACCTGTCCTGGCTGCGATTCGGCCACGGCCTGGTCGTGTCCTCGGTGCTGCTGTGGGCCGGCGTCGCGTTGATGCTCAGCGCATGGGTGTGGCTGGGCCGGCGCGTGATCGACCGCACCGCAACCGAATACACGATGCTGGCGACCACGGCGTTCTGGTTGACCCCACTGCTGCTCAGTGTGCCGCTGTTCAGCCGCGACACGTATTCGTACCTGGCGCAGGGCGCGCTGCTGCGCGACGGGTTCGACCCCTATGTCGTCGGCCCGATCGAGAACCCGAACTCACTGCTCGACGACGTCAGCCCGATCTGGACCACGACGACCGCGCCGTACGGTCCCGCGTTCATCCTCGTCGCGAAGTTCGTCACGATGCTCGTCGGCAACGACGTCGTCGCCGGCACCATGCTGCTGCGACTGTGCATGCTGCCCGGGCTGGCGCTGCTGATCTGGGCGGCGCCCCGAGTGGCCCGCCATGTCGGCGCCAGCGGCGCGGCCGCGCTGTGGATCGCGGTGCTCAACCCGCTCGTGATCATCCATCTGATGGGCGGCGTGCACAACGAGATGCTGATGGTCGGGCTGATGATGGCCGGCATCGCGCTGTGCTTCGGCGGCCGCAACGTCGCAGGCGTCACCCTGATCGCCGTCGCGGTCGCGGTCAAAGCGACGGCGGGACTCGCGCTTCCGTTCATGGTGTGGGTGTGGGCGCGCCGACTGCGTGACCATCGCGGGTTGCGCCCGGCCAAGGCGTTCGCCGCCGCGACCGCGGCATCACTGGTGGTGTTCGTCGCGGTGTTCGCGGTGCTGTCGCTGGCCGCCGGCGTCGGGCTGGGCTGGCTGACCGCACTGGCGGGCTCGGTGAAGATCATCAACTGGCTGACCATCCCGACCGCGATCGCCAACGTCACCAACGCCGTCGTCGGCCTCGTCATCCCGGTGAACTTCTACGCCGTGCTGGAGGCGACCCGCATCCTCGGCATCGCCGCGATCGCGATCGCGGCACCGCTGCTGTGGTGGCGCTACCGCCGCACCGACCGCGACGCGCTGATGGGCATCGCGTGGGTGATGGTGGTGGTGGTGCTGTTCGTTCCGGCCGCGCTGCCCTGGTACTACACCTGGCCGCTGGCGGTGATCGCGGCGCTGGCCCAGTCCCGCCGCGCGATCGCGCTCATCGCGGGCTTCTCCACGTGGATCACCGTGATCTGGCGGCCCGACGGCGCCCACGGCATGTACTCGTGGACGCACGTGCTGCTGGCCTGCGCCTGCGCCGCGGCGGCCTGGTACTGGCTCTCCAAGCAGCCGGAGGCAGGCGAGGTCAGTACGCCATCGCCTGAGCGCGGCGGACCACCTCACGAGCCTGATGCGAGTGCAACGCGTCAACCGGACGCGCACTAGCCTTCGGCTCGGGGTCGCCGTCGCGGCGGATCGACAGCGACGGATCAGGGGTGAAGAGCCACCGCATGATCTCGGTCTCGGTGTATCCCCCGTCATGCAAGACGACCAGCAGGCCGGCCAGGCTCTTCACCACGTGGCCGGACGAGTCGAAGAACGCCTTCGGCACGACCACGGTCCGGTTGCGGCGCACCGCCGCCAGATGGCCTTCGCGTAACTGCTGTTGCACCTTGGACACCGGGATGCCCAACAGCTTGGCCACCTCGGACAGTTCGTACACGGCTTCGTCGGGATCAAGGACGTCATCGGCAGTCGGGATGCTGCTCATCGCACAGAGTCTAGGGCTCCGCGCCGACACTGTCGCGATCCTGGCTCGTACCATGGGCCGGTGGAGACCTACCAGCAGCAGAGCCCGTTGACCGGGGCCGTGCTGGACGGTCGCTACCGGGTGGACACGCTGATCGCCACGGGCGGCATGTCGGCGGTGTACCGGGGCCTGGACCTGCGGCTCGACCGTCCGGTCGCGCTGAAGATCATGGATTCCCGCTACGCGGGCGACGAACATTTCATGACCCGCTTCCAGCGGGAGGCCCGGGCGGTGGCCCGGCTGAAGGACCCCGGCCTCGTCGCGATGTACGACCAGGGACTCGACGGCCGCCATCCGTTCCTCGTGATGGAGCTCGTCGAGGGTGGCACGCTGCGTGAGCTGCTGGCCGAACGAGGGCCGATGCCGCCACACGCCGTGGCCGCGGTGCTGCGCCCGGTGCTGGGCGGGCTCGCCGCCGCCCACGCCGCGGGCCTGGTGCACCGCGACATCAAACCGGAGAACATCCTGATCAGCGACGACGGCGAGGTCAAGATCGCCGACTTCGGTCTGGTGCGGGCCGTGGCCGAAGCCAAGATCACCTCGACCAGCGTGATCCTCGGCACCGCGGCATACCTGTCACCCGAGCAGGTCGCCACCGGCGAGACCGATTCGCGCGGTGACGTCTACTCGGTCGGCATCCTGGTCTACGAGCTGCTCACCGGCCGTACCCCGTTCACCGGTGACACCTCGCTGGCGGTGGCCTACCAGCGGATGGACCGCGATGTGCCGCCGCCGAGCACCGCGATCCGCGGCGTGCCGAGGCAGTTCGACGATCTCGTGCAGTGCGCCACCGCGCGCGACCCCGAACAGCGGTTCGCCGACGCGGCCGAGATGGCCGACCAGCTGGAGACCGTCGTGCGCGAACTCGACCTGCCCCACTTCCGGGTGCCCGCACCGAAGAACTCGGCGGCGCACACCTCCGCGACCACAGGGACCTCCAGCGCCGCGACGACGGTCGTGCGCGACCACACCAAGGTGTTCGGCCGCGACGAGCTACCCGTGCTCGACGACGGTTATGAGAACGGAGATGAAGACGAATACCCGTCGGAGACAAGCCACTTCGCCGGGATCGAGATGGAGCACTTCCACTGGGCGCGCCAGCGTGCCCGCCGGGTGCTGCTGTTCTGGGTGATCTTGGTGATCACGCTGGCCGGGCTGGCGGCCGCGGGCGCGTGGACCCTGGGCGCCAACCTGCCGAACCTGCTCTAATCCCGGAGCATCTCCGCGACCAAGAAAGCCAGCTCCAGCGACTGCTGCGTGTTCAGCCGCGGATCGCACGCCGTCTCGTAGCGACCGGCCAGATCGGTGTCCGAGATGTCTTGTGCGCCACCGAGACACTCGGTGACGTTCTCGCCGGTGATCTCGACGTGGATACCGCCGGGATGGGTGCCCAGCGCCCGGTGCACCTCGAAGAAGCCCTGCACCTCGTCGACGATGCGGTCGAAGTGCCGGGTCTTGTAGCCGGTCGAGGACTCGTGGGTGTTGCCGTGCATCGGATCGCACTGCCAGATCACCCGGTGACCCGACGCCTGCACCTTCTCGATGATCGGCGGCAGCACATCGCGCACCTGGTGGTTGCCCATCCGGCTGACGAGCGTGAGCCGACCCGGTTCGTTGTTCGGGTCCAGGCGTTCGACGTACTCGACCGCCAGCTCCGGCGACGTGGTCGGGCCGATCTTGATACCGATCGGGTTCGCGATCACCTCGGCGAACGCGACGTGCGCACCGTCGAGCTGCCGGGTGCGCTCGCCGATCCACACGTAGTGCGCCGACAGGTCGTAGAGCTTCGGCGTCGCCGAGAGGTCCGGATCGGCCAGATCGCCGGTGTCCATCCGCAGCATCGCCCGCTCGTAATCGAGCACCAGCGCCTCATGGCTGGCGTAGATCTCGGCGGTGTCGAGGTTGCGGTCGTCGACGCGGCAGGCGCTCATGAATCGCAGGCCGCGGTCGATCTCGCCGGCCAGCGCCTCATAACGGGCACCCGCGGGCGAGGTCCGCACGAACTCGCGGTTCCAGTCGTGCACCTGGTGCAGCGACGCCATCCCCGACGACGTCAGCGCGCGCACCAGGTTCATCGCCGCGCTCGCGTTGGCGTAGGCGCGCACCAGCCGCGACGGGTCGTGGTCGCGCACCGCGGCGTCCGGGGCGAACCCGTTGACCATGTCGCCGCGGTAGGACTTGAGCCCGAGCGCGTCGACATCCGACGACCGCGGCTTCGCGTACTGGCCCGCGATGCGAGCCACCTTCACCACCGGCATGCTCGCGCCGTAGGTCAGCACCACCGCCATCTGCAGCAGCGTGCGGATGTTGGCCCGGATGTGCGGCTCGGTGTTGTCGGCGAACGTCTCCGCGCAGTCACCGCCCTGCAGCAGGAACGCCCTGCCCAGCGCGACGTCGGCCAGTTGCGTCTTGAGCCGCTCGATCTCCGACGGAACCGTCACCGGCGGGACGCTCTCGAGCACCTTGCGCATCGCGGCGGCCTGGCCCGCATCCCAGGACGGCTGCTGCAGCGCAGGCTTGGCCAACGCCGCGTCGAGGCGACGCCGCAGGTCCTCGGGCAGCGGCGGGAGCGCAGGCAGCTGGTCGATGGGTACGTCGACGGTCCAGTTCACCCATCGATGGTATTACTGGCCGGTCATCAGGCGATAACGCACCAGGTTGTGCTTGGCGTCGACCAGTGCGTCGTGCGCGTCGCGGGGCCGGGGCGGCATCCGCGGGCACCCGCGGTCCTCCCAGAACTGGCGCAGTTCCCTGGTGAACCGCGGGATGGCGGGCGGCAGATCCGTCATCGGGCCCCACAGCTGGCACAACACCACGTGGTCGTAGGCACCCACCCAGGCCCACAGCTCGATCGGCTCGTCGCCGTCGATGCCGAAGAAGTCCTCCAGCTCGGTGCGGATGGTCCGGCGCGAGCGCCACAGCGGCGACGCCGGCGACGGCAGCTTCGGCAGCACGTGCTTGCGCACCCAACTGCCGGCCCGCTGCGGGTCGAACTCCGTGGAGATCGCGTAGTACTCGCGGCCGTCCTCGGCGGCCACCCCGATCGAGATCAGCTCGATGGTGCGGCCGTTGTCGATGAATTCCGTGTCGTAGAAGTACCGCAATCTCTAGGAGGCTTTCTGTCGGGCGGGCTCGGGTTCGCCCGGGGCGGGCGCGGCATGGATCTCGCGGTCGAGTTGCTGGTCGACCAGCGCGTCATCGGGAAACTTCGGCATGCCGGCGATCGCATCCTGCAGCCACAGTTTGGCCTGGATCACCGGGCGCCGCAGCCAGCGTTCCCGTTCCAGGGCACGGTGCATTCTGCGCGGTCGCTTGGTGTAGCGCCAACGCGCCCACGGCGCGTGCGGGCGCGACAGCCGGATCGCACCGATGATCAGCAGCGGGGTGATGAACATACCGATCAGGCCGGTCCACACCTTGCCCTTGAGCAGCACGATCACCGCCAGCGCCAGGGTCGCGACCGCCGCGACCACCACGATGGTGCGGGTGACCCAGGACGGATCCTCCTGCCAGTCCGCGACGTCGAAGAACGACAGCGGATTGAAGCCCAGCACGAGCAGGCCCGCCACCGCGACGGCGACGAACACGGCGTCGACGGACGTGCGGCCGTCCTCGGCCCAGTAGACGTCCTGGAGGTGCAGAATCAGCGCGAACTCGTCGAGCACCAGCGCCGCACCGATCCCGAACAGGATTGACGCCGCCGTGAACTCGGGTACACCGCCGTCGACAGCGATCGTGACCATCGTGATCCCGGAGACCATGACCAGCACCACACCGATCACCACGTGGTGGATGTGCAGCCCGCCGCCCGCCGAGATGTTGCGCGGCTGCCACCACTTGCGCGGCGCATCGCTGTCGGCATGGCTGCGGATGTACCGCACGATCGTGCGGGTGATGAAGAACGTCAGGATGAACGCGACGAGGCAGCACACCAGCGGCAGCCGCGACTCCGGGATGGACGCCAAGAAGGCCAGGTGGGGTCCGGGGTCCGTGGGCACGCAGAAAACTTACGCCGACCTGCGGGTGTCGAGCCCGGGATACCCGCCGACTCGCCGATCCGCCCCGATAGTCTGGACCCCGACATGAATAATCGGCGGTCGCCCGACGGGGCTGGTTGGGTTCCGAAGCTCGGGTGGCGGCTGTTCCAGTTGCTGACGCTCGCGGCGCTGGCCGTGGCCGGTTGGCGCCTGCTCGGCCACGTGCCGTACCGCATCGACATCGACGTCTACCGGATGGGCGGCCGGGCCTGGCTGGACGGCCAGGCGCTGTACGCCGACGGCGCGATGTTCATGACCCGGGGCGGCCTGGAACTGCCGTTCACCTATCCCCCGTTGGCGGCGGTCGCGTTCAGTCCGTTCGCGATGCTGTCCCTGGAAGCCGCCAGCGTCGCGATCACCGCGACGACGCTGGTGTTGCTGTTGGTGTCGACGGCGATCGTGCTGACCCGGCTCGACGTCTGGCCGCAGACGCAGGTCACCGGCGAGCCGGCGTGGGCGCGCCGGTTGTGGCTGGCCGCCGCGATCGTCGCTCCGGCGGTGATCTACCTGGAACCGATCCGGGCGAACTTCGACTTCGGCCAGATCAACGTCGTGCTGATGACCCTGGTCATCGCCGACTGCGTGCCGCGCCGCACCCCGTGGCCGCGCGGGATCCTGCTCGGTATAGCGATCGCGGTGAAGCTCACCCCCGCGGTGTTCCTGCTGTACTTCCTGCTGCGCCGCGACACCCGCGCGCTGCTGGTGACCGCGGCGTCGGCGATCGTCGCGACCCTGGCCGGGTTCGCGTTCAGCTGGCGCGATTCCTGGGAGTACTGGACCGAGACGGTCCGCAACACCGACCGCATCGGCACCGCGACGCTGAACACCAACCAGAACATCGCCGGCGCGCTGGCCCGGCTCGGCCTGGGCGAGAGCGAGCGATTCCTGCTGTGGGTGGGACTGTGCTTCGCGGTGCTCGCGCTGACGGTGTGGGCGGCCAGGCGCGCGTTGCGCGCCGAGCAGCCGGTGCTCGCCCTGATCAGCGTGGCGATGTTCGGACTGGTCGTATCGCCGGTGTCATGGTCGCACCACTGGGTCTGGATGCTGCCGACGGTGGTCGCCACCGCGGTGCTCGGGGTGCGGCTGCGCCATGTCGGGCTGGGCGCGGTGTCGGCCACCGGGCTGGCGCTGATGGTGTGGACGCCGATCAAGCTGCTGCCCGAGCACCGCGAGACCACCGCGGCGTTGTGGCGCCAACTGGTCGGCGGGTCCTATCTGTGGTGGGCGCTGGCGGTGATCGCCGTGGTCGGCACGGTCGCGCTGCGCCCCCGCGACGACGGCTCCGAGATCGGGTCGAGCGAGCCCAGCGACGACGCGGTCAAGGCCTAACCGGCAGCCGACTCCGGCAGGCGGGTGGGCGGCTTCGGAGCCGCATCAGCTTTTCCCAGCTTCACATCAGCTGCGTACAAGTCGACGTATTCCTGCCCGGACAACCGCATCAGCTCGTACATCACTTCGTCGACCACGGCCCGCTCGATGAATCGGTTGCCCGCCAGCCCGTCGAAGCGGCTGAAGTCCATCGGCGGACCGATGCGGATCACCACCCGGCCGAAGCGCAGCCCCTTACCGGGCGGATTCACGGCATCGGTGCCGATCATCGCGACCGGGATCACCGGGACCTGGGTCTGCAGCGCGAGACGGGCCAGCCCGGTCTTGCCCTTGTAGAGCCTGCCGTCGGGTGATCGGGTGCCCTCGGGGTACATCCCCAGCAACTTGCCCTGGCCCAGGATGCGCTCGGCGGTGTTCAGCGCGGCCTGGGCGCTGTCGGCATCGGTGCGGTCGATCGGGACCTGGCCGACCGCGGTGTAGAACCACGCCAGGAAGCGCCCCTTGACGCCGGTTCCGGTGAAGTACTCGGCCTTGGCCAGGAACGTGATGCGCCTGCGCACCATCAGCGGCAGATAGAAGCTGTCCATCACGGCGAGGTGATTGCTGGCCATGATGGCCGAGCCGTCAGCCGGGATATGTTCCAGCCCTTCGATTTTCGGCCTGGCGATGACAGCCAGCAGCGGGCCCAGCAGGACGTACTTGAACAGCCAGTACCACATGGACCCTCCGAAAGATTATGCTCTGCGACAACTTTACCCACGGCCTGTGTGTGCGACCACAGATGTACCCGCGGGGGTCACTCGTCGATGCTGACAGGGATGTGCTGATAGCGGCCGGGCGGATCCGGCGGCGCCGGATCGGGCGGGCCGGGATCGTCCGGAGACGGGTCCGGCGGGTGCGGCGATTCAGCGGCCGCGGGTGCGGCCTCCATGTCCTCGACCATCGCCTTGAGCAGGGTCAGCAGCGCCACGCTGTGTTCGGCGACGACGGTGAGCAGCGGATGCTGCTCACCCGAGATCAGCGCGGCCAGCGCGCACACCGGGCACCACACCTGCTGGCACGGTCCGGGGCCGCCGCCGGCGGCCTGGGCGCGCGCGGCGGCCAGCCTGATGGCGGGGTCGAGCTTGTCCAGGATGGACTGGGCGAGCGCCCGCAGTTCCGGCCCCAGCTCGGCGTGCGAACCACTCACCGCGGCCACACCTCCGGATTCGGTCGAAATCGCACCGTCAGCTCGCTACCGCGCAGCTGCGCGCCGATGACGATGCACCGCCGCAGCACCGACGCCAGGCGAACCCGGCGTCGCATCGCGCCGACGCCGATGATCAAGTCATCGTCGACCCTACCCAACGACAGCGCGGCGGCGTCCACCTGTGGCAGCTCGAGGCGCAGCCGGTAGACCGCGTCCAGGCCGGTTCCTGACTCGCGGTCGACGACCGGCCGCAGCGGGCCCGGAGGCGGCGAGCCGTCGCGCCTGCGCGCGGCGTCGAGCAACTCGCCGAGGGCTTTGGGCCCGATCGGCTCGCCGGACAGATGCGGCACCAGCACCAACTGCACGTCGCCGATCTGCCGGTCGAGGTCCCCGAGCACAGCCTGCTGCTCGGAGATCCGGGCGGAGTACCAGTCGAACGCCGGATGTGCGGGCAGGTTCTGGTATTCGAACGAATCATCCTGGACCAGAATCTGATTCACGATCAATTCTTCGACCTGCACACCCATCAACGACAACGTGCCCAGCGTGCGCACCGCCTCGGCCGCCACCACCCGTTCCGGCGTCATGACCAGGTGGGCGCTGACCCGGGAACCGTCGGTGAGCATGGTGCTCAGCGCCTCGGTGCCCGCGCCGAGGCGCTCCATCAGGTCCACCAGCACCACGGTGCGCCCATCGTCGCCGCTGGAGAGCCTGCGATGCCGGGGCCAGGCCCGTTCCAGGTACAGCGCGAACGTCGCGGGCAGCGTCAGCATCCGCATCGCATCGGCGGTGGAGGCACAGTCGACCACCACGAGATCCCACGCACCGGAGTCCGCGAGCTCGCCGACCTCGTGCAGACCGAGCACCTCCTGCACCCCCGGCAGCGCCGAAAGTTCTTCGGGCGCAATGTCTCCGATCTCGGATTCGGGGAACTGCGCCGCCAGCGGGCGGGCGATCTCACGCCAGCGCGCGGCCAGCAGGGCGAGCGTGTCGAGCGCCAGCGCGTCGAGGGATCCGCCGCCGGCGTCGGTGTCGAGTTCGGCAAGTACCCGGGTGGGTTCGCGCAGCCCGGTCGGGACGAGGTCGACACCGAGCACGTCACCGGTGGAGTGCGCCTGGTCGGTGGACACGATGAGCACCCGCATCCCGGCGCGCGCAGCACGCACCGCGGTCGCGGTCGCCAACGTCGACTTCCCTACGCCGCCCTTGCCGACGAACAAACTGATCCGGGCCGCGTGGCTGCCCTCAGTCAGCCTCCACTCGTTTCTTGAGGTCCTTCAGCGCGGTGTCGGTCAATCGGCGCTCGGCCTTGCGTTTGAGCAGCCCGATCATCGGGATCATCAGGTCGACGGACAACTCGTAGGTGACCTCGGTGCCAGATCCCTTCGGCACCAACCGATATGCGCCGTCGAGCGCCTTGAGCAGCGTGCTCGATTCCAACGACCACGTCACCGAGGCATGGTCGGCGGGCCACTGGTAGACCAGCACCATGGTGTCCCTGAGCACCGCGGCATCCAGCACCAGTCGCGCCTTCTTCGGATAGCCCTCGTCGTCGGTTTCGAGAACCTCGGTCTCTTTGTATTCGGCGACCCAATCCGGGTAGGAACCGATGTCGGCGATGACGTCCATCACCGTCGCCGGGTCGGCATCGATATAGATGGTCTGCGCCGTCTTGTCTGCCAATGGAACCTTCCCCCGCTGTGGTCTGGTCGCTGGCCAGAAATCTACTCTTCCGTCGCCGGTGTGGCCGCGATACTTCAGGCCAGCCGCGACACCCCGACCGGTCGGTCCGCCTCAAGAGCCTGTTTGATCTCGAAGGCCATGTCCTTGCCCGCCACCCGCCTGCGATGGTTCATCTTCGGCAGATTCATCTTCGCGAGCGCCGCGGCCGATGCGCCCGACGGTTCGGCATGCAGGAAATAGTGCAGCACCACTCCGTCCAACACCTTCTCCAGCCAGACCTCCATGGTCCCGGTCAGGGCGCCGGTCACCTTCCAGCGCTGACCGGCCTCGCCCCGGTCCTCGACCACTTCCAGACGCAGGTCGGGCCACCACCGCGACCAGCGCGACCGGTCGGCGACCGCGGCGCCGACCTCGACCGGATCGGCGGCGATGAAAGTCTCGTCAGCGATCTGGATGCTGTTCATGACAGACAAGCTTCACACACGCCCGAACTGCGCCGAACGCGGGACGACTAGGATTTCGGTTCATGACCTCGCGTGAGTTCACCGTCCCGGCCTCGTTCACCGTCGGCGAGCGCGACAACATTGTCGCAGCCGTGTACTCGCACGAGCGCGACAATCCCGATCTGGTGATCTTCCAGCGTCTCGTCGATGGCAATTGGGTGGACGTGACGAGCAGGCAGGCCGCCCAGGAGATCCGGTCGGCCGCGCGTGGCCTGATCGCCCAGGGTGTCGCACCCGGTGACCGCGTGGCGCTGCTGTCGGCGACCCGCTACGAATGGCCGGTCCTGGATTTCGCGATCCTGTCGGTCGGCGCGGTGACGGTGCCGATCTACGAGACCAGCTCCGCCGAGCAGGTTCAGTTCGTGCTGAGCGACTCCGGTGCCGTCGCCGCGATCGCCGAGACCGATGCGCACGCCGCCCGTATCGAGCAGCAGCGCGACAGCCTCCCGGACCTGCGCAAGGTGTACGTCATCGACGGCTCGGGCACCCCGGCGATCGACGAACTCGCCGAGGCGGGCGCCGGAGTCGACCCGGCCGCCGTCGACGAGCGGGTCGCCGCGATCACGTCCTCGGACGCCGCGACGCTGATCTACACCTCGGGCACCACGGGCCGGCCGAAGGGCTGCCAGCTGACCCACTCCAATCTGCTCTACGAGATCCGCGGCGCGAAGGAGTGCTTCCCGGATCACCTCGCCCCGGGCGAGAAGCTGCTGGTGTTCCTGCCGCTGGCGCACGTGCTGGCCCGCGCGCTGACCATCGGCGCGTTCACCAACGGCGTGACGCTGGGCTTCACCAGCGACATCAAGAACCTGGTGCCGATGTTCTCGGTGTTCAAGCCGACGCTGGTGGTCTCGGTGCCCCGGGTGTTCGAGAAGGTGTACAACACCGCCGAGCTGAACGCCGAGAACGGCGGCAAGGGCAAGATCTTCGCCGCGGCGGCCCACACCGCGATCGAGTGGAGCAAGTCCCAGGACGAGGGCGGGCCCTCGCTGGTGCTGCGCCTCAAGCACGCCCTGTTCGACAAGCTGGTCTACGGCAAGTTGCGGGCGGCTCTCGGCGGGAACTGCCACGCCGCGATCTCCGGCGGCGCGCCGCTGGGTGCTCGCCTCGGGCACTTCTACCGGGGCGTCGGCTTGTCCATCTACGAGGGCTACGGCCTGACCGAGACCAGCGCCGCGATCACCGTGAACCGGATCGGCGACCTGAAGGTCGGTTCGGTCGGCAAGCTGGTCCCGGGCAACAGCATGAAGCTCGGCGAGGACGGTGAGCTGCTGGTCAAGGGCGGCGTGGTGTTCAACGGCTACTGGGGCAACGAGGAGGAGACCCGGGCCGTGTTCACCGACGGCTGGTTCCACACCGGCGACCTCGGCGCGATCGACGACGACGGCTTCCTGACGATCGTCGGCCGCAAGAAGGAGATCATCGTGACCGCGGGCGGCAAGAACGTCGCCCCCGCACTGCTCGAAGATCGGCTGCGCGCACATCCGCTGATCAGCCAGGCGATGGCCGTCGGCGACCAGCAGCCGTTCATCGCGGCGCTGATCACCATCGACGTCGAGGCGTTCCCGGGCTGGAAAGAGCGCCACGGCAAGGGTTCCGGGGCCTCGGTCGCCGAGCTGTCCGAGGACCCCGATCTGCGCAACGAGATCGAGCTGGCGGTCAAGGAGGCCAACTCGGCGGTGTCCAAAGCCGAACAGATCCGCAAGTTCCGGATCCTGCCGGTCGACTTCACCGAGGACACCGGTGAGCTCACCCCGACGCTGAAGGTCAAGCGCAAGGTGGTGGCGGAGAAGTTCGCCGCCGACATCGAGGCGCTCTACAGCAAGGGTTAGAGAAGCGCCGCGAGGCGCTCGGCCTGCCGGCTCCAGCGCCAGTTGTCGACCACCCATTGTCTGCCCGCGGCACCCATCGCCGCGGCCCGGTCCGGGTCGGACAGCAGGTCGGCGACCGACGCGGCGATCTCCCCGACGTTCCACCCGTCGACGACCAGCCCCGTCTCGCCGTCGACCACGGTCTCGGGTGCACCGCCCGACCGGCCGGCGACCACCGGCACGCCGGTGGCGGACGCCTCCAGGTAGACGATGCCGAGGCCTTCCACGTCGAGTCCGTATCCCCTTGTGCGGCAAGGCATCGCGAAGACATCGGCCATCGCGTGGTGGGCCGGCAGCTCCTCGCCCGGCACACCGTCGGTGAACACCACGTCCTCGGCGACGCCGAAATCGTGGGCCAGCCGGTGCAGCGAGTTGCGGTACGGGCCGCCGCCGACGATCACCAGCGCCGCCCCGGGAACCCGCTGCCGGATCGCGGGCAGCGCCCGGATCAGCATGTCCTGCCCCTTGCGCGGGACCAGCCGGGATACGCAGACGACGACGGGCCGCTGCCCTAGCCGGTAGCGGGCCCGCATCTCCGCGCGGGCGACCTCGTCGGGCACGAACCGTTCGGTGTCCACGCCGGGCGGCACGTACTCGAGTGCGGCGTCGGGACCGAACGCCGACGAGAACCGGCGCCGGGTGTAGGCGCTGATGTAGGTGACGACGTCGGTGTCGGTGCCGATGCGGCGCAACGCCGTTCGGGCCAGCGGCAGCATCGACCAGCCGACCTCGTGGCCGTGCGTGCTGGCGATCACCCGCTGGGCGCCGGCCGCGCGGGCCAGGGGCGCCATCAGCGCCAACGGTGCAGCCGCGCCGAACCACACGGTCTCGATACCGTGCTCGGCGATCAGCTTGCGCATTCGCAGCGCCACCGTCGGTTCGGGCAGCATCAGCGTGCCGGGGTGTCGCACCACGCGATAGCCGGTGGCCGCGGCGACCGAGTCGTAGTCCTCGGCGCCCTTCCACTTCGGTGCGTACACGGTCAGCTCGCACTGCTGTGAGGCGACCAGGTGACCGACCAGCGCCTCCAGATAGGACTGGATGCCGCCGCGGCGCGGCGGGAAGTCGTTGGTGACCAGCAGCAGCCGTTTCACGGTGCCGCCGTCAGGGTCGACGGGTCCACCCCGAGCGTGGTCCGCACGGCGGTCGCGACGTCGGGATGGCCGGGTCCGCACGCCGCGACGTAGAGCGCACGCAGCTTGTCCGGTCCGTAGGTGTGCGCGATGTAGGACGCGAACTCCCAGGCGCGGTCGTAGGCGGCCGAGCGCCCTGGCCCCGGCGTGGCCAGCTCGGCGTCGGTCGGCAGTGCGCCGGGTGCGCGCGGCGGCACGGGCGCCGCCCGCCGTCCGACGTAGTCGGCGACCCCCTCGGTCAGCCACACCGGCGCGTCGGCGGCCGTGTCGGGCCTGGCGGCGAAATGGAAGAGCTCGTGTCGCAACACCGTTCGCAGGTCGGCGTCGTTCATCGCGGCCGCCGCGGGCGAGAACGTGATGCGTTCGGCGGTGGTGGTCGCGGCGATGTCGGCTCCCCCGCCCGCCAGCGTCGCGAACTGGCCGGCCGTGGCGGCCACGACGATCGGGATCTCGCGGTGCCATCGGTCGCCCCAGAATCCGGTGACCGCGGCGACGGCTCCGGGCAGTTCCTCGGCGATACGGTCGAGCAGTGCGGCACCGTCGCGGGCGCCCAGATCGGCCAGTACGGCGGTGCGGCCGTCGGGCAGCGGCACGCTGTGGGACATCGGCGCGGCGGCGACGGCCCGGGTGAGCGGGGCCGGCGCGGCCACGGCGGGACCGGGCGATGACGCCAACGGACCTGCCGTCAACAGCACCGCGCAGATCAACTCGGCGCCGAGCACCGCGCCGAGCGCCGGTCTAGTAACGACGGACGTTGTAGATCGGCGCATTGTTCACCGGGGCAACGCGCACCGGTGTGCCGTAGGTGGAGGCGTGCACCATCATTCCGTCGCCGATGTAGATACCGACATGCGACGCGTCGGAGTAATAGGTGACCAGGTCACCGGGCTGCATCTGATCGGTCGAGACCGGCTGCCCGCCTCGGGCCAGCGCCTGGCTGGAATGCGGCAGCGCGATCCCGGCCTGCTGGAACGACCACATCACCAGCCCGGAGCAGTCGAAGGCGCCCGGGCCCGAGCCACCCCACGAGTACGGCGATCCGATACGGCTCAGCGCGGCCTGGATGACGGTGGTCGCGACCGGGGATCCGGGCGGGGCGATGTCACCGGGCGGGATCGCCCCGGGTAGACCCGGAGCGGGAGCGTCCGGCACGGGCGGCGCCGCGGGTGCGGCGATGATCGCCGGGTCTTGGCCGGGCGGTGGCGGAACGGGGGCCGCGGCGGGAACCGGCGGCGGGGGCGGCGCGGCGGCGAGGGCTTCGCGCTGGTGCGGTGTCAGCGCCTCGTACTGCGCCTTGACGATCGCGATCTGGGTCTGCAGCTGGCTCTGCTTGGACTGCAGTTCGGCGCGCACGGCGGCGGCCTGCTCGGCGGCGGTCTTGGCCTCCGCGGCGGATGCCGCAGACGCGCGTTCGGCGACCTCGGCCCGCTGCCCCGCGTCGCGGAACCCCTTCATCTGGGCCTGGATCTCGGTGGCCATCACCCGCTGGATGGAGAGCCGATCGATCAGGCCCTGCGGCGAGGAGGCGGTCAGCATCGCGTCGAAACCGGACGGGCGCCCACCCATGTACTGGGCCGCGGCGAGCTTGTCGACCTTGCCCTGATAGTCGACGAGCTGGTCTCTGGCCGCTTCGGTCGCGGCCACGTCGCTGGCGTGCTTGGCCTCCGCGGCCTGCTGGACGGCCAGCTTGCTGTCGAGATCGAGCTGGGCGGAGTGCATCGCCTCGGTGGTCTGCTCGGCCTGGCGAGACAACTGGTTCAGTTTCGCGAGGGCGTCTTCGGCGGGGTCGGCCAGCGCCTGTCCGGTCAGCACCGCCCCGAAGAGGGCCAGCCCGGTCACTACGCTGACGAGGGGTTGCCGAATCCGGCGAATGCTCCAATACACGCGGTCGAGCCTCAAGATCTATTGCGTCCTTCAACTGCCGTGACGAGCCGCCTCGAACTCAGTTTGGTCTCGGATAGGTTACGAAACGGCAACGGCCTTGTCCAACGGAAGACGCAAATTTAACAGCCGTTCCTGTGAACGTAGCGCCGCGCGCAGAACGCGTGTCGTCAGGCTACCCCGGTGTTGTGGCCGGTGTCGTCGGTGTTGTGGCCGGTGTCCCTGTGGCGGTGGATCGGCACCAGCCGAAGCCGCGGCGCCAATCCGACCTCGGCCAGCACCTCCAGCGCGCGCTGCTCGTCGAGGTGCAGGGTCTCGGGCACCCCCAGCAGCACGCTGACGACGCAGTCCTGGCAGCCGGGGCCGCGCACCGCACAGTCGTCGCAATCGATCGTCACCGTTCCGACACTGGGTTCATCACGGGGTTCGACACGGCGTTCGTCACAGGGCTGTTCACTGGGCTCGTCACCGAGCCACCACCGCTCATGCGTCATCGCATTCGTCCTCTCGTTCGCAGTCTTGCCGCACGCTAACGACGGCCACCGACAACTCCGCTGCGTGCGTCACGGCGCTGCTCCCCGCACTTGTCACCGCGGCGGCCTACGTTCAGCACATGGGTCAGCTCACGTTCGCGGATGTCGATCCGCTGGCCGACCCGACTCTGCGTGAAACCACCTTTGTGGTGGTCGATTTGGAGACCACGGGGGGCCGGCCCGCCGGGGAGCGGCACGACGCGATCACCGAGATCGGCGCGGTGAAGGTACGCGGGGGCGAGGTGCTCGGCGAATTCGCCACCCTCGTCGACCCCGGTCGCGCGATCCCGCCCCAGATCGTCGCGCTGACCGGGATCACGACGGCGATGGTCTACGACGCGCCGAGAATCGACAGCGTCCTGCCTGCCTTCCTCGAATTCGCCCGCGGCGCAGTGCTCGTCGCGCACAACGCCCGGTTCGACGTCGGCTTCCTGCGCGCCGCCGCCGAACGCCATCACCTGCCGTGGCCCAAGCCGCCGGTGCTGTGCACCGTCACGCTGGCGCGCCGCGTGCTCACCCGCGACGAGGCGCCGAGCGTGAAGTTGTCGGCGCTGGCGCGGCTGTTCGGTGCGTCCACCACCCCGACGCACCGCGCGCTCGACGACGCCCGCGCCACCGTCGACGTCCTGCACGGGCTGATCGAACGCGTCGGCAACCAGGGCGTGCACACGTACTCCGAGCTGCGTTCCTATCTTCCCGACGTCACCCCGGCGCAGCGCAGCAAAAAGCACCTCGCACGCGCCCTGCCGCGCACGCCCGGCGTCTACCTGTTCCGCGGGCCGTCCAAGGAGGTGCTCTACGTCGGCACCGCGGTGGATCTGCGGCGCCGGGTCTCCCAGTACTACAACGGCGCCGACCCACGCACCCGGATGAAGGAGATGGCCTCACTGGCCGTCACGGTCGACCACGTCGAGTGCGCGCACGACCTCGAAGCCGGGGCGCGCGAGCTGCGACTGCTGGCCGCCCACGCACCGCCGTACAACCGGCGGTCGAAGTTCCCGCACAAGTGGTGGTGGGTGACGCTGACCGATGAGCCGTTCCCGCGCTTCTCGGCGGTGCGCTCGCCGCGCACCGCCGGCGCGGTGGGGCCGTTCCGTGCGCGCGCCGACGCATACGACGCCGCGGCGCTGATGGCCCGCTTCACCGGGATGCGCACGTGCACCAACCGGCTGGGCCGCAGCGCCGTCCACGGGCCGGCGTGCCCGGAGCGGGAGGTGTCGCCGTGTCCGGCCGCGCGGGGCGCCGACGCCGCCGGGTACGCCGCCGCCACCGCCGCCGCGCGGGCCTTGATCGACGGGCATTGCGACAAGCCGCTCACCGCGGCGCTGGCGCAGATCGCCGATCTGGCCGAACGTCACCGCTACGAGACGGCCGCCCGGCTGCGCGACCACACCGCCGCGACGATCGACGTGTTGTGGCGGGGCCAGCGGCTGCGGGCGTTGTCGGCGATCCCCGAGCTGGTCGCGGCCCGCCCGGACGGCAACCGGGGCTGGCACCTCGCGGTGATCCGGCACGGCCAGCTCGCCTCGGCGGGTGTCGCGCCGCGCGGAGTTCCGCCGATGCCGGTGGTCGACGCGATCACCTCCGCCGCGCAGTCCGTGCTGCCCACCGACGGGCCGCTCGGGGGCGCGCTGGTCGAGGAGACCGCGCTGATCGCCCGCTGGCTGGGCCAACCGGGGGTCCGGATCGTGCGCACCGACACCGGCTACTGCTCGCCGATCGGCGCGGCAGGCCGGTGGGCGGCGTGGGCCGCGGCCGCCCGCTCGGCGCGGCTGGCTGCCGAGCAGCTGCGCAGCTCAGAGTCGCTGGACTCAGAGTGCCTGAGTGAACCGCACCCAACGCGCGAGCAGCTGTTCGGCCGCCCCGGAGTCGATCGCGTCCTTGGCCCGCGCGAGACCGGACTCCCAGGCCGGGACCCATTGAGCGTCGCTGGATAGCCCGGCGTGGGCGACCATCGCGCCGGCGGCGTTGAGCAGCACCGCATCGCGCACCGGGCCCTTCTCGCCGCCGAGCACCGCGCGCGCCGACGCGGCGTTCGCGTCGGCATCCCCGCCGACCAGTTCGGCGATCTCGGCCCGGGCGAAACCGAACGCGGCCGGGTCGAACGTCAACCGCTCGACGGTGCCGGCCTGCACGCGCCAGATCGTGCTCGTCGTGGTCGTGGTCAGCTCGTCGAGTCCGTCGTCGCCGTGCACCACCAGCACGCTGGAACCCCGGGCGGCGAAGACCCCGGCCATCACCTCGGCGAGATCGCCCCACGCGCAACCGATCAGCCCGGCGCGCGGGCCACCCGGGTTGGTCAGCGGCCCGAGCAGGTTGAACACCGTCGGCACCCCGATCTCGCGGCGCACCGCGCCGGCGTGCCGGTACGACGGATGGAATTGCGGAGCGAACGCGAAGCCGATGCCGACCTCGGCGACGCTGCGCGCCACTTCGTCGGGCCCGAGGTCGATGCGCACCCCGAGCGCCTCGAGGGTGTCCGCACCGCCCGACAGCGACGACGCCGCCCGGTTTCCGTGCTTGACGACGGGCACCCCCGCGGCGGCGACCACGATCGAGGCCATCGTCGACAGGTTCACGGTGTTCGCGCCGTCACCACCGGTGCCGACGATGTCGACCGTCGACGTCCCGATGGTGTCCGTCGGTACCCGGCGGGCGTGCTTGAGCATGATGTCGGCCATCTCGGTGACCTCCCCCGAGGTGGGCCGCTTCATCTTCATCGCGACCGCGAACGCCGAGATCTGGGCGGGCGTGGCGGTGCCGCTCATGATCTGGTCCATCGCCCACGCCGTCTGTCCTGGCAGCAGGGTCTGAGATGTCGTCAGCCGGCCCAGCACCACCGGCCAGGTCGGCTCACCCCCGCGTACGGAGGAACCGGTGCCGGACGTGGGAGAAGGAGATATCACCCGGTGATTATGACGAATTGCCAACCCCGGGTGGAGTTCAACAACTACAAAGCGTCATACTTGCTCCTGTGACGAGCGCTGTAGGGACGTCGGGATCCGCAATCACATCGCGTGTGCATTCGCTGAACCGGCCAAATATGGTCAGTGTTGGCACCATCGTCTGGCTTTCCAGTGAACTGATGTTCTTTGCTGGACTGTTCGCGATGTACTTCACCGCGCGCGCGCAAGCGCACGGCGACTGGCCGCCGGAGCCCACCGAGCTGAACCTGGCCCTGGCCGTTCCGGTGACGCTGGTGCTGATCGCCTCGTCGTTCACCTGCCAGATGGGCGTGTTCGCCGCCGAGCGCGGCGACGTGTTCGGGCTGCGCCGGTGGTACACGATCACCCTCGCGATGGGCACGTTCTTCGTGCTCGGCCAGGCGTACGAGTACCTGCACCTGGTCCAGCACGGCACCACCATCGCCGGCAGCGCCTACGGCACCGTCTTCTACCTGGCCACCGGCTTCCACGGCCTGCACGTCATCGGCGGTCTCGTCGCCTTCGTGCTGCTGTTGCTGCGCACCCGGATGAGCAAGTTCACACCAGCCCAGGCGACCGCCGCGATCGTCGTGTCTTATTACTGGCACTTCGTCGACATCGTGTGGATCGCCCTGTTCGCCGTCATCTACTTCGTCCGATGATCGGCTCGCGAATGCCTCGCCTGATGAGAAGGGGTTCGATGACCAGCAAGTCGCGCCGGCGGTTACGCCGACGGCTCACAGCAGCCCTGCTGCTGATGAGTGGATTGGTGATGGCCGGTGGCCTGGCGGCCACGTTGACGCCGTCACCTCAGGTCGCTGTCGCCGATGAGTCGGCGTCGGCCATGCTCCGCGTTGGTCAGCAGCTCTACGACACGTCCTGCGTGTCCTGCCACGGCGTCAACCTGCAGGGTGTCGCCGACCGTGGCCCGAGCCTGATCGGTGTCGGCGAGGCCGCCGTGTACTTCCAGGTGTCCACCGGCCGTATGCCCGCGATGCGCGGCGAGGCGCAGGCGCCGCAGAAGCCCCGTCAGTTCGACGAGGCACAGACCGACGCGCTGGGTGCCTACATCCAGGCCAACGGCGGCGGCCCCGTCGTGCCCCGTGACGAGAACGGTCACATCGCCTCGCAGTCGCTGATCGGCAACGACGTCGCCCGCGGCGGCGACCTGTTCCGGCTGAACTGCGCGTCCTGCCACAACTTCACCGGCAAGGGTGGCGCACTGTCGTCGGGCAAGTACGCCCCTGACCTCGGCAACGCCAACGAAGCGCAGATCTACACCGCCATGCTGACGGGTCCGCAGAACATGCCCAAGTTCTCCGACCGCCAGCTCTCCCCTGAGGAGAAGCGCGACATCGTCGCCTACGTGCGCGAAGCCGCGCAAACCCCCACCCCGGGCGGACTCGGACTGGGCGGCTTCGGGCCGACCTCCGAAGGCATGGTCGCGTGGATCGTCGGAATGGTGGCCATCATCGCCGCCGCACTGTGGATCGGAGCACGGGCATGAGTGACAAGCCTGACGAGAAAGGCACGGACGTCCCCGGCCACAAGGGTGAGCCGGGACAGCCGACCGACGCCGAACTCGCCAAGATGACGCAGGAAGAGCTCCTCGAACTCGGCGGCAAGCTCGACGGTGTCGAGATCGTCTACAAGGAGCCACGCTGGCCGATCCCCGGCACCAAGGCCGAGAAGCGCGCCGAGCGCACCGTCGCGTACTGGTTCCTGCTGGCCGGCTTCTCGGGTCTGGCGCTGCTGCTGATCTTCTTGTTCTGGCCCTGGGAGTACAAGCCCTACGGGTCCGGCGGCGAGTTCATGTACTCGCTGACCACGCCGCTGTACGGCCTGACCTTCGGGCTGTCGGTGCTGGCCATCGGTATCGGCGCGGTGATGTACCAGAAGAAGTTCATCCCCGAAGAGATCTCGATCCAGGATCGCCATGACGGGCGCTCCCCCGAGCTGCACCGCAAGACGATCGCCGCGAACCTCGGCGACGCGCTGGACGGCTCGACCATCAAGCGCCGCAAGATGATCGGCATCTCGCTGGGTATCGGGTTCGGCGCGTTCGGGCTCGGCACCGCGGTGGCGTTCATCGGCGGTCTGATCAAGAACCCGTGGAAGCCCGTCGTGCCGACCGCCGAAGGCATGAAGGCCGTGCTGTGGACGTCCGGATGGACCCCGCGCTTCGAGGGCGAGACCATCTACCTGGCCCGCGCGACCGGCAAGCCCGGTGACTCCCCGTTCGTCAAGATGCGCCCGGAGGACCTCGACGCCGGTGGCATGGAGACCGTCTACCCGTGGCGTGAATCCGACGGTGACGGAACGACAGTCGAGTCCCAGCACCACATCTACGACATCGTGATGGGTGTGCGGAACCCGGTGATGCTGATCCGCATCAAGCCCGGCGACATGTCCCGCGTGGTCAAGCGCCGCGGCCAGGAGAGCTTCAACTTCGGTGAGCTGTTCGCCTACACCAAGGTGTGCTCGCACCTGGGCTGCCCGTCGTCGCTGTACGAGCAGCAGACCTACCGCATCCTGTGCCCGTGCCACCAGTCGCAGTTCGACGCGCTGCACTTCGCCAAGCCGATCTTCGGTCCCGCCGCTCGTGCGCTCGCACAGCTGCCGATCACGATCGACCAGGATGGCTACTTGGTCGCCAACGGCGACTTCATCGAACCCGTCGGACCGGCATTCTGGGAGCGCAAGTCATGAGCCCACGTCTAGACGCCGCCACGATCGCGGCCAAGCAGGGTGACGCGATCGACTCGCGGTATCACCCGTCGGCCGCGGTGCGCCGGCAGCTCAACAAGGTCTTCCCGACGCATTGGTCGTTCCTGCTCGGCGAGATCGCGATGTACAGCTTCCTGGTGCTGCTCATCACGGGCGTGTACCTGACGCTGTTCTTCGACCCGTCGATGGCGCACGTCGTCTACGACGGCGTGTACCAGCCGCTGCGCGGTGTGGGCATGTCGCGGGCATACGAGACCACGCTGGACATCAGCTTCGAGGTGCGCGGCGGTCTGTTCGTGCGCCAGGTGCACCACTGGGCGGCGCTGCTGTTCGCGGCGTCGATCATGGTCCACCTTGCCCGTATCTTCTTCACCGGCGCGTTCCGCCGCCCGCGTGAGGCGAACTGGGTGATCGGCTCGCTGCTGCTGATCCTGGCGATGTTCGAGGGCTTCTTCGGCTACTCGCTGCCGGACGACCTGCTCTCGGGCACCGGTATCCGCGCCGCGCTCTCGGGCATCACGATCGGTATCCCGGTGGTCGGCACCTGGATGCACTGGGCGTTGTTCGGCGGGGACTTCCCCGGCGAGATCCTGATCCCCCGCCTGTACGCGCTGCACATCCTGCTGATCCCCGGAATCATCCTGGCGCTCATCGGTGTTCACCTCGCGCTGGTGTGGTTCCAGAAGCACACCCAGTTCCCCGGCCCCGGCCGCACCGAGACGAACGTCGTCGGCGTGCGCGTCATGCCGGTGTTCGCGGTCAAGTCCGGCGCGTTCTTCGCCGTGACGGTCGGCATCCTGGGCCTGATGGGCGGTCTGTTGCAGATCAACCCGGTGTGGACGATCGGTCCGTACAACCCGTCTCAAGTCTCGGCCGGTAGCCAGCCCGACTTCTACATGATGTGGACGGACGGCCTGATCCGCCTGTGGCCGGCGTGGGAGTTCTACCCGTTCGGTCACACCATCCCGCAGGGTGTCTGGGTCGCGCTGGCGATGGGTCTGGTCTTCACGCTGCTGATCGCCTACCCGTTCATCGAGAAGAAGCTCAGCGGCGACGACGCACACCACAACCTGTTGCAGCGTCCTCGTGACGTGCCGACGCGTACCGCGGTCGGTGCGGCGGCGATCTCGTTCTACATCCTGCTGACGTTCGCCTGCATGAACGACATCATCGCGCTGAAGTTCCACATCTCGCTGAACGCGACGACGTGGATCGGCCGCATCGGCATGGTGGTGCTGCCCGCGATCGTGTACTTCGTCGCCTACCGCTGGGCGGTGGCGCTGCAGCGCAGCGACCGCGCGGTGCTGGAGCACGGCATCGAGACGGGCATCATCAAGCGTCTGCCGCACGGCGCCTATGTCGAGCTGCACCAGCCGCTCGGCCCGGTCGACGAGCACGGTCACCCGATTCCGCTGGAGTACCAGGGTGCTGCCCTGCCCAAGCGGATGAACAAGCTGGGCTCGGCGGGTGCGCCGGGTACCGGTGGGTTCCTGTCGGCGGATCCGATCTCGGAGCACGAAGCGCTCACCGAGGCCGCTCATGCGGCCGAGCGCCGGGCGCTCACCGCGCTGCGCGAGCATCAGGACCGCACGCATGCCGGCAACGGGTCCAACGGCTCGACCAACGGTCACCACTGACCCGAGCACGAACGCGAAAGATCCGCCCCAGCCATCCGGCTGGGGCGGATCTTTTTGTGTGCCCACTCCCCTACCCCGCCACATTTATCGGCGTGTTCATCCGACGGGCAAGTCGTCGTGGACGCCGTGACCTACCGCGACTGTCTCGAATTGCCCGGTGGCGCAGTCGAAGACGACGAGACACCCCGTTCGGGCTGCGCGCGGTCCGGGATCTGGACCGCGTCACGATTCCGCGACTAGCTCCCGAGCGCAGCCCGCAGCTCGCGCAGGAAGTACACCGGGATGGCCACCATCGCGGCCGTGACGGCGCCGGCAACGCCGTAGAGCACCCAGGAGGCCGTGACGCTGTCGACGGCCATCAGGTAGGTCGCGGTCGACACCAGCACCGTGGCGACGCCCATCGCACCGGTCACCGACGCGGTGTTACGCAGCCAGACCCGGTCGACGGCCGGTGAGTCGATCACCGTCGGCGACACGGGTGACTGCAGGATCCGGGGCAGGCGCCCGCTGTTGGTGTCGGCGGGTGGTGGGGGCACACGCAGCTTCTCGGTCGGGGCATCCACCGGCCGTGCCGGGGCAGGTGCCGGGGCCTCGGTGCGCTCCGCCTGCTGCCGGGCCAGCCGCTTCTCGACAGGGGTGAGTTCGGCGTCGGGATCGCGCCGGGCGCGCAACAGCAGCGGGACCGCGGCGACGATCACCGCCGCCGAGACACCGATGATCGTGTACAGCACCCACGGCGTGCCGGAATCCCCCGCCGGGGCGGTGTGCCCGCGGCCGAGGTCGATCAGCGCGACGATCGCGGCGACACCGCCGCCGAGCGCGGCCAGCCAGGCCACCACGCAGCCACCGAGCAGCAGCCGGTCGGTGCGGTCGAGGGAGGAGACGTCGAACCCGGCGCTCGGGCGGTTCGCGGTGTCGGTGAGGTTCGTCATCGGCGTCGCAGTGGCCTAACAGCTGGTCTGGGCGGCGTTACCGGTGTTGGACGACAACACCTGTCCGTCGCTGGTGGTGATCGAACAGTTCAGCCGGCTGACCAGGAACAGGCTGGACGCCTGAACGGAGCCGACCTCGGACTGTGAGATCGGGGTGACGGTGAGCGACCACGGGATGTAGACGTTGCGCTGGGTGCGGCTGCGCCCGGACGCGTCGATGTAGGTCACCGTGATGATGTCGCCGGGGGCCTTCGTCCCGGTGACCGAGTAGGTCACCTGTCGCGGGCCCGCGGGCGTCGTGGTCGTCGGCGGAGGCGGCGGGGCCTCCGAGGTCTGCGGCGGCGGTGGCGGGGGCTCCTCGGCCGGCGGCGGAGGCGGCGGTTCCTGGGTCACCGTGACGGTCTCCGGCGGCGGAGGCGGCGGGGCCTCCGAGGTCGGCGGCGGTGGGGGCGGCGGAGGCGGAGGCGTCGTCGTCAGGATCTCGTCCTGCACGGGCGGCGCGGGCCGCGTCGTCGTCTCCGGCGTGGCGAGGTTGTCGGTGTCGGTGCGGGTCACCAGAACCGACACCGAGACCACCAGTGCGACGGCGGCGATGATCGCGACGATGCCGACCACCCACGGCCAGCGCGGCGGCGGTGCGTATTCGACGTCCGCCGCGGCGTCGTAGGTGTCGTAGTCGTACGGCACCAGATCGTTGGAGGCGTACGCGCTGACGAACTGTTCGGACTCCGGCGCCGAGTATGCGCGCGAGTAGAAGTCCGTCTGGCCGGTGTCGGGGTTGTCGGCGGCGCTTTCCGGCTCCTCACCTGGGAGACCAGAGCTGCCAGAGTCCCGCCCGGGAGGATTCGGCCCGCTCATCTACGTCTGTCCTTCTCGACTGCTTCTTCGGCGTCGGTGGTCGCCGTGGCGGCTCATGACGCCTCGGCAACACTACCCAACGGCAGCACCCGAACGGATCCCTGGACGCGGGTTACGGGGTAACTCATGCCTGATTGTGACCTTGCGGCCGGGCTCAGTGCTTCTCGGGCCCCGTGTGGTATTCGAAGACCAGTCCGGCCACCGTCGAAAGGATGAAGCACACGCCGGCGACGATCAGCCACGGCAGCCACATCGCCATGCCGACCGCGGTGATCGAGCCGGACAGCGCGATCATGACCGGCCACCAGCTGTGCGGGCTGTAGAAGCCCAGCTCGCCCGCGCCGTCAGCGATCTCGGCATCCTCGTAGTCTTCGGGCCGGGTGTCGAGCCGGCGCGCGACGAAGCGGAAGAACGTGCCGGTGATCAGGGACAGACCGGTCGTCAGCGCCAGCGCGGTGGTGCCTGCCCACTCGATGCCGCCACGGGCGAACAGATGGGTCAGCACGGCGTAGACGACCGTGCACAGCGCGAAGAACGCGGTCAGGAATTCGAACAACCTGGCTTCGATATGCATCTGCTGTCCTTACCTGCTGGCCTGCGGCAGCTCGGGCGCACCCTCACCGCGACGGGTGTCGAAAGGTTTGGTGGTGATGGCCACCGGCGACTGGTTGATCGCCTCCAGCGCCTCGGCGTTGGTCTTGCCCGACTCACGCTGGGCGAGATAGGCCTTGAAGTCGTTGGGCGAGACCACCCGTAGCTCGAAGTTCATCATCGCGTGGTAGGTGCCGCACATCTCGGTGCAACGCCCGACGAACGCTCCGCTGGTCTGCCCGTCGGGCAGGTTGATCTCGCTGATCTGGAAGACGTTGTCGGAGTTGTTCTCCTTGGGGTTCGGCAGCACGTCCCGCTTGAACAGGAACTCCGGAACCCAGAAGCCGTGGATGACATCGGCCGACGCGATCTGGAACTCGATGCGCTTGCCCGACGGAACCACCAGCACCGGGATCTCGGTGGACGAACCCAGCGTCTCGATCTTGTCGAAGTTCAGGTAGGTGCGGTCCTCGGGGTTCTTCCCCGCGATGGCGCCGACCTGCTCGATGCCATGGTCGTCCGCGCCCTCGGGGCGCGAGGTCATGGCTTCCTTGCGCTCGTTGTCGACACCGTCGTAGGACATCGTGCCGTCGGCGAACTCGACCTTCTGGTAGCCGAACTTCCAGTTCCACTGGAAGGCGGTCACGTCGATGACGACCTCGGGGTTGTCCTCCTTGTGCAGCATCTTCTCCTGCACCACCACCGTGAAGTAGAAGAGCACCGAGATGATGATGAACGGGATCACCGTCAGCGTCAGTTCCAGCGGCATGTTGTAGCCGAACTGCCGCGGCAGCTCGGTGTCGCCGGCCTTCTTGCGGTGGAACACCGTGGTCCAGAACAGCAGGACGTAGACGATCCCACCGACGACGAACGCCGCGATGACAGAACCGATCCACAGTTCACGGTTGGCATGTGCCTCCGGCGTGATGCCGTTGGGCCATCCCAGGCCGAGTACCTCCGACCAACTGCATCCGCTGAGTAGCACTGTCATCCCGCCAAGGAGCAGGGACAATGCCACCAACTTCAGGCCGCGAGCGGACACGTTGGCGCCTCCTTGAAGACATCGAGTAGTCGATTGAGACCGCGGTGCGGTCACACGGCTGCATGAATACTACGCAGCGTAGACCACGCCGTACGACAGGCGCGAAGCGACCGTCAGGATTAGGCATACTGGCGCCGTGTGCGGACTGCTTGCGCTGGTAACCGACCCGTTCTGTGAGGTCTCCCCTGCCCTGGTCGAGTCGATGTCGGGGGCAGCGGCGCAGATGCGCCACCGCGGTCCGGACGAGCCCGGGACCTGGCACGACGACCGGGTCGTGGTCGGGTTCAACCGGTTGTCGATCATCGACATCGCGCACAGCCATCAACCGTTGCAGTGGGGCCCGGCCGATGCGCCGCAGCGCTACACGCTCGTGTTCAACGGTGAGATCTACAACTATCTGGAGCTGCGGGAGGAACTCGCCGCCGAGTACGGCGCGGTGTTCCACACCGACGGTGACGGCGAGGCGATCCTGGCCGCCTACCACCACTGGGGACCCGATGCGCTGCACCGGCTGCGGGGCATGTTCGCGTTCGCGCTCTGGGACACCGTCGAGCAGGAGTTGTTCTGCGCGCGGGATCCGTTCGGCATCAAACCGCTCTACATGGCGACCAGCGCGAACGGGACGGTGGTCGGCAGCGAGAAGAAGTGTCTGCTCGACGTCGCCGAGCCGCTGGGTATCGACCTCGCGATCGACGAGCGCGCCGTCCAGCACTACACCGTGCTGCAGTACGTACCGGAGCCGGAGACGCTGCAGCGCGGGATACGCCGGCTGGAGTCGGGTAGCTACGCCCGGGTGCGGCCGGGCGCGCCGCCCGAGGTGACACGCTATTTCCGGCCCCGTTTCGCGGCGGTGCCGTTCACAGCCGGTGCCGAGCAGGCACGCTACGACGAGATCACCGCCGCGCTCGAGGACTCCGTCGCCAAGCACATGCGCGCCGACGTCACCGTGGGCGCGTTCCTGTCGGGCGGCATCGATTCGACGGCGATCGCGGCGCTGGCGATGCGCCACAACCCTCGGCTGATCACGTTCACCACCGGCTTCGAACGCGAGGGTTTCTCGGAGGTCGACGTCGCCGTCGCGTCCGCGGAGGCGATCGGTGCGCGCCACGTCGCGAAGGTGGTCGACCAGGAGGAGTTCGTCGCGGCGCTGCCCGAGATCGTCTGGTATCTCGACGAGCCGGTGGCCGACCCGGCGCTGGTGCCGCTGTACTTCATCGCCAAGGAGGCCCGCAAGCACGTCAAGGTGGTGCTCTCCGGTGAGGGTGCCGACGAGTTGTTCGGCGGCTACACCATCTACCGGGAGCCGCTGTCGCTGAAGCCGTTCGACTATCTGCCGCGCGGACTGCGCAGGTCGGTCGGCAGGATGGCCCAGCCGCTGCCGGAGGGGATGCGCGGCAAGAGCCTGCTCCATCGCGGCTCGCTGACGCTGGAGGAGCGCTACTACGGCAATGCCCGCAGCTTCTCCGACGCGCAGCTGCGCGCGGTGCTGCGGCGGTTCCGTCCGGACTGGGTGCACACCGACGTGACCGCGCCGGTGTACGCGCAATCGCAGGGCTGGGATCCGGTCGCCCGGATGCAGCACATCGACCTGTTCACCTGGCTGCGCGGGGACATCCTGGTCAAGGCCGACAAGATGACGATGGCCAACTCGCTGGAACTGCGGGTGCCGTTCCTGGACCCGGAGGTGTTCGCGGTCGCGTCACGGCTGCCGTACGACCAGAAGATCACGCGGTCGACGACGAAGTACGCACTGCGCCGCGCGTTGGAGCCGATCGTGCCCGCGCATGTGCTGAACCGTCCGAAGCTCGGTTTTCCGGTGCCGATCCGGCACTGGCTGCGCTCGGGTGCGCTCCTGGACTGGGCGCACGAGACGATCAGCTCCTCGGGAACCGGCGAGCTGATCGACCTGAACGGCGTGCGCGCGATGCTCGACGAGCACCGCGGCGGGACGAGCGATCACAGCCGCCGGTTGTGGACGGTGCTGATCTTCATGCTGTGGCACGCGATCTTCGTCGAGAAGACCGTGACCCCGGCGATCAGCGAGCCGTCCTACCCGGTGCAGCTCTAGATCGCCGCGGCGCACTCTGTCGGCGCTAAAGCGCCTCAGCGCACTCTGTCGGCGCTAAAGCGCCTCAGCGCACTCTGTCGGCGCTAAAGCGCCTCAGCGATCTCGCCGGCCGCCTCGGCCCCGTACGCGTCGGTCAGGCGCGCCACGGCCAGGTCCTTGTTCCAGGTCCATTCCTGCGGGCCGGGCGCTTCGAGCACCAGGGTCGCGACCATCGAGGCCAGCTGGGCCGACCGCTCCAGCGACAGTCCGGCGTCCCGGCCGGTCAGGAAGCCGGCCCGGAACGCGTCGCCGATACCGGTCGGGTCTTCCTTGTGCGTCTCGGGCACGACGTCGACGTGGACGAAGGTGCCGTCGCGCCCGACCAGGTCGACGCCCTTCTCGCCCAGCGTGGTGACGCGCAGCTGGATCTGGCTCATCACCTCGGCCTCGGACCAGCCGGACTTCTGCAGCAGCAGGTCCCACTCGTAGTCGTTGGTGAACAGGTAGCTCGCACCGTCGATCAGCTTGCGGATCTCCTCGCCGGACAGCCGCGCCAGCTGCTGGCTCGGGTCGGCGGCGAACGGCAGTCCGAGCGCGCGGCATTCCTCGGTGTAGAGGAACATCGCCTCGGGATCGTTGGCGCCGATGATGACCAGGTCCGGGGTACCCGTGGCCTTGACGACGTCGGCGAGCTTGATGTTGCGGGCCTCCGACATCGCGCCCGGGTAGAAGGACGCGATCTGGGCCATGTCCTCGTCGGTGGTGCAGACGAAGCGCGCGGTGTAGGCGCACTGCGAGACCAGCACGGCGTCGCAGTTCACCCCGTGCGAGGTCAGCCATTGCCGGTAGTCCTCGAAGTCCTCGCCGACGGCGCCGACCAGTGTCGGGTTACCGCCGAGCACGCCCATCGCGAACGCCATGTTGCCCGCGACGCCGCCGCGGTGCATGACGAGGTCGTCGACGAGGAAGCTCAGCGACACCTTCTGCAGGTGGTCTGCGAGCAGCTGCTCGGAGAACTTCCCCGGAAAGCGCATCAAATGGTCAGTGGCAATCGATCCGGTCACCGCGATGGTCACGCAGTCCCACCCTTCTTGTTCATGGCATGTCAGCTTGTGTCGGCAGCGTTGCGCGGAGGGCGCCGGACAGGTCAGCACCCTGTTGTCGGGGAGGGGTTGCGCTAACCTGCCTATAAGTGCCTGCCTGGTCACTGTAGATGCCGCAGGATCCGTTCGACTTTCCGGGAGCAAATCTATGACTGGTCCGTACCCGCCCCCATACGGCGCTGGACCAGCAGGACCGCAGATGTATCCGGAGCCGTATCCGCAGCAGCCCTACCCGCCGCAGCCCTATCCGGGTGCGCTGCCGCCGCCGGTCCAGTACCCCAAGCGCGGGCGCAAGACGTGGCTCATCGTCGCGGCGGTGGTGGCCGCGCTGGCGGTGGTGATCGGGGTGATCGCCACGGTGGCGGCGAGTGGAACCCGCGAGCAGACGGCGGGCGGCGCGCTGACTGAGGCTTCGGCGAAGGCGGCGATCCAGGACTACCTCGACGCGCTGACCAACGGCGACGACGAGCGGGTGGCGCGGCACACGCTGTGCGGGCTGTTCGACTCGGTCAAGGAGCGCCGCTCGGATCTGGCGCTGGCGAATCTGTCCAGCGATGCGTTCCGCAAGCAGTACGAAAGCGCCCAGGTGTCATCGATCGACAAGATGGTGCTGTCGTCGCCGACGCAGGCGCAGGTGCTGTTCACCATGCGTGTCCTGCCCGCCAGCGGTTCGTCACGCAATGCGCCTACCGAGGCCGACGAGCAGGCCGTCGCACAGCTGCTGTCGATCGACGACGAAGTTCTGGTCTGTTCCTACCTGCCGCGCACGGCCGGGCAGTACTGAGCGCCGCGGCTCGTCAGTTGAACGAGTCGCCGCAGGCGCAGGAGCCCGTCGCGTTCGGGTTGTCGATCGTGAAGCCCTGCTTCTCGATGGTGTCGACGAAGTCGATCGTCGCGCCCTGCACGTAGGGGGCGCTCATCCGGTCGACGGTCAGCTCGACACCGGCGAAGTCGACGGTGAGGTCACCGTCGAGCGTGCGGTCGTCGAAGAACAGGTTGTAGCGCAGGCCGGCGCAACCGCCCGGCTGCACGGCGATACGCAGGGCGAGGTCGTCGCGACCCTCCTGGTCGAGCAGCGCCTTCGCCTTGGCGGCCGCAGCATCCGTCAGGGTCACGCCGTGCGCAGCCTCGGTGGTCTGGCCAGCCTGCACAGCCGACTCGTCCTGAACAGTCATGGAATCTCCCGTGTGGATGTACGTGAGTGGAGCCGGGTCGCCCCCGCGATCGGGGCGGGCCCCACTGCATCAACGGTACCTGGTTCCGCCCCTATTCCTCACTTCTGCCGCTGCCGTCCCATCTGGCCGCGACCTCGGCGGCCAGTCCTTCCAGTTGGTTGGCCGCATCCTCGATCGCCTTGTGCACCGATCCGGCATGGTCGGTGACGGAATGCGCCGCCGCGATCCCGGCGCCGGCCAGCTCGGATGCGGCGAGGGTGACCTGGCCGGCGAGGACCAGGACCGGGATGCCGCGGGCCTGTGCGGCGGCGGCGAGCGCGCTGACGACCTTGCCGTGCAGGGACTGGTCGTCGAAGCGGCCCTCACCGGTGATCACCAGGTCGGCTTCGGCGACGTCGGCGGAAAGCCCGGTGTGCTCGGCGACGATCGAGGCCCCCGATTCGCGCCGCCCGCCGAGCGCGAGCAGCGCCGCGCCGATGCCGCCCGCCGCACCGGCTCCCGGTTCGTCGCTGACCCGGCGGCCCGCGGCGGCGTCGAGGTGTTCGGCCCAGCCGGTCAGTCGCTGTTCGAGGATCGTGACGGTGTAGGGGTCGGCGCCCTTCTGCGGTCCGAACACCGCCGCCGCGCCCATCGGCCCGAGCAGCGGGTGTTCGACGTCGCTGGCGGCGATCAGTTCGACGCCGGCGAGCAGCTCACGGGCCGCGCTCAGCCCGCCGAGCGCCTCCACCAGCGCGCGCCCGCCGTCGGTGCAGCCGCTGCCGCCGAGCCCGACCACGATGCGGCCGGCTCCGGCGGCGTGCGCCTCGGCGATGAGTTGCCCGACTCCCCTGCTGTGCGCCTGGAGCGCGGTGTGCACCGTCGGGGGTCCACCGAGCAGCGCCAACCCGCAGGCCTGCGCGCATTCCAGGTAGGCGGTCACCGGCGGGGCGGGGTCGAGCACCCAGCGCGCCTCGACGTCGGCGTCGAGTGGACCGCTGACCGTCGACGTGCGGATCTCCCCGAGCCGGTCGGCGAGCACGTCGACGAAGCCGGGCCCACCGTCGGACTGAGGAGCGCGCCGCACGTCGTCACCGGGCCGCGAGGCGCGCCAGCCGCGCGCGATCGCGTCGGCGGCCTGCACCGCGGTCAGGCTGTCGCCGAAGCAATCGGGGGCGATGAGCACAGTTCTGCTGGGGAGCTCGCTGGCCGTCACCCCGGCAGACTATCCGGCGCGGATTGGGTCCGCTGGGTGCGAAAGAAGTAACCTGGGGCCTGTGAAACTGCTGGGCCGCAAGAGTGACGACGCTGGAGATCCGGGCGATTCCGTTCCCGCCGAGGATGCCTCGAACGACGATGCGACCACTGGCGCGGGGGCGCCGCGTGCGGGTACCGCACCCAAGGGCAGGCCGACCCCGAAGCGCAACGAGGCGGCCCGCAGGCGCGGGCCGGTGGCCCCGGCGCCGATGACCACCGCCGAGGCCAGGAAGCGCCGCAAGGAGATGCGTGCGCAGCGTCCGAAGCTCTCGCGTGCGGAGCGCAAGGCGGAGCGCGCCGAGCGCCGCGCCGAGATGAACGAGCGCCGCGAGCGGATGATGGCCGGCGAGGACGCCTACCTGCTGCCCCGCGACCGCGGCCCGGTCCGCGCGTACGTGCGCGACATCGTGGACTCCCGGCGAAATCTGCTGGGCCTGTTCATGCCTGCGGCGCTCGCGATGATCTTCATCATGCTGGCGGTGCCGTCGGTTCAGGTGCAGGCGGCGGTGTCTCCGGCGATGCTGATCCTCGTGCTGATCATGGTGATCGACGGCTTCTTCCTGGGCCGCAAGGTGAACCGGATGGCCGATCAGAAGTTCCCGAACAACACCGAAACCGGTTGGAAGCTCGGCTTTTACGCCGCCAGCCGGGCTTCGCAGCTGCGCCGCATGCGGGCGCCGCGGCCGCGGGTCGAGCGTGGCTCCACCGTTGCGTGACACCGCAGGTGGGCTACTTTCCTGAGATTCCCGTACCCGATGCCGATGCCGCCGCCGCGGCGGCGCAGCGCCAGCTGCGGCTGACCAAGCCCGCCGGTGCGCTCGGCCGGCTCGAGGAATTGTCGATCTGGGTGTCCGCCTGCCAAGGAGTGTGCCCGCCACAGCAATTCGAGCGCGCCAGGGTCGTCGTGTTCGCCGGGGATCACGGGGTGGCCGGCGCCGGGGTGTCGGCGTATCCGCCTGAGGTGACCGCGGCGATGGTGGCCAACTTCGCCGCCGGCGGCGCCGCGGTGAACGTGCTCGCCGAGGTGGCCGGTGCCACCGTGCGCGTCGCCGACATGGCCGTCGACACCGAGGAGCCGCTGTCCCCCGCGATCGGCGCCCACAAGATCCGCCGCTCCAGCGGCAACATCGCCGTCGAGGACGCGTTGACCCCCGGCGAGGTGGTGCAGGCCATCGACGCGGGCCGCGCGATCGCCGACGAGGAGGTCGACTCCGGGGCGGACCTGCTGATCGCCGGCGATATGGGTATCGGCAACACCACGCCGGCCACGACGTTGATCGCCGCACTGACCGATTCGGAGCCGGTGGCCGTGGTCGGCCGCGGCACCGGCATCGACGACGCGGGGTGGGCCCGCAAGACCGCGGCGATTCGCGACGCGCTCTACCGCACCCGCCGCCTGTCGGCCGATCCCATTGCCCTGCTGAGGATCTGCGGCGGCGCCGACCTCGCGGCGATGACGGGTTTCTGCGCGCAGGCCGCGGTCCGCAAGACGCCGGTGCTGCTGGACGGACTGGTGGTCACCGCCGCCGCGCTGGCCGCGGACCGGTTGGCGCCGGGTGCCCGGCAGTGGTGGCGGGCCGGGCACCGCTCCACCGAACCCGCGCACACCCTGGCGCTGCAGCAGCTGGAGCTGTCGCCGATCGTCGAGCTCGACATGCGCCTCGGCGAGGGATCCGGCGCGGTGGTCGCGTTGCCGGTGCTGCGTGCCGCGGTGGCCACCCTCGCGTCGATGGCGACGTTCGAGGAAGCCGGGATCGGCGAGGCCTAGCACCCGTGTTCCGTTCGCTGGCAGGCGCTTTCGCGTTCGCGACGGTTCTTCCGGTACCTGCGCGCGCGAATGCGGTGATCGGACGCGGCGCACTGACCGCGCTACCGGTGGCCGGCGCGGCGCTCGGTGGCCTCGCCGCGGCCGTGTGCTGGTTCGGCGGGTGGGCGTTCGGGGCGCACAGCCTTCTCGCCGGGGCGCTGACGGTCGCGGTGCTGCTGCTGGTCACCCGCGGGTTGCACATCGACGGCCTGGCCGACACCACCGACGCGTTGGGTTGTTACGGGCCGCCGGAGCGTGCGCTGGCGGTGATGCGCGACGGGCGGGCCGGACCGTTCGCGGTGGCCGCGGTGGCGGTCACGGTGCTGGTGCAGTCCGTCGCGTTCAGCCAGGCGGGCGCCGCGGCGGTGGCCGTCGCGGTGCTCACCGGCCGGGTCGCGGTGGTGGCCGCCTGCCGGCGCGGGGTCCCCGCGGCGGCAGGCAGCACGCTGGGCACGCTGGTCGCGGGCACCCAGCCCCGGTGGGTGGTGGGCGCGTGGCTGGTGGCCGTCGCCGCACTGGCGGCGCTGGTGGGTGAGCGGCCGTGGCAGGGACCGCTGGCCGTGATCGTCGCCGTGGCGGTCGGCGCCGGACTGGTCGCGCACTGCGTGCGCCGATTCGGCGGGGTCACCGGCGATGTGTTCGGCGCAGCGCTGGAGGTCGCGACGACGGTGGCCGCGCTCGGGCTGGCGGTCCGTTAGGACAGCCGCGTCATCCAGCCGTGGGTGTCGGCGAAGGTGCCGCGCTGGATCCCGGTCAGGGTGTCGCGCAGCGCCATGGTGATCTCACCGGGTTCGCCGTCGGCGATGGTGAACTCGGCGATGCCGTCACTGGAGCCGAACTTCACGTGCGACACCGGGGTGATGACGGCGGCGGTGCCGCACGCGAACACCTCGGTGATCTCCCCCGCGGCGGCCTTCTTCTGCCACTCGTCGACGTCGATCTTGCGCTCCTCGACGGCGAAACCGGCGTCGGTTGCCAACTGCAGCAACGAACTCCGGGTGATGCCCGGCAGCAGTGAACCGGACAGCTCCGGCGTCACCAGCCGCGCGGTGCCGCCGCTGCCGAACACGAAGAACAGGTTCATCCCACCCATTTCCTCGATGTAGCGGCGTTCGATCGCGTCCAGCCAGACCACCTGGTCGCAGCCGTGCGAGGCCGCCTCGGCCTGCGCCAGCAGCGATGCGGCGTAGTTGCCGCCGAACTTCGCCGCGCCCGTCCCGCCCGGCGAGGCCCGCACGTATTCGTGGGACAGCCACACGCTGACCGGCTTGATGCCCCGCGGGAAGTACGCACCCGCGGGCGAGCCGATCACCAGGTAGCGGTACTCGTCGGCCGGCCGCACCCCGAGCCCGGGTTCGGTCGCGATCATGAACGGCCGCAGGTACAGCGACTCCTCGCCGCCTGCCGGCGGCACCCACTGCTCGTCGACGGCGATCAGCTGTCGCAGCGACTCGAGGAACACCTCGTCGGGCAGCTCCGGCATCGCCAGCCGGCGCGACGACGCGCGCAGTCGGGCCGCGTTGGCCTCGGGCCGGAACGACACGACCGAGCCGTCGGCCCACCGGTAGGCCTTCAGGCCCTCGAAGATCTCCTGCGCGTAGTGCAGCACGATCGCCGACGGATCCAGTTCGATCGGGCCGTACGGCACGACCTTCGCGTCGTGCCAGCCCTTGTCGGTGGTGTAGTCGATCGACACCATGTGGTCGGTGTGGAATTTGCCGAAGCCCGGGTTGGCGAGGATGCCGGCCCGTACCTCGTCGCTCGCCGGATTCGCAGCGCGATCAACGGTGAACTCGAGGCCTTCAGTCATGCAGCCGATTGTATAACCGGAGCGCCAGCGGTTTTCCCGCGCACACCCCGCAGCCGTCAGCGCGTGCGGGTGTCGACGAACGGCGGTTTGACCACGTCGCACTCGACCTGCCTACCACGCACGTCGACGGCGACGCGGTCGCCGTCGGCGATGCCGGCCGAGGTGTCGATCAGCGCCAGCGCGATGCCGACTTTCAAAGTGGGAGAGAAGGTTCCGGAGGTGGTGACACCGACCGCGGTGTCGCTGGAGAGCACGGTCAGCTCGGGGCGCAGCACTCCGCGCCCGACGGCGCGCAGGCCGCGCAGGGTCCGTCGCGGCCCGGCTTCCTTCTCGCCGAGCAGCGCGTCGCGGCCCCAGAACGTGTCCTTCTTCCATCCCACCGCCCATCCGCAGCGGGCCTGCAGCGGCGAGATGTCCAGCGACAGTTCGTGGCCGTGCAACGGATAGCCCATCTCGGTACGAAGCGTGTCGCGGGCGCCGAGCCCGGCCAGTTCGCCGCCGGCGGCCTTCACCGCGTCGACGAGCGCGTCGAACACGGTGCCCGCCTCGTCCCACGTCGGCAGCAGTTCGTAGCCGTGCTCACCGGTGTAGCCGGTGCGGCACACGCGGACGTCGACGCCGTCGAACTGAGCATCGGTGTAGCCCATGTAGTCCATGTCGGTCGGCAGCCCGAGCGCACCGAGCACGTCTGTCGACTTGGGCCCCTGCACCGCCAGGACGGCGCGGGAGCGGTGCTCGTCGGTGATGGTCAGTCCCGCCGGGGCGTGTTCTGCAAGCGCCGCGACGACGGCGGCGGTGTTGGCGGCGTTGGGCACCAGGAAGATCTCGTCGTCGGAGACGTAGTAGGCGATCAGGTCGTCAATCACCCCGCCCGACTCGGTGCAGCACAGCGTGTACTGCGCCTTGCCGGGTCCGATGCGGCGCAGGTCGTTGGTGAACGCGGAGTTGACGTACTCGGCTGCACCGGGGCCCTTCACCAGCGCTTTTCCGAGGTGGCTGACGTCGAAGAGTCCGACGGTGGTGCGGGTCGCGGTGTGCTCGGCGACCGTGCCGGCATAGGACACCGGCATCAGCCACCCCCCGAACTCGGCGAAGCTCGCGCCGAGCTCGCGGTGACGGTTCTCCAGAGGGCCGGCCAGCAGGTTGTCGCTCACGGCGAACCACACTAGTGGCCCAGTAGGGTGAATGTCCGTGAGCACTTCAGCCGGTTACCAATCCCCTGTCGTCGCCGTCGCCAGCGCGCTGCCCAAGCGCAAGGTCGCCTCGTCGGTCCTGATCGTGCCGGTGGTGAGTTCCGGAGACGACGGCGGACGCGCCACCGTGGTGGACAACCCGTTCCTCGACGCCGAGGCGGTCGGTGAGATCGAGGTCGCCCTCGAAGCATTGGGCGCCAAGGGCGGTGGTGAGCAGGTGACCCGCATCGTGGTGCCGGCGCTGCCGGTCGGCAGCGTGCTGGCCGTCGGGCTGGGCAAGGCCCGCGACGAGTGGCCGGCCGAGACGATCCGGCGCGCGGCCGGGGTCGCGGCGCGGTCGATCAACGGTGTCGAGAACGTCTTCACCACGCTGTCGGCGATCGATCTGGAGGCGACCATCGAGGGCCTGCTGCTCGGCGCCTACCGGTTCACCGAGTTCCGCAGCGACAAGACCGCCCCCAAGGACACCGGAATCCGCAAGGTCACCGCGCTGACCCTCGATACGAAGGCGGCGACCAAGGATTCGGCGGCGCACGCCGAGGCGGTTGCCGTCGCCGTCGCGACCGCCCGGGATTTCGTCAACACCCCGCCGAGCCACCTGTTCCCGGACGAATTCGCCAAGCGGGCAAAGGCTTTGGGCGAAGCCGCCGGGCTGTCGGTGCAGGTGCTCGACGAGAAGGCGCTCGCCAAGGCGGGCTTCGGCGGGATCGTCGGCGTCGGCAAGGGCTCGTCGCGCCCACCCCGGCTGGTCCGGTTGGAGCACCGCGGGGGCGGCCGCAAGGCCAAGAAGGTCGCGCTGGTCGGCAAGGGCATCACCTTCGACACCGGCGGCATCTCGATCAAGCCGGCCGCGAACATGCACCACATGACCTCCGACATGGGCGGGGCGGCCGCGGTCATCGCGACCGTGCTGCTCGCCGCGCGCCGCAACCTGCCGATCGACGTCGTGGCCTACGTGCCGATGGCCGAGAACATGCCGTCGGCGACCGCGCAGCGCCCCGGCGACGTGCTGACCCAGTACGGCGGCACCACGGTGGAGGTGCTCAACACCGACGCCGAGGGCCGGCTGATCCTGGCCGACGCCATCGTGCGGGCGTGCGAGGACGAACCTGACTACCTGATCGAGACGTCGACGCTGACCGGTGCCCAGACCGTCGCACTCGGTGCGCGCACCCCGGGCGTGATGGGCAGCGACGAGTTCCGCGACCGGGTCGCCGAGATCTCGCAGTCGGTCGGCGAGAACGCGTGGGCGATGCCGTTGCCCGAGGAATTGAAGGACGACCTGAAGTCGACGGTCGCCGACCTGGCCAACGTCAGCGGGTCCCGCTATGCGGGCATGCTGGTCGCGGGCACCTACCTGCGGGAGTTCGTCGCCGACGGGGTCGAATGGGCGCATATCGACGTCGCGGCGCCGGCGTACAACTCGGGCGGGCCGTGGGGTTACACGCCAAAGGGCGGCACCGGGGTGCCGACGCGGACGATGTTCGCGGTGCTGGAGGACATCTCCGTGAACGGCTGATCACATGATGTTGCCGCCGCGGGCGGCGCTGCGCATCGCCTGCGGGAAGGCGTGCGAGATGCCGTACACGAGGTAGGCCTCGGTGGTCACCGGCCGCACCGGCTTGTTGCTCTTCACCGCGGCGACGATCGCGTCGGCGACCGCCTCCGGCCCGACCCGGCGCACCGCGAAACCGCGCCGTGCGCGGCCGCGGATCGTCTCGACGTCGTAGCTGCGCGCCTCGGGCAGCGAGAACCGGGTGGTCTCGACGATGTTGGTGCCGATCACCCCGGGGCAGATCGTGGTCAGGTTGATGCCGTGCGAATCCAGTTCTGCGCGAAGACAATCCGAGAACATGAACACCGCGGCCTTGGACGTGCAGTACGCGTTCATCACGTTGACCGGCGTGTAGGACGCCATCGACGCGACGTTGACGATGTGCCCGCCGGTGCCGCGGTCCGCGAGGCGCCTGCCGAACGACCGGCACCCGTTGACCACGCCGCCGAAGTTGATGTCGATCACCCGGTCGAATTCCTCGGCGGGGGTGTCGAGGAAGAACCCCGCATGGCCCACGCCCGCGTTGTTGACGACGATGTCGGGCACGCCGTGCTCGGCGCAGACCTGCTCGGCGAAGGAGTCGACGGCCGCGGCGTCGGCGACGTCGACGGTGTAGGTGTACGCCTGCGCGCCCGCGTCCGACACCAGCCGGGCGGTTTCCTCCAGTCCGGCGGCGTCGACGTCGGACAGGACCACATCGGCGCCGTCGCGGGCGAACGCGAGCGCGGTGGCGCGGCCGATCCCGCTACCCGCGCCGGTGATCGCGACGAGCGTGTCGCCGAACGTCTTTCGGGATCTGCCCACCTCGGCGCGCCTCAGTTCCCGCGCGGCCGGGGCGCCGCCGAGGTGCTCGACGAGCTGGGTCAGCGCCCGGGCCAGCACCGCCGGATGCGATGTCGGGAGATCGCGGCCCGCCTTGACGTCACGCCGCCACACCCGCGTCGCCGACGCGGCCACCTCGTCGTAGACCTGAGGACTCACGTACGGGTCCGCGGTCGCGACGATCAGCTGCACGGGGACGTCGACCGGACGGGATGTCCCCGCGCCGCGCAGGTTGATGCGTGCGGTCTTGTCGGTGACCGTGCGGGGTGCGGTGACGGCCAGCCGGGCGAGCTGGCCCAGGCCGCCGGCGAAGCGGCGCGGACGCAGCGGCTGTGTCAGCGCGCTGCGCAGGTAACCGGCGACGTGCTCGGGGCTGGGCCCGGCGACCGAGGTCAGCGATGCGATGCGCGCCCCCGCACCGGGCCGGGTCAGGTACTGCCAGACCCCGGCCGAACCCCAGCCGTGGGCGAGGACGTGGACCGGTGCACCGTCGGTGACGCTGTCGAGGACGGCGGCGAAGTCGTCGGCGTAGCGGCTGCCGCGCTCGCTGTCGTACCGCACGATGTGGAACCGGTCGGCGAGCAGCGGCACCACCGCGTCCCACACCCGGGAGGTGTCAGGCTGTCCCTGCACCAGGACGACGGTCGGGCCGGCCGGGTCGCCTTCTTCGAAGATCCGCTGCGTGCTCACGAGCGGACACTACCCAAGCGGTCAGCGGTCGAGTTCCTCACGGGCGGCGCGCTTACGTTCGATACGCCTGCGGGCGTCGAAGTCTCGCATCCGCTGCGGATAGCCGACCTTCTGCACGTCGTAGACCGGGATCTGCAGCCGTTCCGACAGCCGGCGCGCACCGGACTCGCCGCCGGCTCGGCGTCGGGTCCATTCGCCGTCGGCGGCGACGAGCACGACGGTCAGGTCCGTGACCGTGGTCTTGGGTTCGACGAACGCCTCGACTCCGTGATGGTCGGCGACCCACTGGGCCAGATAACGAAGATCGGCCTCGGGGTCGCGGGCCGTCGTGCCGCCTCGGGATCGCCGGCCGCGGAGCCTGTCGAACAGTCCCACCTGGGCTTGCTCCTTCCGGGGACCCCCGTGCCGTACCGACATTTCGATAGTGCCAGAGGACGTGCGAGAGGACCGGGACAGGACCGGGACAGGACTCAGTACGCGCGTCCGCGGGGAAACGTCTCAGCCGACGTGACAGGATGGGACACGACACATCAGATCCTCGACTGACCGTGCAAGGGAGCCACGAGACTATGGCAATCTCCGTCCAGATGCCCGCACTCGGCGAGAGCGTGACCGAGGGGACAGTCACCCGCTGGCTGAAGCAAGAGGGAGACACCGTCGAGGAGGACGAGCCGCTGCTGGAAGTGTCGACCGACAAGGTCGACACGGAGATCCCGTCACCCGCCTCGGGCGTGCTGAAGAAGATCGTCGCCCAGGAGGACGACACCGTCGAGGTCGGTGGGGAGCTCGCCGTGATCGGCGACGCCGACGACAGCGACGGCGGTGACGACGAGCCCGAGGCCGACGAGCCCGAAGCCGAGTCCGACGAGCCCGAGGCCGAAGAGTCCGAGGACGAGCCGGAACCCGAGGACCAGTCTGAACCCGAGCCGGAGCCGAAGAAGTCCTCCGGCGGATCGGGATCGTCCGGTTCGGCGACACCGGTGCTGATGCCGGAGCTCGGTGAGTCGGTCACCGAGGGCACCGTCACCCGTTGGTTGAAGAAGGTCGGCGACAGCGTCGAGGTCGATGAGCCGCTCGTCGAGGTCTCCACCGACAAGGTCGATACGGAGATTCCGTCCCCGGTCGCCGGCACGCTGGTGTCCATCACCGCCGAGGAGGACGACACCGTCGAGGTCGGCGGCGAGCTCGCCAAGATCGGTGACGCCGACGCCGCAGAGGCTGAGCCCGAGCCCGAGCCGGAGCCCGAACCCGAACCGGAGCCGGAACCCGAGCCCGAGCCCGAGCCGAAGCAGACCAAGCCGACGACCCGTCCGTCGGAGGAGTCCGAATCCAAGCCCGAGCCCAAGCGGGAATCGAAGCCGGAACCCAAGCAGGCGGAGCCCTCGGGGTCCTCGGGGTCCTCGGGCGACAGCCCGTACGTCACTCCCCTGGTGCGCAAGCTGGCCGCGGAGAACAACGTCGATCTGGCGTCGGTCAAGGGCACCGGTGTCGGCGGCCGGATCCGCAAGCAGGACGTGCTGGCCGCCGCCGAGGCCGCCAAGGCGCCCAAGGACACCCCGAAGGCCGAACCCGCCGCCGAGGCTCCGGCCAAGGCCGCCCCGGCCCCGGCCCCGGAGGGTGCGCTGGCGCATCTGCGCGGAACGACGCAGAAGGCCAACCGGATCCGCCAGATCACGGCGAAGAAGACCCGCGAGTCACTGCAGACCACCGCGCAGCTGACCCAGGTGCACGAGGTCGACATGACCAAGATCGTGGCCCTGCGCGCCAAGGCGAAGGCGCAGTTCGCCGAGCGCGAAGGCGTCAACCTGACCTACTTGCCGTTCATCGCCAGGGCGGTCATCGACGCGCTCAAGCTGCACCCGAACGTCAACGCCAGCTACAACGAAGAGTCCAAGGAGATCACCTACTACGACGCCGAGCACCTCGGCATCGCGGTCGACACCGAGCAGGGCCTGCTGTCGCCGGTGATCCACAACGCCGGTGACCTGTCGCTGGGCGGGCTGGCCCGGGCGATCAACGACATCGCCGCGCGTGCCCGGTCGGGCAACCTCAAGCCCGACGAGCTCTCCGGCGGCACGTTCACGATCACCAACATCGGCAGCCAGGGCGCGCTGTTCGACACCCCGATCCTGGTGCCGCCGCAGGCGGCGATGCTGGGTACCGGCGCGATCGTGAAGCGGCCGCGGGTGATCGTCGACGAGTTCGGCAACGAGTCGATCGGTGTGCGGTCCGTGTCCTACCTGCCGCTGACCTACGACCACCGCCTCATCGACGGCGCCGACGCCGGCCGGTTCGTCACCACGATCAAGCGGCGTCTCGAAGAAGGGGCGTTCGAGGCCGACCTGGGGCTGTAGACCGCAGTGTCGATGCCGTCGGATTCGGTCGTCGCGATCGCCGGATCATCCGGGCTGATCGGCACCGCGCTGGTGTACGCGCTGCGCGCCACCGACCGCCGGGTGATCCGGATCGTGCGGCGGGCGCCGTCGAACGCCGACGAGGTGTTCTGGAATCCGGACACCGGCGAGTTCGACGCGGCCGCGCTGCACGGGGTGGACGCCGTGGTGAACCTGTGCGGCGTCAACGTCGGGCAGAAGCGGTGGTCGGGCGCGTTCAAGCAGAGCCTGCGCGACAGCCGCATCGGCCCGACCGAGGTGCTGGCCAACGCGGTCGTCGAGGCCGGGGTGCCGGTGCTGGTCAACGCCAGCGCGGTCGGCTTCTACGGTGACACCGGGTCCACCCCCGTCGACGAGACCGCCGGGCCGGGACACAACTTCCTGGCGAGGCTGGCCATCGACTGGGAGGCCGCGACGACGGCGGCCTCCGACGCCGGGGTGCGGGTGGTGTTGGCGCGTACAGGTCTGGTGATGGCGCCGTCGGGCGGGATGTTGAGCCGGCTGCGCCCGCTGTTCTCGCTGGGCCTGGGCGCTCGGCTCGGCAACGGGCGCCAGTACCTGTCGTGGATCAGCCTGGAGGATCAGGTGCGCGCGCTGCTGTTCGCGATCGCCCGCGACGACCTGTCGGGCCCGGTCAACGTGACCGGGCCGGCGCCGGTCACGAACGCCGAATTCACCGCGGCGCTGGGTCGTTCGCTGAACCGGCCGACGCCGCTGGTGGTTCCCGGGTTCGCGCTGCGCACCATCCTGGGCGAGTTCGCCGACGAGGGTGTGCTGGGCGGACAGCGGGCGATCCCGGCGGCGCTGGAGCGGTCCGGTTTCCAGTTCCACCACCACACGATCGGCGAGGCGCTGGCGTTCGCCACCGCGGCCCACGGTGAGTAGCGTCGAGGTCATGGCGTCATCCATCCGGTCGGATTCCGCGCCGGTGCAGGTGCGGCACCTCGGCATGCTGGATTACCAGGCGGCGTGGGATCTGCAGCGCGAGACCGCCGACCGCCGTGTCGCCGGTGGCCCGGACACCCTGTTGCTGCTCGAGCATCCGCCGGTGTACACCGCGGGCCGGCGGACCCTGCCCGAAGAACGCCCCGTGGACGGCACCCCCGTCGTCGACACCGACCGCGGCGGCAAGATCACCTGGCACGGCCCGGGCCAGCTGGTCGGCTATCCGATCGTCGGCCTCGCCGAACCGCTCGACGTGGTGAATTTCGTTCGGCGCCTGGAAGAGTCGTTGATCACGGTGTGTGCGTCGTTCGGCGTCGAGACCGGTCGGGTCGAGGGCCGCTCCGGGGTGTGGGTCGCCGCAGACGGCCTTCGCCCGGCGCGCAAGATCGCCGCGATCGGCATCCGGGTGGCGCGCGCGACGACGTTGCACGGTTTCGCGCTCAACTGTGACTGCGATCTGGGAGCGTTCGGATCGATCGTGCCGTGCGGAATCCGTGACGCCGGGGTGACGTCGCTGACCGCGGAACTCGGCCGCCGGGTCGGGGTGGCCGACGTCGTCGACCGGGTCGCCGGGGCCGTTCTGGATGCGCTGGACGGCCGCATCGCGGTGGGTGTCGAACCGTCGGCGAGCGTAGGATCAGCACAGTGACGATCGCCCCTGACGGCCGCAAGTTGCTGCGTCTCGAAGTCCGTAATGCCGAGACGCCCATCGAGCGCAAACCCCCGTGGATCAAGACGCGGGCGAAGATGGGGCCGGAGTACAAAGAGCTCAAGGGCCTGGTGCGGCGTGAAGGTCTGCACACCGTCTGCGAGGAAGCCGGCTGCCCGAACATCTTCGAGTGCTGGGAAGACCGCGAGGCGACGTTCCTGATCGGCGGCGAGCAGTGCACCCGGCGCTGCGACTTCTGCCAGATCGACACCGGTAAGCCCGCCGACCTGGATCGCGACGAGCCGCGCCGGGTCGCCGAGAGCGTGCAGGCGATGGGGCTGCGCTATTCGACGGTGACGGGCGTGGCCCGCGACGACCTGCCCGACGGCGGTGCGTGGCTGTACGCCGAGACCGTCCGCCAGATCAAGGCGTTGAACCCCAACACCGGCGTCGAGCTGCTGATCCCGGACTTCAACGCCGACCCGCAACAGCTCGAGACGGTCTTCGAGACCCGGCCGGAAGTGTTGGCGCACAACGTCGAGACGGTGCCCCGCATCTTCAAGCGGATCCGTCCGGCGTTCCGCTACGAGCGCAGCCTGTCGGTGCTGACCAAGGCCCGCGAGTACGGTCTGGTGACCAAGAGCAACCTGATCCTCGGCATGGGCGAGACGCCGGAGGAGGTTCGCACCGCGCTGCACGACCTGCACGACGCGGGCTGCGACATCGTCACGATCACCCAGTACCTGCGCCCGTCGGCGCGCCATCACCCGGTGGAACGCTGGGTGCACCCCGACGAGTTCGTCGAGCACGAGCGCTACGCCACCGAGATCGGGTTCTCGGGTGTTCTCGCTGGTCCGCTGGTCCGCTCGTCGTATCGAGCGGGCAAACTGTATGCCCAGACGGTGGCCAAGCGGTCGGCCGTATCCTTGTCCAATGGCGAAATCGCGTAAACCGGCGCAAGACAAGGAAGCCAAAGCCGCGGCCAAAGCGGCCCGCAAGGCGGCTTCCAAGCAGCGCCGCAGTCAGCTGTGGCAGGCGTTCCAGATCCAGCGCAAAGAGGACAAACGCCTTCTGCCGTACATGATCGGTGCATTCGTGCTGATCGTGGCGCTGTCGGTGGTCGGTGGCGTGCTCGCGGGCGGTTTCACCGGGTACCTGTTCATCCCGTTCGGTGTGCTGCTGGGCGCGCTGGTCGCGTTCATCATCTTCGGCCGCCGCGCGCAGAAGTCGGTGTATAAGAAGGCCGAGGGTCAGACCGGTGCGGCCGCGTGGGCGCTGGACAACCTGCGCGGTAAGTGGCGGGTGACCCCCGGCGTCGCGGCGACCGGACACTTCGACGCCGTGCACCGTGTGATCGGCCGCCCCGGTGTGATCTTCGTCGCCGAGGGTGCGGCCAACCGCGTCAAGCCGCTTCTGGCGCAGGAGAAGAAGCGCACCGCCCGGCTCATCGGAGACACCCCGATCTACGACATCGTCATCGGCAACGGTGAGGGCGAGGTCCCGCTGGCCAAACTGGAGCGGCACCTGAACAAGCTGCCCGCCAACATCACCGTCAAGCAGATGGACGCCATCGAGTCGAAGCTGGTCGCGCTGGGCTCCAAGGTGGGCCCGGCGGCGATGCCGAAGGGACCGCTGCCCGCGCAGGCCAAGATGCGGGGCGTGCAGCGCACCGTGCGGCGTCGCTGACCGCGGCGTGTGCACGGCGTGTGAGTGGGCGCCGCACTTCGCGGCGTACGGAACGAAGCCCAGCCGCCGGACGGTGCTGCGCACGGCCGCGGTGCTGGCGATCGCCGCGACCACCGCGGCCGCGTGCGCAACGGATCCCGGCGGCGCGGGCATACAGAACCCCTCCACCGACGCCACACCCGCCGACTACGTCTTCCACAACGGCCGGGTCTACACCGTTCGTGACGATGCGCCGTGGGCGCAGGCCGTAGCGGTCACCGGCGCCACGATCGCCTACGTCGGCGACGACGACGGCGCGCTGGCGTTCGCCGGCCCCGACACCGAGGTCGTCGACCTCGGTGGCCGACTGCTGATGCCCGGGTTCGTCGAGGGCCACATCCACCCGTTCCTCGGCGCGTTCCTGTCCACCGGTGTGGATCTTCAGGTGCCCACCGGACAGGACGCGCTGGACGCGATCGCGGCCTATGCGAAGCAGCACCCGGACGGGCCGGTGCGCGGATTCGGTTGGCGCGTCGACATGTTCGGCCCCGAGGGCCCGACACGCGCCGATCTGGACAAGGTGCTGCCCGACCGGCCGGGGTTCTTCTTCGCGATCGACGGCCACAGCATGTGGGCCAACAGCAAGGCACTCGAACTGGCCGGGGTCACCCGCGAGACGCAGGACCCGATCCCCGGGTTCAGCTACTACGTGCGCGACGGCAACGGCGATCCGACCGGTTACGTGCTCGAGGTCGACGCGGTGCTGTCGCTGGTGAACGCGATCGAGCCGATCTCGACGGAGTCGATGGGCACGCTGCTCGAGCAGTGGCTGCCGCGGGCCTCGGAGGCCGGGATCACGTCGGTGTTCGATGCCGGCGTGCCGCCGGTCGGCGGGGATCAGGGCGCGCTGCTGGCGCTGTACACCGACGCGGAGAGCCGTGACGCGCTGCCGTTCCGGGTGGTCGCGTCCTACAGCGTGAAATCGCCCCCGGTCGACGACGCGGTCGCGCAGCTGACGGCGCTGCGCGAGCAGATCTCCTCCGAGCTGGTCACCGTCGGATGCGTGAAGATCGTCGGCGACGGCACCCAGGAGGGTTACACGGCGTGGCTGCTGGAGCCGTACGCCGACAAGCCGGACAGCACCGGCGGTTCGCCGTTCACCGAGGACCAGTGGCGCCGGCTGATCGGCGCCGTGGATGCCGCCGGCTTCGACGTGCACGTGCACGCGTGCGGGGAACGCACCACCAGGACGGCGCTGGATGCCATCGAGGCGGCCATCGCGGCCAATCCCCCGCGCGACCGCAGGCACACCGTCGCGCACCTGGTCTACGTCGAGGACCCCGACAGCGCCCGTTTCGGCGAGCTCGGCGTCATCGCGGAATTCTCCGCGAACTGGTTCTCCGCCGATCCGGACACCGTGCTGAACCTCGCCGCGCGCTACGGCGCGCCGCGCAAGGACAACCTGTACCGGGTGCAGGACGTCATCAGGTCCGGCGGCCGGATCTCGCTGGGCACCGACTGGCCGGCGGCGGGCTATTTCTCCACCTATAAGCCCCTCGACTCGATTCAGATCGGGGTGACCCGCCAACTCGTCGGCGATCCGGACGCCGAGGTGCTGGCACCCGCGGATCAGGCGTTGACGGTCGAACAGGCCGTGCACGCCAACACACTCGGCGCGGCCTATCAGCTCCGACTCGAGGACAAGGTCGGTTCAGTGCAGGCCGGCAAGCTCGCCGATCTGATCGTGCTGGACCGCAACATCTTCGAGGTCGCGCCGCACGACATCCATACCGCGAAGGTCACACTGACGATGATGAACGGCCGGGTCCGGCACCGGGCTTGACGCTCATCGCCTGACCACCGCCGTCTTGGTCGCCAGGTCGTGCAGACCGCGCTGATCGGAGTCGGTGAACAACGCCGGGATCACCAGCGTGATCAGCAGTCCGCGCGCCAGCGCGCGACCGAGGCCGACGTGCGCGCGGTTGTCCACCGACACCACCTTCAGGCCCAGCGCGAACTGACCCGGCGTGAAGCCGTACAGCCGCACCGACACCACACCGAGGGCCAACCAGGTGATCAGCACCGCGGTCGACAGGGCGCCGAGACTGAACAACCCGAACGTCATCGCCAGCGCGGCCAGGCCGTAACAGATCAGCCAGTCCACGACGAGTGCGGCGACGCGCCGGCCGAACCGGGCGATGGAGCCGGGCCCGTGCTCGGGGAGACCGAGACGTTCACCGGGATATGCGGACCGTTGGTCGGGATCGTTGGATTGCGAAGGTCCCGACAGCCAGGACCCAATGGAGCGGGCCATGGAGCAAGGATAGGTGCTCGCCGATAGTGGCGTTCACAGCCACAGACGGGATGCGTAACGTCTACGCAACATGCGGTTGACTGCCGTGCAACATCGTGTCCATACCGTCACCGGCGGGCGCTACCAAGTCAAAGGAGAGCAATCAGTGGCAGAACAGACCGCCGACGACATCATCAAGCTGATCAAGGACGAGAGCGTCGAGTACGTCGACATCCGCTTCTGCGATCTGCCGGGTGTCGTCCAGCATTTCTCGATCCCGGCATCGGCGTTCGACGAGAGCGTGTTCGAGGACGGACTTGCATTCGACGGCTCGTCGGTGCGCGGCTTCCAGTCCATCCACGAGTCCGACATGATGCTGCTGCCGGATCCCGCGACTGCGCGCATCGATCCGTTCCGCGCCGCCAAGACGCTGAACATGAACTTCTTCGTGCACGATCCGTTCACCCGCGAGGCGTACTCGCGTGACCCGCGGAACGTCGCGCGCAAGGCGGAGAACTACCTGGCCAGCACCGGCATCGCCGACACCTGCTTCTTCGGCGCCGAGGCCGAGTTCTACATCTTCGACTCGGTGACCTTCGACTCGAAGATCAACGGCACCTTCTACGAGGTGGACTCCGAGTCGGGCTGGTGGAACACCGGTGAGCCGTTCGAGGCCGACGGCAGCGCCAACCGCGGCTACAAGGTGCGCCCCAAGGGCGGCTACTTCCCCGTCGCGCCGTACGACCACTATGTGGACCTGCGCGACGAGATGGCCACCAACCTGCAGAACGCCGGGTTCGTGCTGGAGCGCGGTCACCATGAGGTGGGCACCGCCGGCCAGGCCGAGATCAACTACAAGTTCAACACGCTGCTGCACGCGGCCGACGATGTGCTGCTGTTCAAGTACATCATCAAGAACACGGCGTGGCAGAACGGCAAGACCGTCACCTTCATGCCGAAGCCGCTGTTCGGCGACAACGGTTCGGGCATGCACGCCCACCAGTCGCTGTGGAAGGACGGCAAGCCGCTGTTCCACGACGAGTCGGGCTACGCCGGCCTGTCGGACATGGCCCGCCACTACATCGGCGGCATCCTGCACCACGCGCCGTCGCTGCTGGCGTTCACCAACCCGACGGTGAACTCCTACAAGCGTCTGGTCCCGGGTTACGAGGCGCCGATCAACCTGGTGTACAGCCAGCGCAACCGGTCCGCCTGCGTGCGCATCCCGATCACCGGCAACAACCCGAAGGCCAAGCGCCTCGAGTTCCGTTGCCCGGACAGCTCGGGCAACCCGTACCTGGCGTTCGCGGCGATGCTGATGGCCGGCATCGACGGCATCAAGAAGAAGATCGAGCCGTTGGCCCCGGTCGACAAGGACCTCTACGAGCTGCCGCCCGAGGAGGCCGCGAACATCCCGCAGGCGCCGACTTCGCTCGCCGCCGTGATCGACAAGCTCGAGGAGGACCACGAGTACCTCACCGAGGGCGGGGTGTTCACCACCGACCTGATCGAGACCTGGATCTCGTACAAGCGTGAGAACGAGATCATGCCGATCCAGATCCGTCCTCATCCGTACGAGTTCTCGCTGTACTACGACGTGTAAGTAGACGTCTGAGAACCAGCATCGGAAAAGCCGGGCGCCTTCGGGCGTCCGGCTTTTTCGTTAACCTCGGGCTCATGACTTCGAATCTCGATGCGCGGCTCGCCAGTTACTCGTCCCCGATGCTGAGCATCTTCCGGATCGTGTTCGGCCTGCTGTTCACGCTCCACGGAGCGCAGAAGATCCTGGCGTGGCCGACCGGAATGCAGACCGCCCCCGGCGTTTTCGACGGTCCGGCGGTGCCGGTGGGCACCTGGCCGTACTGGTGGGCGGGAATCATCGAGCTCGTTCTCGGGATCCTGATCACCATCGGGCTGTTCACGCGGATCGCGGCGTTCATCGCCTGCGGCCACATGGCGGTCGCGTACTTCTGGCAGCACTTCCCGAAGTCGTTCTTCCCGCTCGAGAACGGCGGCGAAACAGCCGTGCTGTTCTGCTTCGGGTTCCTGCTACTGGTCGCGATGGGTGCCGGGGTCTGGTCGGTCGACGCCGTCCGGCAGCGCGGAAGGGTCGTCGGGCGCACCTGACGCCCAGTCCCCCACCCGGGCCTGCACCCCGCCCGTGACCCGGTCTGCCGGCCGGCCGGCGCCCCGGCAGGTGTCACTGACGGTCTGCGCCGATTCGGCGACGAACAGTCCGTACAGGATCTCGTCGCGCACCGAGGCGATCGCGGCCAGAAGCTGTACGGGGAACCCGTCGTTGGACCGGCGGGTGGCAGCGTCGTCGAGAAGCGCCTTCATGCCGTCGAGTCCGCACACCGACAGATCCGGCTGGTACCACTCGGCGAGGAAACATTGACGCAGCGGGTCCGTGCTGACCACCGCTATGACGCTAGCTGCGGCTACGGCGTCACGAATCAGGGATTTCCCTGGACTTGTCCGTGTCCAGCCGCGAATGCAGTTGCGTGCGTGAACGAATCCCGAGCTTGCGGTAGACGCTGCTGAGGTTCATCTCGATCGTCTTGATCGACAGGAAGACCTGCGCGGCGATCTCCTTGTTCGAGTACCCGGCCGCGGCCATCCGCGCAATCCTCGCCTCGACCGGGGTCAACCCCAGATCGTCGGCTCCCTGACCCGGTTGGCGGGCGCGTTCGGTTCTGGCACGCGTGGCCCACAGCACGGCGCCCAGCTCCCGGAATCGTCGCTCGGCGGCTGTCAAGGTCGCCGACGCCAGTTGGCGTCGGCGCCGGCGCCGCTGCAGTTGACCGAGCAGCAGTTGGGTTCGCGCCCGCTCGAACGGCATGGCCAGCCGGTCGTGGTGCGTCAGAGCGAGTTCAGCGGCGGCCTCGGCGCCGTCCAGGTCGCCGCGCGCGGCCAGGCACAGCGCCCTGCCGCGGGCGGCCATTGCCAGCATCCACGCACGATCGTGGCGGGTCCCGTTGTCCTGTAACGCTTTGACCAGATTCTCGGCATCGTCGACATTGCCGGTGGCGGTCAACGCCTCGATCGCTTCGGTGATCCACCCGCACCGCGGAATCTCCGTGCCGAGCTCCGGATCGAACGTGTCGAGCACCGGACGCAGGATCTGTAACGCGCGCCGCTGATCCCCCAGCGATACGTCCAGGAACGCCAGGCACGTCCGAGGACCCATCACCAGGTCGATCGCCCCGGTCCGCTCGACCAACTCCAGCGCGGACGTGGCGGACTCTCGGGCCGTGTCGACGTCGCCGGTGTACGCGGCGACGTACGCGGCCGACGTCAACGCGAAAAGACGCGCGTGGTGGCCGCCCATCTGCTCGGCTCGCTGCGCCATCTCGGTCGTGATGCGCTGCGCGGTATCGAAGTCGGCCGCCCAGATCGCCGCCATGGTCGCGTGCTGGTCGACCCAGATCGCGTCGAGTTCACTGCCGTGTTCGACACACGCGGTCTTGATCGCGGCCAATCGTTTTCGGCCACTGTCGATGTCGCCGGACCACACGTCGACGAGGGCGCGCACCGCGTCGGCGCGCATGTTGACGTGCATGACGTCGGTGCGTGATTGCAGACGTAGCGCCTCGTCGAGCGCGGTGCGATCCAACCCGCCGCCGTACATGAAAGACAGCAGCACCCACATCGACAGCGCCTGACTTCTGGCGGTGGGGTCGTCGATGCCGCCGGCGCAGGCGAGGGCGTTGCGGGCGCATTCGACAGCCTCTCGGGGCCGTCCGGTGATCGCCAATGCGGGCGCCAGCAGCAGCAGCCCCTGCAGCCGCAGTTCGGCCGCCTCCCCCACCTCGTCCACGCCGGCGAGGAGCCCGTCGACGGCGACGGTGAAGCTTCCGTCGTAGCCGTCGATCGCGCCCTGCAGCATCCTGGCCGAGCCGCGCACGATCCCCGCGGGTAACTCCTCGCCGAGCTCCTTGAGGTGATGCCGTGCGGCGGCGAGCGACCCCGCCTCGAAGTGGTAGCGCGCCGCGAGAAGACGCCGGATCGGGGTGTCACCGCCGAGAGCGATTGCGAGCTCCAGCAATTCGGCCGCGGCCGCGGGCGCTCCCTGGCTGCGGGTGATCGCCGACGCGGTGTCGAGTTCGGTGAGTGTCGCGGTGTCTGCACTGGTGGCCGCGCACGCCAGATGTCGCGCCTTCAACTCCGGGGCGTCGACGACCTCGGCCAGCCGGCGGTGCATCTCGCGTCGCCGGGCCGGGTCGGCCTCGGTGTAACAACCGGTGGCGATCAGTGGGTGCGCGAACCGGATTAGCTGGCCGCTGACGACCACCGCACGGGCAGCCTCACCGCTCTCCAACAGGTCGATGACCTGACGGGGGGACAGTCCGGCGGCGCGGGCGACGACGTCGACCGTGGGCGCCGGGGTGCATGCGGCCGCCAAGAGCAGTTCAGCCGCAGCCGGGGAGACGTCCTTGACGTGGTGCCGCACCAAAGCGGCGAGACTGTCGGGCAATTGCCGGTCGAGCGGGAGCCCGTCGGCGGCGGCGCGGGCAAGCTCCAGCGCGTAGAGCGGGTTGCCGCCGGAGATCTCGTAGATCTTGTGCATCGTCGGCCGTGGCAGCACCTGCCCCAACCGGGAGGCGATCAGGGCATGCACCCCGCCGAGCGACAGCGGCGTCATCGTGATGCGGGTGACCGCGTCGGGGGTGACCAGTTCGAACCACTGGGCGGCGTCGAGGGCGCCTGGGTCGCCGGTACGGAAGGTGACCAGGACACCGAGCGGCCCCCAGACCCGCCGAACGGCGAATCGCACCGCGGATGCGCTCGCACTGTCCAGCCATTGAACGTCGTCGACGACGAGGAGTACCGGCGCCTCGGTGGACAGGTGGCCGAGGACCGCGTGCAGTCCGGCGGCGGCGGCGCGCTCGTCGGGTGACGGCACATCGGCACCGCGCAGCAGGATGCGGTTGAGCGCGTCGCGTTGCACCGGCGCGAGCCGGTCGATGACCTCGGCGGCGACCTGGGACAGCAGATCGGCCAGACCGGCGAACGACAGCGTGACCTCGCTGGGGCTACCGCGCGTCATCAGCACGTGGAATCCCTGCGCGGCGGCACGCTGACGGGCATCGAGGACGAATGTCGTCTTGCCGATGCCCGCTTCGCCGCCGACCACCAGGCCGGCCGGGGTGGTCGCCGCGCGCAGCAGAAAGTCGTCCAACGCCCGCGATTCCGGACCACGGGCCACCGCGCCCGTCGTCTGTCGGTTCACGACTCCCCCCTGGCATCGCGTCGATGATGCTTGCCAGTTTCCCGCACGAGCGCGACTTTCGGCAAATCTTCCGGTTTCGACCCGGGGGAACGCCAAGCGCGATGACCAGTCGTATACACAGCACTTCGACACCGCCAGTCCGGATCATCCGGAAGCCGGCTCCTGTTAACCAAATTACGTTGAATTGCACCGCCTTTAGATCATTTGTCAGCAGTTCGACAGCATCGGTGCAGGTCGCGTGACGCCCTTGGCCCCGACCATCTCGAACGGGAATCACCCCTTGCCGGCCAGCGCCGACTTACTTGAAATGAAAACAATGGCAAACTTTCCCGCGGGCTCGACGCAGACCAGCCCTGTTCACCCTCTCCGACGCACACGCAAATATTCGCGAACCTCCCCTGGCAAACCGCCTTGACCCCGTACGATCGCGTCACTCATTGACAGCGAAAGTATTTCTTCGGGGGGAGGAATGCCGTGAAGCATTCGGCATGCATCGGTCGTATCGGCGCGCTCGCGTTCGCTCTGGGGGTGGGGATCGGCCTCGGCGCCACACCCGCGGTCGCCTCGGCGGACGACACCGGCGCCGCATCGAGTTCGGCGACGTCCGAGCGCTCACCCGCCAAACCCCAACGCCCCGCACGCGAGTCCGCCGATACCGACACCAACACCCCCGACCGCGACGCCGGTGACGACACCGACGACAAGCCCGCCAAGGCCGACGAAGGTTCCACGCGCGCCAAGCCGATCAGCGGGCGAGACGACTCCCCAGAAGACACCGACACCGAAGACACCGACACCGTCGTAGAAGCAGACGACGAACCGACACCCGAAGCCACCGAATCCGTCGTCACCCCCGCCCCGGTCGGGGCCGCGCCCACCGAGGCTGCAGACCACACCCCGGCGCCACCGACCGACGCGGTCGTCGACCTCCCGGCCCCCGAACCGGTCGAGGTCGAGGCGCCGGCAGCCAAGTCCGTCACCCTCTCCGGCATACTGGCCTCCCTGCTCGCCCCCAAAACCCCTGCCGCGCCCGCCGAATCACCGCTGTGGCTGGTCGTCGCGGCCGGGCTACGCCGCCAGGCCGACGCCGCCAACACATATCAAGCCACCACCTACTCGGCCACCGCCTATTCGGCCCAACCCACCAGCGCGCACACCGACGCCATCCTCCGGCTCGGCGAGATCCTGCTCGGCGAGCCACCGACCGCGCTGGCCACCACCGACACCCGCGCCTACCTCGCCCACAACGCGGGCAAGTCGGTCACCGTGATCGACACCCTCACCGGCACCGTCGTGCGCACCATCTCGTTGCGCACCGCACCGACATCGCTGGCGGTGGCCCCCAATGGCGGCCGCCTCTACATCTCCAACAGCGCGGCCGGCACCGTGTCGGTTCTCGACACCGCCACCGACACCGTGCTCAGAACCGTCCGGGTCGGTAAGGCGCCGACCGCGATCGCGGTGAACGCCAACGGAACCCGGGTCTACGTCGTCAACAGCGACGACGGCACGGTGTCGAAGATCAGCACCCTGACCAACTCCGTGGTCGGCAAGGTCTACGGCGTCGCCGAGGGCGTCTCCGAGATCGCCGTCGGCCCCGACGGTTCCACCGTCTACACCCTCAGCAGCACCACCGGTGTGATCACGCAGTTCACGTCCACGGCGCTGGTGGCCACGGTCGTCGACAGCGTCGCCACCGGTTCGGCCGGCATCACCTTCAGCGCCGACGGGTCGCGGGTGTTCGTCGCCGACCTCGCCGGATCGGTCAAGATCTTCGACGCCAAGTCGCGCCAGCTGGTCGACAGCATCACCGTCAGCGCGGGCGACCCGTACGACATCGCGGTGAGCCCGGACGGCACAGCGCTGTTCGTCGCGCGCAGCGACGACGGCAAGCTGTCGGTGTACGACATCGCGACCAAGACCGAGGTGAAATCGGTCATCGCGAACCCGTACCAGGTCGACGGCCCGCCGCTGATCAGTGTCAGCCCCGACGGCACCCAGCTCTACTGGACCGAGTTCGGGGGCAACCGGCTGCACGTCATCGCGTTGGTGGCGCCCAATGCCGCCCCGGTGGCCCAGACCCCGGTCGTCAACGCGCCCAACGCATCCGGTGACGTGACCGGCTCGCTGATCGTGACCGACCCCGAGGGCAGTTCCTTGACCTACGAGGTCAACACGTCTGACCGGGGCACGGTCACGGTCACCCGCGGGACCGGCGGCCAGTTCGTGTTCACCTACAAGGCCACCCCGGCGGCCCGGCACGCTGCAGCGGCAGTCGGCGCCACCGCCGCCGACAAGCAGGACACCTTCACCATCACCTTCACCGACGGCAGGCGCGGCGTGGTGTCGGTGCCGATCACCGTCCAGATCGCCCCGGCCAACGCCGCCCCGACCGCGACCGTGCGTTCGAGCGTGTCGTGGTTGAGCGCCAAGGTGTTCGGCACCATCACCGCCAAGGATGCCGACAAGGACGCGCTGACCTACGTCGCGTCACCGACGGCCAAGGGCGGGACGGTCACGATCGACAAGAACGGCAAGTTCACCTACGTGCCCACCGCCGCCGCACGCCATACCGCCGCGAAGGCCGATGCCACCGCAGCCGACAAGCAGGACACGTTCGACGTCACGATCAGCGACGGCCATGGCGGGCTCACCACCCTGACCGTCACCGTCAAGGTGAAGCCAGGCAACGCCGCTCCGAAGGCGCGCGTCGTCACCAACGCATCGTGGTTCAGCCCCACCGTGTCCGGCAGGGTCATCGCCCGCGACGGGGACAAGGACGGCCTGACCTACACGGCATCGTCGACCGCGAAAAACGGTGTCGTCGTGATCGATTCGCGCGGACGGTTCACCTACACACCCGACCAGGCCGCCCGGCACGCCGCCGCGGCCAAGGGCGCCACCGCCGCGGACAAGAAGGACACGTTCGACATCGTCATCGACGACGGGCACGGCGGCGTCACCACCGTCGCCGTGACCGTGCGGATCAAGCCCGCCAACGCCGCACCGACGGGCGGATCCGCGACCGAGGTGCACACCAACCCGAACACCGGGCTCACCCGGGGAACCGTCACCGCGGTCGACGCCGACGGCGACACCTTCACCTACCGGATCGGATCGTCGGCCGGCAAGGGCGTCGTGACCGTCGCCGACGACGGGTCGTTCGTCTACGTGCCCACCGACGCGGCCCGCCGGGCCGCGGCCAGCCCGTTCGCGTCGTCCTGGACCAAGACCGACCGGTTCCGGGTCACCGTCGACGACGGCCACGGCGGCACCACCTCGGTCACGGTCCGCGTCGACATCGCCCCGGCCGGTCACGTCAATCAGGGCCCGACCAACGGCAATTACACCGTCGGAGAACCGAACGCGGTCAACGGGAAGGTCAGCGGCACCGCGTCGGCGACCGACCCCGAGCGCGACGAGATCTACTTCCTCGGGTCGGGGCCGACCGCCAAGGGCGGCACCGTCGTCGTCGAGCGCGACGGCCAGTTCGTCTACACGCCGACCGACGCGGCACGCCAGCGCGCCGCGGCGCCGGACGCCACCGACGAGGACAAGGCGGACACCTTCGTCGTCACGGTGCTCGACCAGTACCAGGAGACGCTGACCATCACGGTGCGGGTGTCGATCCTGCCGTGGGCCGGCCAGACGGCGGGGCGGATCGTCTAGTCGAGTTCGAGGTCCTTGCGGAACCGGCGCATCCCGTCGATCTTCTGATCCAGGGATGCGTCGGGCCCGCTGTAGAACATCCACGGCATCGTGATGATGCCGGTGATCCCACCGGCGGCCGCCCGCGCGTAATGCTCGGGGGTGAACGCATCGGTCAGCGGTGTGATCACCTGGTAATCGTCCATGCCCAAGCCGTTTTCGGCACGTAGTGCCCGTACCGCCGCGACCCGTTCCAGCGCCCGGTCCAGCGTGATCAGATCCCCGATCCAGCCATCGTGGCGCGCCGCCCGGCGCAGCGCGATATCGGACAGCCCGCCGACGTACACCGGGATCGGCGGCGGCGTGGGTTCCATCTCCAGCCGCGGGGTCGTGTAGAAATCGCCGGAGAACTCGGTCCAGCCCGGCGCCCACAGCGCCTTCATCAGCTCCAGCATCTCGTCGGTGCGCTTACCGCGACGCTCGAATCGCTGCCCCAGCAGTTCGAATTCCTCACGGCACCAACCCACGCCGATGCCGAGTTCCAGCCGTCCATCGGCGAGCACCGCGGCGGTGCCGATGGCCTTGGCCGCCGAGTACGGATCGCGCATCGCGGGCAGATACACCGTGGTCACGAAGTGCAGTCGCGATGTGACCAGCGCGACCGCGCCGATCATCACCCACGGGTCGGGCCAGTCGGTGAACGCCTCCCAGCGCCGCTTACCGTCCTTGGTGTACGGGTACGGCGTCTGAAGCGTCTCCAGGTTGACCACATGGTCGGGGATCGCCATCCCGTGGTAGCCGAGTTCGTCTGCGGCCTTGGCGATCTCGACTGCTTCCCGGGTGTCGAGGAACGCGGTCGACACATAGAACTTCATCCGGCGTCACGCGCCCATGCCGGCGTGATGAACACCCCGTCGGCCTCGACGGTGACCCCTTCGTCATCCATCAGGTACCCCCGGGCGAACGTCTTGGCGCCTTCGGTGCGTTCCACGAACGCCTCGGCCCGCAGCGGTCCCAGCCGGGTGCCGCGCACGTAGCGCAGGCTGATGGTCCCGGTGAACCGGGCCTTGGTCAGGCTGTCGCTGGCGACCTCGCCGAGGAGCTGGTCGAGCACCAGAGCGCACACGCCGCCGTGCACCCATCCCGGCGGTCCTTCGTAGACGGGCCCGAGCGTGAACTCACTCCAGCACCGGCCGGCGAGGTCATGTTCGACGACGATCGGCGGGCTGATCGCATTGCGCAAACCCACCGCGGGGTTGCCCCAGGTGACCGGGCGGCCGGTCTCCGCGTGCCGCAGCACCGGCCGCTCCTCGCGCACACGCTGCCGCAGCAGCGCGGTGGCGGCCTCCAGGTGCCCGAGCGCCTCGCGCACCGTCGCGTCGTCGACGTCGGTGTGGAGGCCGACGTCGACGAGTTCGCGCAGCGCATCGGTCAGCGGCGCATACCGGCCACGCTCCCGGTCATACTCCTCGGCACTGATCAGATCGAACTGGAACACTCAGCCTCCCCGGCCAATCGGGCGGCTCAGCCGCCGAAAACCTTCCGCACCACGGCTTTTGCCCGGCGCGTCACCCGTAGATAGTTGTCCAGGAACTCGCCGCCGTCGCCGTCGGGCCAGCCCGCGGCGACCGCGACCGCGTTGAGCAGCTTGCCCGGCCCCGGCAGCTGGTCGGTGGGCTTACCGCGCACCAGTACCAGCGCGTTGCGGGCGCGCGTCGCGGTCAGCCACGCCTCCCGCAGCAATTCGATGTCGCCCTCGGCGATCAGCTCGGCGGCGCCGATCGCGTTCAGTGTGTCCAGCGTCGAGGTGGTGTGCAGCGCCGGGATCTTGTGCGCGAAACGCATCTGCAGCAGCTGCACGGTCCACTCGATGTCGGCGAGACCGCCGCGCCCCAGCTTGGTGTGGGTGTTCGGGTCCGCGCCGCGGGGCAGCCGTTCGGCGTCCACCCGCGCCTTGATGCGCCGGATCTCCTGCACGGTCTCCGGCGACACGCCACCGGCCGGGTACCGGGTCTTGTCGATCATCAGCAGGAACCGCTCACCGAGCTCCAGATCGCCGGCCACCCGGTGCGCCCGCAGCAGCGCCTGGGTCTCCCACGGCTGCGCCCACTGTGCGTAGTACGCCTCGTAGGACGCCAGGGTGCGCACCAGCGGCCCGCTGCGTCCCTCGGGGCGCAGATTCGCGTCGACTTCCAGCGGCGGGTCCGCGCTCGGTGTGCCGAGCCGCGCACGGACCTGTTCGGCCACCGACACCGCCCATTTCACCGCGACGGACTCCTCGACACCCGCGTGGGGTTCGCAGACGAACAGCACGTCGGCATCGGAGCCGTAACCCAGTTCGCCGCCGCCGAGCCGGCCCATCCCGATCACGGCGATCCGTGCCGGCACACCGCTTTCCGGGGTGTTCGCGCGTGTCACCGCGTCCAGTGCCGCCTGCAGCACCGCGACCCACACCAGGGTGAGCTGCTTGCAGACGTCGGTCACGTCCAGCATGCCGAGCAGATCGGCCGACGCGATACGCGCCAGTTCGCGGCGCCGCAGCGACCGCGCCGCCGCGATCGCCCGGCTCGGGTCGGTGTGCCGGGCCGCCGAGGCCACCAACGACTTTGTGATGCTTTCGGTGTCGACGTCGCACAACTTGGGACCGTTGGGTCCGTCGGCGTAGAGCTGGATCACCTCGGGGGCGCGCATCAGAAGCTCGGGCACATACGCCGACGTGCCGAGCACGTGCATCAGCCGCTTGGCGACCGCGCCCTCGTCGCGCAGGGTGCCCAGGTACCACCGCGCCTCGGCGAGTTCGTCGGACAACCTGCGGTAGGCCAGCAGCCCCGCATCCGGGTCGGGGGTGTCCGACAGCCAGTCCAGCAGTGTCGGCAGCAGCACCTGCTGCACCCGGCCACGGCGGCCGGACCCGCCGGTCAACGCCGCGAGGTGGGTCAGCGCGCTCTGCGGACCCTCGTAACCCAGTGCCGCCAGCTGGCGTTCGGCGGCCTCGGTGCTCATCACGTCCGAAATGCCAAGGGGCGTCTGGGTGACCGATTCGAGCAGCGGCTGATAGAACAGCTTCGCGTGCAGCCGAGACACCCGGTGGCTCTGGCGTTTGAGCTCCTCGCGCAGCACCCCGAGCGCGTCGTGGCGTCCGTCGGGACGCATGTGCGCGGCGCGCGCCAGCCAGCGCATCGCCTCTTCGTCGTCGGCCTCGGGCAGCATGTGGGTGCGCTTGAGGCGCTGCAGCTGCAGGCGGTGTTCGAGCAGCCGCAGGAATTCGTAGGACGCGGTCATGTTGGCGGCGTCGTCGCGCCCGATGTAGCCGGCCTCTCCCAGCGCGGCCAGCGCGGCGACGGTCGACGCGACGTGCAGCGAGTCGTCGTTGCGGCCGTGTACCAGCTGCAGCAGCTGCACCGCGAACTCGACGTCGCGCAGACCGCCTGTGCCGAGCTTGATCTCGCGGTCACGCACCCCGGCGGGCACGAGTTCCTCCACCCGCCTGCGCATCGCCTGCACTTCGGGCACGAAGTCCTCGCGCTGGGATGCGGTCCACACCATCGGCATCAGCGCGTCGATATAGCGCTTGCCGAGCTCCATGTCGCCGGCGGCCGGACGCGCCTTCAGCAGCGCCTGGAACTCCCACGTCTTGGCCCAGCGCTCGTAGTAGGCGACGTGCGAGTCCAGGGTGCGGACCAGCTGACCCCGCTTACCCTCCGGGCGCAGCGCGGCGTCCACTTCGAAGAACGCCTCGGACGCCAGCCGCATCATCTCTCCCGCGATGCGGGTCGCGGTGGTCAGGCTGCTGTGCGAGTCGTCGTCGGCGACGAAGATGACGTCGACGTCGCTGACGTAATTCAGTTCCCGCGCACCGCACTTGCCCATCGCGACCACGGTCAGCGCGGGCACCGGTTTGTCGCCGCAGACCGACGCGGTGGCCACCTGCAACGCGGCGGCCAGCGCCGCGTCGGCGAGGTCGGAGAGGTGCTCGCCGACGACGGTGAACGGCAGCACCGGCTCGTTCTCCACCACCGACGCGACGTCGAGGGCGGCCAGCACGAGCAGCCGGTCGCGGTAGAGCGTGCGCAGCGGAGGCACCGCCGTGGTGGGGTTGTCCGTCTTCGCGGCTTCCTCGGCGAACATCTCGCGCAGTTCGTGTGGCACCGGTAGCGATACGGCACCGGCCAGCAGCCGCCAGGATTGCGGGTTGGCGACCAGGTGGTCGCCCAGCGCGAGCGAGGACCCCAGCACACCGAACAGTCGGCCGCGCAGCGAGCGGTCCTTGAGCAGCGCGGCGTCCAGGTCGGCCCAGTCGGGGCCGAGCGCCTCGGACAGCCGCACGATCGCCTTGAGAGCGGTGTCGGCGTCCGGGGCGCGCGAGAGCGACCACAACAGTTCGACGTGGACGTCGGTGTTCCATCCGAGTCCGTCGAGATCGGCCTGCGCCTTGGGTTCTACGAGCCCGAGCCGACCGACTCCGGGCAGCTTGGGTCGCTGCGTCGCGGGTTTGGCCACGCCAACAAGGTAGCGCGGACCCGATCGGGATCTACAGCGACAGGTAGTTCTTCAGCTCGAACGGCGTCACGTGGCTGCGGTAGTTCTCCCACTCGCGGCGCTTGTTGCGCAGGAAGAAGTCGAACACGTGCTCGCCGAGCGCCTCGGCGACCAGCTCGGAGTTCTCCATCTCCGTCAGCGCGACGCCGAGCGAACCGGGCAGTTCCTTGTAGCCCATCGCGCGCCGCTCCTCGGGAGTCAGGCTCCAGACGTTGTCCTCGGCCTCGGGGCCGAGCACGTAGTTCTTCTCGATACCGCGCAGACCGGCGGCCAGCAGCACCGCGAAGGTCAGGTACGGGTTGCAGGCCGAGTCCGGGCTGCGCACCTCCACCCGCCGCGACGACACCTTGTGCGGCGTGTACATCGGGACGCGCACCAGGGCCGACCGGTTGGCGGCCCCCCACGACGCGGCAGTCGGGGCCTCGCCGCCGTGCACCAGCCGCTTGTAGGAGTTCACCCACTGGTTGGTGACGGCGCTGATCTCGTTGGCGTGCTCGAGAATGCCCGCGATGAACGACTTTCCGACATCGGAGAGCTGCAGCGGGTCGTCGGGGCTGTGGAAGGCATTCGTATCGCCCTCGAACAGGCTCATGTGCGTGTGCATCGCCGACCCCGGGTGCTCGGCGAACGGCTTGGGCATGAACGACGCCCGCACGCCGTCACCGAGGGCGACCTCCTTGACGAGGTACCGGAACGTCATCACGTTGTCGGCCATCGACAGCGCGTCGGCGTAGCGCAGATCGATCTCCTGCTGGCCCGGCGCGCCCTCGTGGTGGCTGAACTCCACCGAGATGCCCATCTGCTCGAGGGCGTCGATGGCGTGCCTGCGGAAGTTCGGCGCCGAATCGTGCACGGCCTGGTCGAAGTAGCCGCCGTTGTCGGCCGGGATCGGCGGCGTGCCGTCGTCGGCTCCGGGCTTGAGGAGGAAGAACTCGATTTCGGGGTGCACGTAGCAGGAGAACCCGAGATCGGAGGCCTTCGCCAGCTGGCGGCGCAGGACGTGGCGCGAGTCCGCCCAGGACGGCGAGCCGTCGGGCATGGTGATGTCGCAGAACATGCGCGCCGAGTGGTGCTTGCCGGAGCTGTCGGCCCACGGCAGCACCTGGAAGGTGGACGGATCCGGGCGGGCGACCATGTCGGCCTCGGAGACGCGCGCGAAACCCTCGATCGACGAGCCGTCGAAGCCGATGCCCTCTTCGAAGGCGCCCTCGAGTTCGGCGGGCGCGATGGCGACCGACTTCAGGTATCCGAGGACGTCGGTGAACCACAGCCGGACGAAGCGGATATCGCGTTCCTCCAGCGTGCGCAGCACGAATTCCTTCTGCCGATCCATGTCCGCAGCCTAGGTCGGAGCTGTTAAATCCGTGTTACACGGCGAAGGCGTTGCCATGATCGTGCGCCGGCCATCGCTAGCAGCGCAGCCCGGGCGCCGGCGGGGTCGCGTTGAGCAGGAATTCGACGACGGCGGTGTCGACGCAGGCGTCGCCGTTGAACACCACGGTGTGCTGGGAGCCGGTGAAGGTGATCAGCCGCGCGTCCATCTGCCGCGCCAGCTCGACGCCCTCCTCGTACGGTGTCGCCGGGTCACCGGTGGTGGACACGACGACGACCTTGCCCGGCCCCGGGGAGGTCACGTCCCCGACCACCGAGGTCGCGGGCACGGGCCACAGCGCGCAGACATCGCGCGGTGCGAAACCGGTGAACTGCCCGTAGGACAGGAACGGCGCGGCCTCGCGGGAGCGCCGGTCGGCCTCGGCCCACGCGTGCGGGTCGGTCGGGAAATCGGCGTCCACACAACGGATCGCGGTGAACGCGTCCTGCTGGTTGCTGTAGTGCCCGTCGCGGTCGCGACGCTGATAGTCATCGGCGAGCAGCAGGAGATCACCGGGGTCGGTGCCGCGCTGCAACCCGAGCAGGCCACTGGTCAGATACGGCCAGAACCGGGGCGAGTACAGCGCGCTGACGGTGCCGGTGATCGCATCCTGATAGCTCAGCCCGCGCGGATCGGTGGTCGCGGCGGGGCCGGCCACCAACGGGTCGACGAGCTGATGGAAGCGAGCGACGAACTGCCCCGGATCGGTACCCAGCGGGCACCCGGCCGATTTCGCGCAGTCGGCGGCGTACCTGTCGAACGCGCGCTGGAAGCCTGCGCTCTGGGTCAGGCTCTCGTCGATCGGCGCCAGACCGGGGTCGACGGCGCCGTCGAGGACCATGGTCCGCACCCGGTCGGGATAGCGCGCGGCGTACACGGCGCCGAGCTGGGTGCCGTAGGAGAACCCGAGATAGTTGATCTGGCTCTCCCCCAGCGCCTCCCGGACGACGTCCATGTCGCGCACCGCGGTGGCGGTGCCGACCCCGGCGAGGAACTCGGGACCCATCCGGTTCAGGCACCCGTCGGCGAACCGCTGCAGGACGCCTTCGATGTGCGCGACGCCGCCGGGGCTGTAGTCGACCATCGGCTCGGTCCGGAACGCGTCGAACTCGGCGTCGGTGCGGCAGCGCAGTTGCGGGGTGGAATGTCCGACGCCGCGCGGGTCGATCCCGACGAGGTCGAAGGCGCGGCCGATCTCACTGCCGCCGACCGCCAGACCCATCGACGCGACGGTGTCGACCGCCGACGCGCCCGGCCCGCCGGGGTTGACCACGAGCGTGCCGATGCGCTGCCCGCTGGCCGGGATCCGGATCACGGCCAACTGGACCTTCGCGCCGTCGGGGTCGGCGTAGTCGATCGGCACGGCCACCGTCCCGCACTGTGCGGTCGGGACGCGGACCGGGCCGACGGGGAAGAACTGGCTGCACGAACCCCACACGGGCGCAGCGGTATACGTATCAGGCGCCGCTGAGGCCGACGGGCACAGCACCGCCGCGATCAGCGCGAGCGCCGCAATCATCCGTACGGCGCGCAGCATGGCTGTCATCGTCGCACGGCTGCGCGGCACCGTCTCCCCCTGGAGCCCAACGGTGACCGGGCTGTTATCGGACGGCCAGTTCGTAGCTGATCCAGGTCGACTTCTCGGCGCCGATCCCGTCGTAAAGCCGTTGCGCCGTCGTGTTGTCGGGCGCGGTCTCCCACACCAGCCGCGCTGCGCCGCGCTCGCGGCACACTCGCAGGCCGTGCTCGATCAGCGCGCGGCCGGTACCGGCGCCGCGCGACGCGGGCACCACGTACAGATCGTTGAGGACGCCGACCCGCGCGGCGTACAGGGTCTGCCACGTCCAGAAGATCGTCGCGAACCCCAGCGGCGTCGCATCGGCTGCGCGCGCGATCAGTTGCAGTCCCTCGGCGGGTTCGGCGATCAGCGCGCGCGCCATCGCGGCGAGGTCCTCATCGGGTGGGTCGACCTCGTAGAACTCGCAGTACGAACGCATCATCGGCGCGAGCTCACCCAGGTCGGCCTCGCCGACCACCGAGATCGTCAGCACCTGGTGTCCGGCGGCGGGACCGTCACGTCCACCAGGTAACGGGTCACGATGTCGTCGACGCAGGAATCCCCTTGCAGCGCAACGGTGTGCTGGGTGCCCTCGAAGGTGACCAGGGTGCCGCCGAGCTGGCGGGCGAGGTCGACGCCGGCCTGGTACGGGGTGGCCGGATCGTTGGTGGTGGATATCACCAGGATCGGCGGGAGGCCGGTCACACTGATCTCGTGGGGCTCGCTGGTCGGCGGCACCGGCCAGAACGCGCACGTCGGCAACGGCGCCAGCCCGGTGAATTCGCCGTAGGCCATGAACGGGGCCGCCTCACGCACCCGGCGGTCCTGTTCGACGAGCGTCGCGCGGTCGGTGATCGCGGGCTTGTCCATGCAGTTCACCGCGATGCGCACATCGGTGCTGTTCGTGTACTGCCCCTGGGCGTTGCGCTCCATGTACAGGTCGGCCAGCGCCAGCATGGTGTCGCCGCGGCCTTCCTGGATCTCGGTGAGCCCCTGGGTCAGGTGCCGCCACAACGCCGGCGAGTACAGCGGCAGGATGGTGCCGACCACCGCGTCGTTGTAGCTGAGGCCGCGGGGATCGCGGGTCTCGGCCGGTTCGTCGACCAGAGGCCAGACCAGCGAGTGGTACACCTCGACGGCTTTGGCGGGATCGGTGCCCAGCGGGCAGTTCTCGTCGATCGCGCAGTCGGTGGCGTAGTCGTCGAACGCCTGCTGGAACGCCGCGGCCTGCCGCACGTCGGCTTCCACCGGGTCGGCATTCGGGTCGATCGCACCGTCGAGCACCATCGCCCGCACGTTCTGCGGGAACTCCTCGGCGTAGGCCGCGCCGATCCGGGTGCCGTACGAGTAGCCCACGTAGGTCAGCTTCTCGTCGCCGAGAGCCTGGCGCAGCGCGTCGAGATCCTTCACCACGCTTGCGGTTCCGACGCTGGCGAGGAAGTCGGTGCCCATCTTGTCGGAGCAGCGCTGGACGAATTCCTTGGTGAGCTTCTCGATGTGCGCCACGCCTTCGGCGGTGTACTCGACGACGTTGTCGGCGCGCAGCCGGTCGTTGTCGGCGTCGCTGTTGCACCACACCGCCGGATTGGAGCCGGCGACGCCGCGCGGGTCGAACCCGACGATGTCGAACTTCTCGCGCACCTCGTCGGGCAGCTTCGAGGCCATCATCGCCGCGGATTCGCGGCCCGACTTACCGGGCCCGCCGGGATTGACGAGAAGCGACCCGATGGGGTCGTCCCCGGTGGCCTTGACCCGCAGCAGGGCGAGCTGCGCGACGTCACCGTCGGGATCGTCGGCCTTGTCCCAGTCGACCGGCACCGACAGCATGCCGCACTCGGCACCGGGCGGTATTCCGGTCTGATCCGACGGTCCGGCCTCGCACGGCCCCCATTCGATGGGCGACCCCGGCCGCGGCACCGAGATCGTCGCGGCCCCGTCCACCACCTGACTGCAGCCGGCGACCAGCAGCGCCGGCATCGTCAGGATCAGGCCGGATCGAACGATCCCGGTCTTGAGCTTCATGGGACCACATGCTGCCATGAGTCGGAATCAGTGCTGGCAGGCCACGGGCGTGTGAGGAAATCCACTTAACGCGTTGTTCAACTCACCGTGACGTGGTGGCACACTGAACGGGTCAGCGATCCCGGGGACCCTGCAGTGGCCTCGAGGCTTCGAAACGACTAACCCGATGAGGGGACAACGATGTCTGAACAGTCCGTGTACGGTGCTGTCGCCGAGACCTCCAAGCCGCGCGTGAAAGTGCGCACCCATCACCTGCACAAGTGGAAGTCCGAAGGCCACAAGTGGGCCATGCTGACCGCGTACGACTACTCCACGGCCGCCGTGTTCGACCAGGCCGAGATCCCCGTTCTGCTGGTCGGGGACTCCGCGGCCAATGTGGTGTACGGCTACGACACCACCGTCCCGGTCACCCTCGACGAACTGATCCCGCTGGTGCGTGGCGTCGTCCGCGGCGCGCCGCACGCCCTGGTGGTGGCCGACCTGCCGTTCGGCAGCTACGAGGCCGGCCCGCAGCAGGCGCTGGCCACCGCGACCCGCATGCTCAAGGAGACCGGCGCGCATGCGGTCAAGCTCGAAGGCGGCGAACGTGTCGCCGAGCAGATCGCGGCGGTCACCGCCGCGGGCATCCCGGTGATGGCCCACATCGGCTTCACTCCGCAGAGCGTCAACGGCCTCGGCGGTTTCCGTGTCCAGGGCCGCGGCGACGCCGCCGAGCAGACCATCCACGACGCGATCGCGGTCCAGGAGGCCGGTGCGTTCGCGGTGGTGATGGAGATGGTGCCCGCCGAGCTGGCCACCCAGATCACCGGCAAGCTGACCATCCCCACCGTCGGTATCGGTGCCGGGCCCAACTGCGACGGGCAGGTCCTGGTGTGGCAGGACATGGCGGGCATGACCAACGGCAAGACCGCGAAGTTCGTCAAGCGCTTCGGTACGGTCGGCGACGAATTGCGCCGCGCCGCCACCGAATACGCCCGCGAAGTGGCCACCGGCGTCTTTCCCGCCGAGGAGCACTCCTACTAGCCGAAGGCGGGCTTGCGCTTCGCCAGGAACGCGTCGACACCTTCGCGGCCGTCGGCGGACTCGGCGCGCCGCGCGATGAGCCGTCCTTCGAGCTCCATCTGTTGTTCGAGGCCGTTGGAGAAGGTGTCCAGTAGCAGCGCCTTGACTCCCCCGTTGGACCCGGCCGCGGTCGCGGCCATCTGCGCGGCGAGTTCATCGGCGCGGGTGGCGAGTTCGTCGTCGGCGACGACCTCGGTCACCAGACCCCAGCGGGACGCCTCGTCGGCGGACAGCGTCCGGTTGGTCAGCATCAGTTCCTTGGTCTTGGTGACGCCGATGAGGCGCGGCAGGAAGTACGACGCGCTGCCGTCGGGGCTGAGCCCGACCCGCGTGTAGGCCATCGTGAACGACGCCGACTGCGCGGCCAGCACCAGATCGCCCGAGACGGCCAGCGAGAAGCCCGCGCCCGCGGCGGTGCCGTTGACCGCGGTGATGACGACGGCATCCATCCGCGCGAACGTCGAGATGGCGCGGTGCAGGTCGTCGGCGACGCCCTTGACGTGCTGTCCCCTGCTTGGCGCCGACGCGAAGTCCTTCAGGTCTCCGCCGGCGCAGAAGAACCGGCCGGAGCCGGTGATCACGACGACTTTGGTTCCCGGGGCGTCGAGGCGTGCCGAGGCGTCGGCGAGCTCACGAGTCATGGTGCCGTTCATGCCGTTTGCGGCATCGGGCCGGTTCAGCGTGAGCCGGGCGACGGCGCCGGTCTGTTCGAGCGTGATGGTCTGGTAGTCAGTCACACCCGGGACTGTAACGCCCCGCTTCTACAGCGTGCCGTCGAGATACTCCGCACGGCACGCCCGGCGCGCGAGCTTGCCGCTGGTGGTGCGCGGAATCACGCCCGCGGCAACGAGTTTCACCTCGCGGACCGGGACGGCGTGCTTACGGGACACCGCCGCGCGGATAGCTTCCTGGATCGGGGCCGCCTCGGCGCGGCCGGCTCCCGGCGCGCGCTCGGCGACGATCACGACCTCTTCGCGCTCCTCGCCGGGAACGGAGAACGCGGCCACGAACCCGGTACGCACCGACGGCGACGCATCGGCAGCCGTCGTCTCGATGTCCTGCGGGTAGTGGTTGCGGCCGTCGACGATGATCAGGTCTTTGATCCGCCCGGTGATGTACAGCTCGCCGTCGATGTAGACGCCCATGTCGCCGGTGCGCAGCCACTGCGCGGAATCGGCGGAGCGCTCCGCGTGGCTGCCACGCGCGAGACGCGACTGCAGCTTGTTATGGAACGTCAGCTCCGTCTCCTCCGGGCGCTGCCAGTAACCGCGGCCGATGTTGTCGCCGTGCAGCCAGATCTCACCGACACATCCGTCGGGTAGCTCCGACTCGGTGGCCGGGTCGACGACCACCGCCCACTGGCTACGGGCCACGACGCCGCAGGACACCTGCACCGTGGCATCGGGGTGATCGGCGTCCACGGTGACCGCACGCCCGGCGGTGAGCTGCTTGCGGTCCACATGGACCGCCTTGAGCTGTGCCTCCGGCGGGGTGGTCGACACGAACAGCGTGGCCTCGGCCATACCGTAGGACGGCTTGATGACCGTCGGCTGGAGACCGTAGGGGGCGAAGGCCGCGTTGAACGCCTCCACCGCGGCGACGCTTACCGGTTCGGACCCGTTGATCAGGCCGGCCACATTGCTCAGGTCGAGCGACTCACCGGCAGGCGGCAGCCCGCGCTGGGCGGCCAACGCGAACGCGAAGTTCGGCGCCGCGGCGAACATCGGCCGATCCGAGGCGCCGAGTTCCTTGATCCACCGGTACGGCCGGCGGACGAACGCCACCGGGGACATCAGCGTCAGGTAACCCCCCGCCAGGGCCGGGAACATGATCATCAGCAGACCCATGTCGTGGAACAGCGGCAGCCAGCTGACGCTGTTGATGTCACGGTCGAGACCCACCGACAGCACCATCTGCACGACGTTGGTGCAGGCCGAGCGGTGCGTGATCTCCACACCGGCCGGGGTCCGGGTGGACCCCGAGGTGTACTGCAGGTAGGCGATGTCGTCGGTCTGCAACGGCGCACGCTCGAAACCGATGCCGACGGCATCCGGCACCGCGTCGACGGCGATCATCCGGGGACGACGGTCGCGCGGCAGGACGCGAAGGAAGCTCCGGACCGCCTCGGCGGCCGACGACGTGGTCAGCACGACGGACGGCTGGGCGTCGGCGAGCACGGCGTGCAGGCGCTCTGCGTGGCCTGGCAGCTCGGGGGCGAACAGCGGGACGGCGATGGTGCCGGCCTCGATGGCAGCGAAAAAGCCGACGACGTACTCGACACCCTGCGGGGTCAGGATCGCCACCCGGTCACCGGGTTGGGTGACCTGACGCAGGCGGTTGCCCACGGCATCCAACCGGGCCCTGAGCTGCGACCATGTCAGCTCTACAACGCGGTCATGGTCGAAATCCAGGTACCGGTAAGCGGGTGTGTCGCCGAATTCCACAGCATTGCGGCCGAGGAATGAGGTCAGCGTCGTACCCGCCGGTATGGCGATGTTGCCTTCGCGGTCGAGGTAATCGTCGAGCCGCAACTCTGGACTCATAAGAGCATCCTAAGAGGACGACCCCCGAAAACGCGTAATCCGGCGTTGGCGCGCCGGATGCCAATATTGGGTATGGGACGCTGTTGCCCTCTGGTCCCGCTCCGGAGAGCACGTCTGAAACAAGGGTGACCATGGCCGCCAAATCGTCGAAAACCTCCAGGTACACGGAGACAGAGCGCAAGTTCGACGTGGTCGAGGCCACCGTCGCGCCGTCGTTCGAGGGCCTGTCGGCGGTGGCGCGCGTCGAACGCCCCCCGTCACAGACCCTGGCCGCTGTGTACTTCGACACACCGAATCGTGATCTCGCGCGTCACAGGATCACGCTGCGCCGGCGCACCGGCGGGACGGACGCCGCCTGGCACCTGAAGCTGCCGGCCGGCGCGGATTCCCGCACCGAGATCCATGCCCCGCTCGACGACGACACCGCCGAACCGTCGGTGCCCGAAAGCCTGCGCGACGTGGTGGCGGCGATCGTGCGGGATCGCCCGCTGGCGCCGGTCGCGCGGATCGACACCACCAGGGTCGTCGAGTTGCTTCACGGGTCCGACGGCGCGGTGGTGGCGGAGTTCTGCGACGACCAGGTCACGGCGAGCGCCGTCGGCGGGGACGAGCAGTCGTGGCGGGAGTGGGAGCTCGAGCTCGGTCCCGGCGGCGACCCCGGCGTGTTCGACCGGCTGACCAACCGGCTGCTCGACGCCGGGGCGGTTCCGGCCGGCCACGGGTCGAAGTTGGCCCGCGTGCTCGGCACCACACCGGAGACGGTCGTGGCGACCGGCGATCCGCTGCGGCGTGCCGTCGCGGTGCATATCGCCGAACTCCTCGAGTGGGACCGCGCGGTGCGGGCCGACGCGTGGGATTCGGTGCACCAGATGCGGGTGACGACTCGCAAGATCCGCAGCCTGTTGCAGTCGGGCGAGGAGTCGTTCGACACCGCCGGGAACCAGTGGATCCTCGACGAGCTTCGGGAGTTGGCGGCCGTGCTCGGCGTCGCCCGTGACGCCGAGGTGCTGGCCCAGCGGTACGACACGGCACTGGCCGAGCTGCCCGAGGCGAACGTGCGCGGTCCGGTGCGCGAACGGCTTGTCGACGGGGCCAAGAAGCGCTATCAGACCGGATGGCGGCGTGCGCTCGCGGCGATGCGCTCGCCGCGCTACTTCCGTCTGCTCGACGCGCTGGAATCACTTGTCGCGTCCGAGCCGCCCGCGGCGGCAAAGGGCGGCAAGCCGGCCGAGCTGAGCATCGAGGCCGCCTACAAGCGGCTGCGCAAGGCCGCCAAAAAGGCCGCCCGCGTGGAGGATGACGAGTCGCTGCACCGGATCCGTAAGCGCGCCAAGGCTCTTCGATACACGGCCGCCGCGACGGGCGACAACCGGGTGGCCGAACGCGCGAAAGTCGTGCAGACGCTGCTCGGCGATCACCAGGACAGCGTGGTCAGCCGCGCGCACCTGAGCCGTCAGGCCGAGGCAGCGCATGCCGCGGGCGAGGACACGTTCACCTACGGGCTGCTGTACCAGCGGGAGGACGAGCTGGGCCGCCGGTGCGAGGACGGCCTCGACGACGCGCTGAAGAAGCTGCACAAGGCGGTCGCCAAGTCCCGGTAGGGGCGGATGAGCCGGCCTGTAAGCCGGATTCTGTTCCCCGCGGCCATCTGCCTGCGGGGCGGCGACCATCCATCTGGGTAGCCCGTCGCCGGGTACCTCGAGCGGCCTACCCGCAGGCTCGGGCGAGCAACCCTCGGGCACCTGCGCGGCCGCAACCAGGTTGCGGCCTTCTTGGCCTTGCTTCGGGTGGGGTTTACCGAGCCACCCCGGTCACCCGGGATGCTGGTGCGCTCTTACCGCACCTTTTCACCCTTACCGCCCCGGTCTCCCGGAGACGGCGGTCTGTTTTCTGTGGCACTTTCCCGCGAGTCACCTCGGATTGCCGTTAGCAATCACCCTGCTCTGTGAAGTCCGGACTTTCCTCGACCCCATCGGGGGCCGCGGCCGCCCAGCCAGCTCATCCGCCCTAACAAGGTAATCGCTGACACGGCGTTTCCGGTAATACTGGGCTCTGTGACGCAGGCGCCGCCCGCCCGCTACCTGATGCGGGCCAAGGATCTGGTCGACGCACGCTATGCCGAGCCGATCACCGTCGACGACCTCGCCGCCGCCGCGGGTCTGTCCCGGGCCCACTTCAGCCGGATGTTCACCCGGACGTTCGGGGAGTCGCCGCGGGCGTACCTGCAGACGCGCCGCCTGGAGCGGGCCGCCGCCCTGCTGCGCCACACCGACCGTTCGGTCGCCGACATCTGTGTGATGGTCGGCCTGCAGAGTGTCGGCTCGTTCACCACCACCTTCGCGCGGGCCTACGGACTGCCGCCCGCCGCCTACCGGGCGTCGATGCCGCCCGCGGCGATCCACGCGCGCATCCCGAGCTGCATCCTGCGCCGCGACACCCGGCCGAAAGCGGTCAAGACAGCACATCAGGAGAAGACGGACGCCCCGTCCGCTCCGTAGCTTCAGATCATGATCAAAATCGCCAGTGCCCACCTGTGGGTACACGACCAGGAAACCGCGCTGAAGTTCTGGACCGAGAAGGTCGGTATGGAAGTGCGCCAGGATGTCTCGCTGCCGGACGTGGACGGCATCTTCCGTTGGCTCACCGTCGGCCCGCCCGGCCAGGACGACGTGTCGATCGTATTGATGGCGGTGCCCGGTGAACCGGTGATGGACGAGCCCACCAAGAAGCAGGTGCTCGACCTGACCGCAAAAGGCTTCGCGGGCACCATCTTCCTGACCACCGAGGATTGCCATGCCAGCTATCGCGAGCTCAAGGCGCGCGGGGTCGAATTCACCGAGGAACCGCATGACATGCCGTACGGCATCGACTGCGGCTTCCGCGACCCGTCGGGCAACAGCGTCCGGCTCACCCAGCTCGCCGAGGTTCCGGTGATCGGTTAGGCGGCCGCGTCGAACGTGATCAGGTCGACGCTGAACCGGCCCTCCATCCGGCTCAGCCGGCGGTAGACCGGCGGGCCGGGCAGCGCAGGTGCGATCGAGTAGTGCGTGGCGCCGGTCGGGGTCACGTACTGCGCGGTGTGCGCACCGTCGCGTTCGCAGGTGGTGACCCGCCACCCCGGCGCCTCCTTGGCGTAGTTGCACGCCTCGCACGCGCCGAGTCCATTGGCCGCACTCGTCTTTCCGCCGGCGCGGTCGGGCGTGGCGTGGTCGTGATGGCGGATCGGCGCGTCGCAGTACGGGGTCCGGCAGGTCTGGTCGCGCCGGTTCAGCAGCGTCGCCAGTCCTTTCGGGAAGATCCGCGCCCGGGATTCCATCGCGACCAGCTGGCCGCTTCTCGGGTGGCGGTACAGCCGACGCAACGTCGCCTTGGGCTCGGCGTCGGCGACCGCGTCACCGGTCAGACCCCGGCAGAACCCTGCGGGCACCGGTCCGTAGCCGTCGAGCCAGCCGGGTGAGTCGTCGTCGCCGGCCAGCGTGGTGTCGGCCATCACCAGGTTCAGCTCGATCGGCAGCGGCGCGGCGGCGGCGCGGCCGGTGATCCGCTCGAAAGCGGTATCGGCCATCACCCTGTCGCGGGACCTCTCGTCGAATGTCGTGTCCGCGTGCCGCTTCAGCGCCGCGTACATCCCGACGCCCTGTGCGAGCGGCATCAGCACGGTGAAATACACCATCCCGTTGGGGGCGGGCCGGCAACTCACCCGCGGCCGCGCAGCCGCTTTCTCGGACCGGTCCACCACGGCGGCCGCATCCAGCCGGGCGGCGATGTTCTTCGCCTCGGCCCTGACGCGCCTGTTGCCCCAACCCTCGAACCGGGACGGGTCGGCGCACAGCTCCTCATCCAGTTGCCGCCGATGCGCCACGCTCAGGCACGCCGATTCCTGCACGATCAGCGTCGCGCGCCACTCCGACAGCGCGCCGCATTCCAAAGCTGCCAGCGTGTACGGCATCTCGTGCACCAACGCGTTCGCGAAGCCCAGGTGCTGATTGCCTTTCACCGGGGCGTCGCGACGCGCCAATGCCACCTCGGAGGTCAACCCCTTGCCCCGCCGCGCCGCCGGCACACCCGCGGCGAGCTCGGCCTGCCTGCGCTTGGCCGCCCATAACGCGGTCGCGCGTGCCTGCGCCGCCGCAGCGGCCGACTTCAGCCGCTCACAGTGCTCGACGACGGCGCGCAGCTCGGCCTGCGATGCCGTCGAGTCGATATCGAACAAACTTTCGAACATGCCCCCGACGCTACCGCGCCGGACCGACAACTCACGCCACTCGGCGCAGCACGATCAGGTTGTCCGACAGCACCCCGGCCTGCCCGTCGGGGCCGACCGCGTCGCGCTGGACCACTTCGGCCCGCAACCGCTCCCACGCGCCGCCGCCGACGTCGATCGACTCCAGCACCTCATCGAGCGTCGAGAACCGATGCTCGTGGACCTCGGGCGGAGCCCACGGCGGCGCGGCGGCGTGGTCGACGACGATGAGCACACCACCCACGGCCAGAGCCCGCGTCGCCGCGGCGAAGATCCGCTCACGGTCCAGGTGCACCATCGACTGCAGGAACTGCGCGGACACCAGGTCGAAGACGCCCTCGGGGAACGACTCCGACAGATTCGTCTGCACGAACCGCACCCGTTCGGTGAGACCGCGCTTGCCCGCCTCCTCGGCGGCGCGGCCCAGTGCGGTCTCGGAGATGTCGACGCCGACCACGTCCCAGCCGTGCTCGGCCAGCCACAGCGAGTCCCCGCCCTCCCCGCATCCGAGGTCGAGCGCCCGGCCCGGCGTCAGCGGCGCGACGATCTCGGCGAGCCACCGGTTGACGTGACCGCTCCAGATCCGGTCACGCTGGCCGTACCGCTCTTCCCAATGTTGTTTGACGTCGGTCATTTCTCCTCCTCTGAGATACTTGCCACCACCGATGCCGCCGCGCCCGAACCGGCCGCGATCGCCGCAGCCACCTGTGGCATCTGGGCACTGACATCCCCGGCGGCGAACACGCCGGGCACGGTGGTCCGGTACATCGCGTCGACCGCGATCGGCTCCGCCGTCACCGGGTTCGGCGGGGCGAACTCCGCACCTAACTCCGTTGCCAGCGAAGACCTTTGGTGAAGTGTCGTCTCGACCAGCAGGCCACCACGCGGGAGGTCGGTCCCGTCCTCGAACACCACGGCGCTCAATTCCCGCTCGGTCGAACGCAATTCGGCCACCGGGCGCTCGTCGATACCTACCGCGGCGCCGGCGAGACGCATCCGCTGATCCTCGGTCAGATCGGAGGCCAGCAGCACGACATCGTCGCTCCACCGCCGCAGCAGCGTGGCCATGTGCACGCCGCGCTCCCCCGCGGCCAGCACCGCCAACGGCCTGTCCCGCACTTCCCAGCCGTGGCAGAACGGGCAGTGGAACACCGAATTCCCCCACAGCTCAGCCATACCCGGCAACTGCGGGTACTCGTAGCGCATCCCCATCGCGAGCAGTATCCGCCGAGTGCGTAGCATCTCCCCACCCGCCAACTCGACCGTGTAGCCGTCCTCGGACGGCGCGGCCAACGTCACCTCGCCGTCGTGCACGCGCACCGAAGGATAGCGCGCCAGCTCCCGGCGGCCCCGCGCATACAGCTCGGCGGGTGGCACAGTGTCGAACCCGAGCAGACCGCCGATTCCATGGGCGGCCAAGTTGCTCTGCCGCCCCGCATCGACGACGAGGGTGCGACGACGGGCCCGGCCCAGCACCAGCGCCGCGCTCAGTCCTGCCGCCCCACCGCCGACGACCACGCACTCCCAGATCTCGCTCATACCGCCACCTTGCCCGCGCCTCCTGTGAATGCCAAGCTGTTTTGCCATGGAGGCAAACGACACCGATGACAGCGTCGACGCGCGGGTGCGCCGACGGCTGCGGGATCTGCGTCTGCAGCGCGGAATGACATTGGAGGACGTGGCGACCCGCTCCAACATCGACGTGTCCACGCTGAGCCGGCTGGAGTCCGGCAAGCGCCGTCTCGCGCTCGACCATCTACCCCGGCTGGCCGCGGCGCTGTCGGTCACCACCGATGAACTGTTGCGCACCCCGGAGGTCGAGGACCCGCGGATCCGCAACCGGTCCCACACCCACAACCAGATCACGTTCTGGCCGTTGACCGGACACGGCCCGGCCGGCGGGTTGCACGCCCACAAGATCCGGATCAGCGCGCGCCGGCGCACCCCACCGGCGGAGCTACCGGTGCACGAGGGTCACGACTGGATGTACGTGCTGTCCGGGCGGCTGCGGCTGATCCTGGGTGACCGCGACTTCACCATCAAACCCGGTGAGGCGGTGGAGTTCTCGACGTGGACGCCACACTGGTTCGGCGCGGTCGACGGTCCCGTCGAGGCCATCGCGCTGTTCGGGTTGCACGGCGAACGCGTGCACCTGCACACCGATCAGAGGTAGGCGGTCTGGTTGACCAGCCGCACCGACGCCGCACCGTCGGGGTAGAACTCCGCGATCGACAGCGACGCCAGATCCAGGTGCAGGCGGTACAGGATGGCCGGGCCGGCATCCAGCGCCAGCCGCAGCAGGGTCTTGATCGGGGTCACGTGCGAGACCACCAGCACGGTCTGCCCCGCATGCTGGTCGACGATCCGGCGCTGCGCGCGGAGCACCCGCGTCGCGACCGCGTCGAAGCTCTCGCCACCCGGCGGCGGCACGGAGGTGTCCCGCAGCCAGCGGCGGTGCAGCTCGGGGTCGCGTTCGGAGGCCTCCCCGAACGTCAGCCCCTCCCACCCACCGAAGTCGGTCTCGATCAGGTCGTCGTCGACGGTGACGTCGAGACCCAGCGCCTTCGCCGCGGCGGCCGCAGTGTCGTAGGCCCGCTGCAGCGGCGACGCGATCACCGCGCCGATCCCGCCACGCTCGCCGAGATACCGGGCGGCCGCATCGGCCTGCTGGACGCCCAGCGGCGTCAGTTCGGGGTTGCCGCGGCCCGAATAGCGCCGTTCCACCGACAGTGCGGTCTGCCCGTGCCGCAACAGCAGCAGCCGGGTCGGCGCGCCCGTGGCGCCGGTCCAGCCGGCCGGGTTCGTGACGACCTCGGTTCCGGCGTCCATCGCCTCGTTGGCGAGCCGGTCGGCGTAGCTGTTCTCGTCCCGCGGGATCCAGGTGTAGTCGACGCGGTCGAAGCGGCCTGCCAGTTCACCAGCCTGACGGTGCAGCACAGCCAGATCGGGATGCTTGACCCGCCAGCGCCCCGACATCTGCTCGACCACCAGCTTGGAGTCCATCCGGACCTCGACGTCGGTGGCGCCCGTCTCGGCGGCGGCCTCCAACCCGGCGATCAGCCCCCGGTACTCGGCGACGTTGTTGGTCGCGGTGCCGATCGCCGCCTTGCCCTCCGCGAGCACCGATTCGTGGTCGGCGCTCCACACGACGGCGCCGAAACCGGCCTGGCCGGGGTTACCGCGCGCCCCGCCGTCGGCTTCGACGATCACCTTCACGCGTTGGCGCCCTTGAACCGCAACAGGATCGCCGAGCATTCGGGGCAGCGCACGATGTCGTCCTCGGCGGCCGCCGCGATCCGCGCCGACTCCCCCCTGTCGATCTCGATCCGGCACGCCCCACACCGGCGGCCCTGCAGCGGTGCCGCGCCGACGCCGGACCGGGTCCGCTGCCGTTCGTAGAGCGTCACCAACTCGCCGTCGAGGGCCGCGACCACCTCCGCACGCCGGGACTGCGCGCGCTCCTTGGTCTGGGACAGCTCAGCCCTCGCGTCGTCGGCGGCCCGCTGCGCATCGGTCAGCGCGGTCTGCGACTGCTCGCTCGCCGCGACCTGTTCGGCCTCCTGTGCGGCGAGCTCCTCGCGCTTCTCCATCAGTTCGAGCTGCGAGTCCTCCAGGCTGGCCTGCCTGCGCTGCAGCGTCTCCAGCTCGTGCTGCAGGTCGGTGAGCTGTTTGGCGTCGACGGTGCCGCCCTCGAGCAGCGCGCGGTCGCGGTCCTCGCGCTGTCGCACCCCGTCGATCTCGGTCTCGAGTTTGGCGACCTGGGCGTCGATGTCGTCGAGCGCCAGCCGGATCGCGGCGAGTCGGTCGCCGACCTCGCGATGCGCGGCCTGCGCCTCGTCGACGGCCTTCTGCTCGGGCAGATTCTTCGTACGGTGCTCGGCCCGGGTGATCTCGGCATCGACCTCGGCCAGCTCCAGCAGCAGTTTCTGTTGAGCCACATCGGCTTTCACGTCAGCATCCCTCGACATTCCATGGATCGGTGCGCACATCGGACACGGTGACCGGCAGCGACGGCCCGAAGTGCTCGCGCAACAACGCCGCGGCTTGATTGCACCACGGGAACTCACTGGCCCAGTGCGCGACGTCGACGAGCGCGACGTCCGAGACCCGCCGGTGCTCGTCGGCGGGGTGATGGCGCAGGTCGGCGGTCACGTAGGCCTGCACGCCGGACGCGCTGACCTCGGCGAGCAGCGAATCGCCCGCGCCGCCGCACACCGCGACCCGCGACACCGGCATCTCCGGGTCACCGGCCGCGCGGACCCCCCAGGACGTCGCGGGCAGCGCGGCGCGCACCCGGGACACGAACGCCGCGAGCGGTTCCGGTTCCGGCAATGTCGCGATGCGACCGAGCCCGACGTCACCGGGTGGCGACTGCAGCGCGATCAGATCGAACGCCGGTTCCTCGTACGGATGGGCCGAGCGCAGCCCGGCGGCCACCGCGGCGCGGCACGAGACCGGCGCCACCATCTCCACCCGGTCCTCGGCGACGTGCTCGACCGTGCCGACGGCGCCGATCGCCGGTGAGGCGCCCTCGCCGGGCAGGAACTGCCCCGTGCCGGGCACACTCCAGCTGCACTGCGAGTAGTCGCCGATGTCTCCGGCGCCCGCGGCGAACATCGCCGACCGCACCGCCTCGGCGTCCTCGGCGGGCACGTACACCACCCACTTGTCCAGCGGCGGGCCGGCGGCAACCGGCGAGAGGACCTCGCAGACCTGGAGTCCGAGCGCGTCGGCCAGCGCGTCCGACACCCCCGGCGAGGCACTGTCGGCGTTGGTGTGCGCAGTGAACAACGACCGTCCGGACCGGATCAGCGAGTGGATCAACGCCCCTTTGGCGGTGCCCGCCGACACGGTGTCGACACCGCGCAGAAGCAGCGGATGGTGCGCGAGCAGCAGGCCGCGCTCGGGAACCTGTGCGACCACCTCGGCGGTCGCGTCCACCGCCACGGTCACCGATTCGACGGGTTCGGACGGATCCCCGCAGACCAGGCCGACGGAGTCCCAGCTCTGCGCCAGCGCGGGAGGATATGCAGCTTCGAGTACGTCGATGAGGTCGACCAGACGGACACTTGCCACAGCACGACAGTAGTGCGCTCGGGCCTGCGGCCGGGGCAGCCACCCGGCTGCGGGACAATGGTCGGGTGACAGACATGCTGGACGGCACTCGCCGCGTCGCCCCCGTCGGACGCGGCGATCTGGTCCTCTTCGATCTCGACGGCACCCTGACCGACTCCGCCGAGGGCATCGTGACCAGCTTCCGGCACGCACTGCAGACCGTCGGCGCACCCGTTCCCGACGGTGACCTGGCAGGCCGGATCGTCGGTCCGCCGATGCACGTGACGTTCCAGCGGATGGGTCTGGGCGACGTCGCCGCCGATGCGATGGCGGCCTACCGCGCCGACTACACCACCCGCGGCTGGTCGATGAACCGGCCGTTCGACGGCATCCCCGAGTTGCTGGCCGATCTGCGGGACGCGGGCGTGCGGCTCGCGGTGGCGACGTCGAAGGCCGAGCCGACCGCACGGCGGATCCTGGCGCATTTCGGCCTGGACGGTTTCTTCGAGGTCATCTCCGGGGCCAGCACCGACGGCACCCGGTCGGCGAAGTCCGACGTGGTCGCCCACGCGCTCGGCCAGTTGGCTCCGGTCCCGGACAACGTGGTGATGATCGGTGACCGCTCGCACGACGTCGAGGGCGCCGCGGTGCACGGTATCGGCACCATCGTGGTGGGCTGGGGATACGGACGGCACGACTTCGCCGACGGGGACGGCGGCGCAATCGCCCACGTCGCCGCGGTCGCCGAACTGCGCGAGGTGCTCGGTGTCTGACCTGCTGCACGTCAGCTTCGTCTGTTCCGGCAACATCTGCCGCAGCCCGATGGCGGAGAAGATGTTCGCCCACCAGATCGACGAGCGCGGCCTGGCCGGCATCGTGCGGGTCACCAGCGCCGGCACCGGACACTGGCACGAGGGCGAACCCGCCGACCGCCGCGCGACGCACACCCTGCGGGCCCACGGCTACCCGACCGCACACCGCGCCGCACAGCTGACCGACGATCACCTCGCCGCCGACCTGCTGGTCGCGCTGGGCCGCAACCACCTGCGCATGCTCCAGCACCTGGGCGTGCCCGCCGACCGGCTGCGGATGCTGCGCGCCTTCGACCCGCGCTCCGGCGCCCACGTCCAGGACGTGGAGGATCCCTACTACGGGACCCAGGACGACTTCGAGACCACCTACACGGTCATCGACGCCGCGTTGCCCGGCCTGCACCGCTGGGTCGACGAGCAGCTGGCCGGCCGGGAACAGGCCGGCTGACATGCGTCGGTGGGCGTTCCTGTTGCGGCCGCAGTGGCTCGCACTGTTCGTCGTGGTGCTGGCGTTCGCCTACCTGTGTTTCACGGTGCTCGCGCCGTGGCAGCTCGGCAAGAACACCAAGACCAGCCGGGAGAACGCCCAGATCTCCCGCTCGCTGGACGCCGATCCGATGCCGGTCACGTCGGTGCTGCCGCACCAGGATTCGGCCGCACCGGACGAGCAGTGGCAGCGGGTGACGGCGACCGGCCGCTACCTGCCCGAGGCGCAGGTGCTGGCCCGGCTGCGCTCGGTCGAGGGCGATCCCGCCTTCGAGGTGCTGGTGCCGTTCGCCGTCGACGGCGGCCCGACGGTGCTGGTGGACCGCGGCTACGTGCGCCCCGTCGAGGGCTCCGGGGTACCGCCGATCGACGCGCCGCCGAGCGGGACGGTGACGATCACCGCGCGGCTGCGCGACTCCGAGGGGCTGGCGCGCGGCAAGGAGCCCTTCGAGGCCGACGGCATCCGGCAGGTCTACTCCATCAACATCGAGCAGATCTCGGCGCTGACCGGCGTCCCGCTGGCCGGTTCCTACCTGCAACTGGTCGACGGCCAGCCCGGTGGGTTGGGCACGATCCCGCTGCCGCACCTCGACCCCGGGCCGTTCCTGTCCTACGGAATCCAGTGGATCGCGTTCGGGATCATCGCTCCGATCGGGGTCGGCTACTTCGTGTGGTCCGAGATCAAGGTGCGCCGACGCGAGAAGGCGCTGGCCGAGGCCTCCTCCAAGAACTCCGGCGAGAACGCCGCCACGGAATCCGGCGAGAACGCCGGCGACGCACCGGCGCCGCTCACCACCGAGCAGAAACTCGCCGACCGGTACGGCAAGCGCAGCTGACCGCGAGCGCGGCCGCGGCGAGCTGCACCGCCCGCGACAACCGGACCGCGCGGGCGAGGTCGTCGACGTCGGGCACCCGCCCGTCGCCCAGGGTGGGCCGGATCTCCAGCTCGTGGGCGTACCGGGTGGGTCCACCCAGGCGCACTCCGAGCGCCCCGGCGAACGAGGCCTCCGCGACCCCCGCGTTCGGGCTGGGATGGGCGGCCGCGTCCCGTCGCCACGCCCGCCACGCCCCGGCGGGCGACCCGCCGACGATCGGCGCGCAGGCGACCACCAGCAGCCCGGTCAGCCGGGCCGGGACCAGGTTCAGCAGATCGTCGAAGCGGGCTGCGGCCCAACCGAACCGGGCGTAGCGGGCAGACTTGCTGCCGATCATCGCATCGAGCGTGTTGGCGCCGCGGTACACCAGCACTCCCGGCGTCCCGCCGACCGCGGCCCACACCAGCGGCCCGACCTGCGCATCAGAGGTGTTCTCGGCGATCGACTCCAGCGCCGCGCGCGTCAGACCGGATGCGTCGAGCACCGACGGATCCCGCCCGCACAACGACGGCAACAACCGGCGCGCGCCGTCGACGTCGCCGGCCCGCAGCAACGCGGCCATCTGCTCCCCGGTGCGGCACAGCGTGGTCCCGCCGGCCGCGACGAACGTCGCCGCCGCGACCACCGCGGCCTCACCCACCGCGCCGCCGCGCCGACCCGCCCGCTGCGCGACGGCGCCCGCCGCGCCGACCGCAACCAGCAGTGCGGCGGTGTGGCGCAGACCCGCGCCCCGCGTGTCGGCGTAGTCGCGGCGCTCCAAAGCCGCTGCCGCACTACCGAACAGCGCCACCGGATGACCGCGGCGCGGATCCCCGAACACGGTGTCGGCGGCGATACCGGCGGCGATGCCCAATCCGCGAGCGAACATGCCGGCAGCGTCTCACAGCACGTTCGGCCGGATACGACGAGGTGCGGGTGACACACTGTGCGGATGGCAGACGTGATCCTGACAGCAAAGACGGTCGTCACCATGGACGCGGGCCGGCGCGGTGGCGGTCTCGGGCGGCAGGATCGTCGCGGTCGGCAGTGTCGACGAATGCCGGGCGGCACTTCCGGATGCCGAGATCGTCGACACCGGGGCCGCCGCGCTGGCCCCGGGTTTCGTTGAACCACACAGCCATCCACTGATCAGCGGCGTCGCCACGCAGGCACCGGCGCGCTCGATCGCGCCGTGGGACTGCCCGACGTGGGCCGATGTGCTCGCCGTGTTCGCCGAGACACTGGCGACCAGTGACCCGGACACGCCGTTGCTGTTCGCCGGGTTCGACGCGCTCCTGCACGGTCACCCGAAACCCGACGCCGCCGAACTCGACGCGATCTTCGGTGATCGGGTCGCGCTGGTCACCGACAACTCCGGCCACGGGGTGTACTTCAACTCGGCGCTGATCCGCCGCTACGGCTGGGACACCAACCCGCCGGCCGACCCCGTCGCATCGCATTTCGGCCGCAACCCCGACAACACGCTCAACGGGCAGGGTTTCGAACTACCGGTGCTCACCGAGGTGACGGGCCCGATCATGGCCGAGCTCGGCAACCCGTTGGTGGCCGGGGCGCTGTACTTCGCGCTGATGGCGCGCGGCGGCTACACCTCGACGTCGGACATGACCTTCGACCCGAAGTTCGCGGCAGGCTATGAGGCGCTCGCGGCGGCCCCGTCGTGTCCGCTGCGGATCAGCATGTGGGAGGTGTCGACCAGCGACACCTATTCCGAGCCCACGACTTTCGCGGCAGGCGAGGAGTGGCTGACGAAGGCCGGGGTGAAGTTGTGGACCGACGGTTCGCCGTGGGTCGGCAACATCGCGATCTCGTTCCCGTATCTGGACACCGAGGCCACCAGGACCGCAGGGATCGACCCGGCGACCGCCGGCGGCGTCGACTCGATGAACTACAGCCGCGAGCAACTGGACGCGATCCTGGACCGGGCCGCACCGGCCGGCTGGCAGATGGCGTTCCACGCCAACGGCGATCTGGCGCTGGATCTCGCGCTCGACGCGTACGAGGCCGCGCTGACCCGACACCACCTGCTCGGCACCGACCACAGGTGGCGCCTGGAGCACTGCGGGGCGGGCACCCGGGACCATTTCGACCGGGCCGCCCGCCTGGGTGTGCACGTGTCGCTGTCGCCGTTCCAGTACTACTACTGGGGCGATCTGCTCGACGGCGCGATGTTCGACCATGAGCACGGAGCGCGGTGGGCCGCGTTCGGCGACGCGGTCGCGTCCGGGGCATGCGTATCGCTGCACAACGACGGGTCGGTGTCGCCGCCGACGCCGGTGGTCAACATCGCGACCACGGTCACCCGGCGCACCCGCTCCGGTGGGGTGCACCGGCCGGACCAGGCCATCACGCTCGATCAGGCGTGGCGGGCGCAGACCATCGACGCGGCCCGCACGCTGCGCCGCGAGCACCTGGTCGGCTCGATCGAGGTGGGCAAGCTGGCCGACTTCGTGGAGCTGTCCGCCGACCCGTGGACCGTCGACCCCTCGGAGTTGATCGATCGGGTCCGCGTCGAGGGCACCTGGCTGGGCGGACGGCGGATCGACCTCGACGAGTTCCTCACGGCCGCCGGCGGTGCCGATGTGGCCGAGCACGCCCACCTGGGACAGGGCGCAGCCAAGGGCTGCTGCTGAAAACTGGGTACCCCGTCGCCATGTTGGCCAAGATCATCGACACCGCAAAACAGGTCGCCGAGGGCGTCGGCGCGCTCGTGGGCATCCGTGCAGGCACCGAGGAACCGATGTACGTGCACGAGGGCACCCTCGGGTCCGCCGTCGAGATCCGGCGCTACGGACCGCGGATCGCCGCGCAGACCACGGTGACCGGGTCCGAGGAGTCGGCACGCAACGACGGTTTCCGCCGGCTGGCGAACTACATCTTCGGCGGCAACCACCGCCAGACCAAGCTCGCGATGACCGCTCCGGTCGCCCAGCAGAACGAGAAGATCGCGATGACCGCACCGGTGGCGCAGTCGCGCGGGGCGGGCGGCGAGTCCGTCATCCGGTTCTTCATGCCGTCGAAGTGGTCGATGGACCTGCTTCCCGAACCCGACGACGAGCGCGTGGAGCTGGTCGAGGTGCCGGGTGAGACGTACGCGGTGCTGCGCTTCACCGGGGACCGCAGCCCGCAGGCCGTCGCACAGAAGAGCCGGGATCTCCTCGACGCACTGGGCGACAGCGCTTTCCAGCCGCAGGGCGATCCGGTGGCGTGGTTCTACGACCCGCCGTGGACGCTGCCGTTCCGGCGGCGCAACGAGGTGGCCGTCCTGGTGGAGACGTCCGGTTAGGCCGTTTCGGCCGCCGTCCTGGATGAGGCCTCGGCCATCTCGGTGAACTCGGTCTGGATGTCGTCGTCCTCGCGGGCCGTCACCAGCGAGACGACCACCGCGACCACCAGGCACGCGAGGAAGCCGGGGACGATCTCGTACATCGCACTCGACAATGCGTCGGTCTGACCCCAGATTCCGACCACCACGGCGCCGGCGATCATCCCGGCGATGGCGCCCGCCGAGGTCAGCTTGCGCCAGAACAGCGACAGCAGGATCAGCGGCCCGAACGCGGCACCGAACCCCGCCCAGGCGAAGCCGACGAGGTCGAGGATCGTCCCATCGGGGTTGAGCGCCAACAGGACCGCGACCACCGCGACCGTCAACACGCCGAGGCGGCCGAACAGCACCAGTCTCGCCGAGCTCGCCTCCTTGCCGAAGGCCCGGTAGATGTCTTCGACCAGCGCCGAGGAACACACGATGAGCTGAGACGAGATCGTGGACATGATCGCCGCCAACACGGCGGCGAGCACCACGCCGGCGACGAAGGGATGGAACATCACCTGCGCCAACTGCAGGAACACCGTCTCGGGGTTGTCGAGGGTGACGCCTTCGCGGAAGAAGTACGCCAGGCCGGCGAAACCGGTGATGATCGCGCCGAGGGACGTGAGGATCATCCAGCTGATACCGATGCGGCGACCGGCCTTGGCGTCGGCCGACGAACGCATGGCCATGAACCGGACGATGATGTGCGGCTGGCCGAAGTAGCCGAGCCCCCACGCGGCCGCGGACACGATGGCGAGGAAGCTACCGCCGAAGAACAGTGAGGTGCGGTGGATTTCGTCACCGGGGTCGGCCGCGTTGTGCGCGGCGTCGGCGGCCTGCACCAGGTTGACCACCTCACCCGGCCCGCCGGTCGCGATGATCGCGGCGACGGGGATGACGATGAGGGCCGCGAGCATCAGCAGCCCCTGTGCGACGTCGGTCAGCGACGCCCCGAGGAAACCGCCGAACAGCGTGTAGCACAGCGTCACCCCGGCGACCAGCAGCATGCCGACCAGATACGACGAGCCGAACGACGACTCGAAGAACACCCCGCCTGCCACCATGCCGGACGACACGTAGAACGTGAAGAAGACCAGGATGATGGCGCCGGCCGCGATGCGCAGAACGTGCGACTTGTCGCGTAACCGGTTCTCGAAGAAGCTCGGTACGGTGATCGAGTTGTTGGCGATCTCGGTGTAGGCCCGCAGCCGGGGCGCGACGAACTTCCAGTTCAGCCACGCGCCGACGACCAGGCCGATCACGATCCACGACTCGATGAGCCCGGATGCGTAGATGGCGCCGGGGACCCCGAGGAGCAGCCAGCCGGACATGTCCGACGCCCCGGCCGACAACGCGGCGACGCCCGGGGACAGCCTGCGGCCGCCGAGCATGTAATCGTCGAGGTCACTGGTCCGGCGGAAGGCGTAGAAGCCGATGGCGATCATCGCGGCGAAGTACAGGCCGATCGCTGCCATCTGAAACGCGCTGTCGGACATCATGCTCTCGCTTCCGTCGACGGTGCCTGGCTTCATCGATCCTAGGAGAAACGGTCAGGCCCGTCGTCCGGTTCGGCGCCGGGTGATGGTCACCCCGAGAAGCGCCAGCCCACCACCGACGAAGCCCAGCACCGTCGGCAGTTCGCCCAGAGCGAGCCAGGACATGCCGATGGCCACGGCGGGCACCGCGAGCGTGGTCGCGGCCATGGCCCCGGCATCGGTGCGCGACAGCGCGTACGCCCACGTGAGGAACGCTATGGCGGTCGGCCCGACGCCGAGGAACACCACCCCGGCCACCGCGCCCGCGGGCGCGGTGGCAAGCTCGCCGAACGCTGCCGGTGCGAACGGGGTGGTCGCGACCAGGCCCGCCACACAGCCCACCCAGGTGGCCGTCACCGCGTCCACCGAGCGCAGCGCGACCTTCTGCATCAGCACGCTCGCCGCGTACAGCACCGCCGTGACCAGGCCGAGGGCCACGCCCAACCGGTCGTTGCCCGGTCCGCCGGACCCGCCGACGGCGATCAGCACCACCCCGGTGAACGCGATGACGATGCCGACGACACGGGTGCGGGGAAAACCCTCCCCGAGGAACAGGCCGGCGAACACCGCGACGATGATCGGCGCGAAATTCACCAGCAGCGCCGCGGTTCCGGCATCGAGGTGCTGTTCGGCCCAGTTCAGCAGCACCGTGTACAGGGCGAACCACAGCACCCCGTAGCCGACCACCAGGCCCAGGGTGCGCCCGCGCGGCACCGGTCTGCGGTACCACGCCGCGACGGCGACCAGCACCGTCGCACCCACCAGCATCCGGAGGAACGCCAGCGGCCCCGGGGACAGCACCTCGCCGACGGCGCGGATCACCACGAACGACGAGGACCACAGCAGCACCGTCACCCCGGCAGCGGCCGACACCAGCAGGGTCTCCGAGCGGTTGGGCGCCACCTGCATGGCGGTCACCTTGCCGCGCGGATTCCGCTGCGGCAACTGATTTTCGATGGTGGGCGCGGACGGTATCGAACCGCCGACCGCTGGTGTGTAAATGCCCGAACACGTGTTCTGTGCGTATCGGGCTGTGCACCACTGTGCAGATCCGTGCAGTTCAGACGATGCAGAATGTCCAACCTGCACATTTGCGTGACCGGTTGTTGACGCGCGTCTTGGCAAGTTCCCGGCAAGCCGGGGGTTTTGTCGAACGTGTTTGCCATGGGCAGGTGGCGTGTGTTGATTGCGCGGCAGCTCGGCGTGAGACGGAAACCGCCGCTCAAGGTACTTTGCGAAGATGCACCGGGACGACGACCAGTCAGGCACCGCGAGCACGCTCTCAATCGTTCGCGTGCCCAATCCGACATTCTGCCTGCGAGGAGCTGCGCGGTGACGGCGGAGGTCACTTCAACGGGGTTTGAGTTCTCGCTGCGAGGTCTCCGCATCGGTGACGGAGAAATGCTGCCCACTCCTGGCGCGGGCGGCGTGATCGCGATCGTCGGGGCGAACAACGCTGGCAAGTCGACTCTCCTGTCGCAGCTTTGGCAAGCGTTCATCTCCGGCGCAACACAACAGGCGGGATCACCGCGAATCCTCACCGAAATTAAGTCTCCATGGAGTGGAAGCCCGGAGGATCTGGAAGCGTGGCTTCGCGAGAATGCGAGAATTAGGGAGTTCCCGACTTTCGAGAATGTCGTCAAGAATGGGCTCGCTGAGCGCATCACGACAGCGCGGAACATGCCGACGCAGGGGCCCGGCGCGGGCAACCTGACCGGCTGGTTCGTCAATCAGCTGAACCTCGACCAGCGAATGAACGCGGTACACCACGCCGGCCGCCTCGGTTCGCTCGATGACGAGCCGACACACCCGAATCAGATTTTGTTTACTGATCATTCCAAGCGCGACAGGATCACCGAGCTCGCACGCAGGTTGTTCGGAGTCAGCCTTCACTTTGACTCCATAAGCGCTAATGTCGGCTATCGCCTTGGCGATCCGGGATTAGAGGCCCCGAAAGTCGACGAAATTACTCGGGAGTATGCAATAGCAGTGAGTGGTCTGCCGACCCTCGACAGCCAGGGCGACGGCATGAAGTCGGCGCTTGGACTTTTGATTCCGTTGGAAATCAACACACACCCTGTCGCACTCGTGGACGAGCCGGAGGCGTTCTTGCATCCGCCGCAGGCGCGAGTCATGGGTAGAGAGATCGGCAGGATTGCAGCCGAGAACCGATCACAGACCATCCTTGCGACGCACGACAAAAACCTATTGCAGGGTCTGGTGGAGAGCAAAGCCCGCGTGACGATAGTTCATCTCACGCGGACCGGAGATTCAGCTGCCGCGACGTTGTTGAGCGAGGAAGACATCGAATCGCTCTGGAACGACGTCACTTTGAGATATGGCAACGCTCTAGATGGCCTGTTCCATTCTGCTGTAATTGTTACCGAGAATGACCGCGATTCTCACTTCTACGCCGCCGCGATCGACGCTTACCTCGAGGCCCTAACGCCCCAACCTCCTGCCCACAATGTGATGTTCCTCGGTAGCAACGGGAAGACGAACATGGCCGGCATCGTGGACCGGTTACGCAAACTCGGCATACGGGTTGTGACATGCCCCGATCTCGACATTCTCGACAGCAACAAGGTCCTGAAAAGGGTGGTAGAGGCGCACGGCGGCAACTGGGATGATTTTGAGGAGCTCTACAAGAAGGCGACGAACCAGTTTCGTGCAGCTCCGAAGCCGCCGACTGTGGCCGAAGTTAAGCAGTCAATCGACGAGATATTCAGCGAGTCTGCGGCGGGCGATCTTTCAGAAGAACTGGCGAAAAGGATCAAAGCGGCAGCAAAATTGCCAGACTCAACGTGGGCACGGCTGAAAGAGTCAGGCGATCGGGCGTTTAAGGACGCGAAGGATTCGGCGACAAGCCTGCTCGCAAAGCTCGACGCGCTCGGGATAGTTACAGTGCGCGTCGGCGTGCTCGAGAACTTTCTCACGACCGTTAGTGTGTCGAAGGGGTCGGGATTCCTACCAGTCGCGTTTGAGCACAACGCCCACAAGTCAGCGGAAGCAGTAGAACAGGCAAAGCGGTTGATTGCCGCCACTGGAATCCGCACGGAGTCCGATGCTCCGACGTAGTCCGCGAAAAGTCCTGTCGCTGTGACCGTTTGACCTTCCCTGCCGCGCCGCGGGTCAGGGGTGGGGTGATACGGCGCCGCTGGCGATCAGCGAGAGCTGGAAGCTGCCCGGACCACCGCCATCGGTGACGCCGAGGGCCGCGAGGACATCGTCGTGGCCGATCTCCTGGCCGCGCATCATCTTCGCGGCCAGCGTGCCGATGCTGCCCCAACAACGTCGCACGACGGGCAGCGCCGACGAGAGCTGTTCGTCTGACGTCGAGTAGCTGTGCAGTGACGCCAGGCGCAGCACCTCGCGGTCGCTTGCACTGGCGCAGCGTTACTCGATCGCTGTGGTGGAAGATGGCCGCGGCGGCAGGTCCTGCAGCGGCCACCATTGCGCGGCGATAGCGAGTGTCATCGTGGGCGAAGCTGTCCGCGCGGCGGTGGAGCCTTCGCGATGCCCGACGATCAACGCGACACGCTCGCACAGCCTGAGAACGCGGATGATCGACTGGTCAGGCTGCCCGACCTGATCGAGAACGCGATCATGGACGGCTTGCCGGTGCGGCCTACCGTCGCCGCACAGCTTCGCGTGTCAACAGCCACGCTTGACCGCATGATCTGCAAGGCCCGTGACGAGGGCCTGCTCGACGGGATCGAGATCCCTCGGCGACCGTCGCCCAAGCAACGAGACGAACTCACCGCCCGCCGCCACCAGGAGAACGACCGATGACCGCCGATCTGCAAGCGAAGCGCACACGACGGGCTGAGCCGATCACCAAGCACACCGCCAAGAACGGGACAGCCAGCTACGGGTTTGTGGTCGACACCGGCACCCGTCCCGATGGCAGCCGAGATCGGCAGCGTTTCACCTACCGCACCAAAGCCGAGGCGCAACGCGAGTACCGGCGCATCACCACCGAGGTCGCCTCGGGGACATACGTACGTCGGCACAAGGTCACGGTGGCCGAGTTCCTGACTGACTGGCTCGACAGCCGCCGCAAGATCCGGCCTGTGACGCTGACCGGGTACCGCCACGCACTCAAGCCGGTGATCGAACATCTAGGCGGCGTTGCACTGCAGCACCTTGAAACGCGCCACGTCGACGGGTCTGCTGCACGATCTGGTAACGCTGCGCCTGAGAGGTGAGCCCGTCGCCCAGCGCGACAAGCGGGGTAAGCGCTCGGCCGAGGTGTTGACCTGGCTGCGGGCGAGTCCTGGAGGTGCCAGCTACAGCGAGATGTACGCGGAGTTCGGCAACGCTGGAGAGAAAGCAGTGGCGCGACTGGTGGCCTCCGGCGAGGTCCGGCGCCCTCGGCGCGGACTCTATGTGGCCGCGCAGCCTGCCGACCCGCCACGACCTAAGGTGGCCGGCGGCGTCAGCGCGCGAACCGTCGTCACGATGCTGGTCGTTCTGTCGTCGGCACTCGACGACGCCGCCAAGCGCGGCTTGGTCGTGCGCAACGTCGCCCGTCTGGTCGACCGGCCGAAGATCGAGCACCGCGAGATGTCGACCTGGACACCCGCGGAGGCAGCCACGTTCCGCGAGCATTCCCGAGCCGACCGGCTGCACGCCTGCTGGCTGCTCACCTTGGCCGGGCTGCGCCGTTCTGAGGTGCTTGGGTTGCGGTGGACCGACGTCGACCTCGACGCCGGCACCGTGGCCATCGCTCAGGGCCGCGTCGTCGTCCAGGGCGAAGGCACGATGACCGGCGATCCGAAGTCACACCGCTCCCGGCGCGTCTTATCGATGCCGGCCGACGTCGTGATGATCGCGCTCATCGGAAGTCCTCAGGTGTGCTCGCCGAAATTCCTCACCTGTGAGCAGCGATCAGTGTAGTTGTTGGCGGTTGCCGGTGGTGGTTCGGCGCAGGGTTTCGGCGGCGGCTTGGTGGTCACGCAGGCGGTAGGACTCGCCGTCGAGGTTGATGACTATCGAGCGGTGCAGTAAGCGGTCGAGCATGGCGGCTGCGACGGTGGTGTCTCCGAGGATTTCGCCCCAGGCGCCCACTCCACGGTTGGTGGTGATGACGATGCTGGTTTTCAGATAGCGTTGGGAGACAACCTGAAACAGTGCCGAGGCCGCCTCTGCCGGTAATGGTAGATAGCCGAGTTCGTCGATTACGAGCAGCGTCGGCCCGGCGTAGAAACGCATAGTGGTAGCCCAGCGGCCTTCGATCGCGGCGCGATGGCAGCGGGCCGCGAGATCCGCGGCGGTGGTGAAGTAGGTGCGGTAGCCGGCATAGGCGGCGGCCCTGGCCAATCCCACGGATAAGTGGGTTTTGCCGGTGCCTGGTGGGCCGATGAGCAGGATGTTGGTCGCCGATTCGAGGTAGCGGCAGGTGCCCAGCTCGTCGATGAGGTTGCGGTCGATCCCGGCGGCGGCATCGACGTTGAAGTCGTCGAGGGTGGCCGGGGTGGGCAGGCAGGCGAACCGCAGTCTCCCGGCGAGCCGGCGGGCGGTGGAGGCTTCCACTTCGACGGCCAGCAGCCTTCCAGGGCGGCGGTGAGCGAGAGCCCTTCGGCGCTGGCCTGGTCCAAGACCGCGGGGAGGGCTTCGGCGGCGGCAGCCAGTTTGAGTTCGGCCAGGTGCGAGCGCAGCTGCTGGTAGCGGCTCGCCGCTGCTGAGGGCGATTCCTCGGCGATGGTCGTGGTGGTGGTCTTCGGGGTGCGGCCGGTAGGGGTCACTGAATGGTCCTTTTCTGGGCGGCCCGCTCGTAGGCGGACAGATCGATCACGGTGGAATCGGTGGACGGAGTGCGGGATTGGTCAATACCTTTAGCGGTGTCGTGCTGCTGAAGCAGTTGCGCGGCAGCGGCTTTAGCTGCCGGCCCGGGTGGGATGCGTTCCTTGCGGCGGTGCGGGCGCCCGGTCATGGAGGTGGCCATCGCGGCGCTGTCCAACGCGATGACATGGCCGCTGTCACGCACCATCACTCCGAGCCCGTCAGCGGCCATCCGATGCCGGGCGATCACGATCCCGCTGGCGGTGGCGATATCGCAGAACTCGCCGCCGACTGGATGTGACACCACCACCTGGGCGGCGGCCAGTTCCGGGGGCACCGAGTAGCGGTTGCCGCGGTAGGACACCAACGCTTGGCGCGACGCGGTGCGGGTCTCGGAAACGATCATCGGATACGGCACCGCCGGCACCGGAGCCAGCGGTTCGGTCTTGGCCACCGCGGCGACCGAGGACCGGCCGTCGGCGGTGGCCCGTAGCCGGGTATCGCCACGCACTTGGGCGAAGCGGTCCAGGCTGGCTTGGGCCGCCTCGACGGTCATGTCGTCGGCCAGAGTGCGCCACCAGCGTTGCGCGGCAGTGTGGTTGGCCTTTTCCACCACACCTTTGCGGTTGCCGCGCCGCGGCGGGCAGATCGCCACCGAAACCCGTAGTGCTTGGCCACCCCGGCGAACGAGGCGGTCACCCGGCCGCTGCCGGGGTCGGTCCTTGTGCCAGCCGCGGGTCACGCGGTCAAGGCCGGAGACCAGATGCGGTTGGTCCTGCGAGGGCGACAACGACCCTCGCCATTTGGCCGAATGAGCCAGCGAGCCCACCAGCAGGTGCGCGGTCTTGCCCCACCCCCAGAACTCGGGCGGATCGGGCAAATCCAGCCAATCCCATTGGGTTTCATCACCGGGCTCGTGCGGGATCACCGCGTTCGGACGCTGGGTGACCGAGCGGCACGCCTCACACACCGGGCGCAGATTGCGGGCTCGGATGTTGCGGGTCAGGCTTTGATACGACAGCGCGAACCCGAGATCCTCGAGCTCGTCGTAGAGGGTGCGGGCCCATAGATGCGGGTCCTCGACCAGGCGGGCGGTGACGTAGTCGACGAACGGCTCGAACGGGTCCGGCCGCGGCGAGCCGGACCCCGGCTCCCGTCACCGTCGAGGTACTTGCGGACCGTTTTGCGATCGAAGCCGGTGTGGCGGGCGATCGCCGAGATCGACCAACCACGTTTGCGTAGGGCATGTACTTCCAAGTCGTCCTCCCATGTGAGCATGAGAAAGCGGGCCTCCTTCGATGGAGCAACTGGCGTCAGACACCAGCAGCTTCGAGGGAGGCCCGCCCTTCTCGGCGGAGCCACACGGGTGGGGAATTTCGATGAGCGTAAGTGGGGAAATTCAGTGAGCGCGGTCAGTGACGGCGCTCCGCGCGCTCAAGGCCACACAGGCCGCTGACCGCCTCGCCCTCGGCAGCGGGTGGCCCGATAGCGGCCTGGTCGCCGTCAACGCCGATGGTTCACCGATCCGGCCCGAGACATACTCGGGAGAGTTCTCCCGGCTAGCGAAAGCCGCTGGCGTGCCAGTGATCCGACTACACGACGTTCGGCACACCGTCGCGACCGTCATGCTCGGCAGCGGGACCGACGTCGCCACTGCGGCTAAGTGGCTCGGCCACGATCCGGCGATGACGCTGCGGGTCTACGCGCATCCGCACCATAGTTCGCTGGCTTCTGCCGGATCGGTTCTCTTTGCCGATGCGCCGAAATCGCTTGGCTAGTTCTTGGCACGTCGGCGGTTTCACCAACGACGGCACTTGCGCACCTCAATGCCTCTGACCTGCATCATCTTCGGTGGGCGCGGACGGTATCGAACCGCCGACCGCTGGTGTGTAAAGGGATCGGAACGTGTGGAACCGCGTCCGTTGCTGTCGGATATGTGCAGGTCAATGGCGGTCACGGTGTTCGCCGCGTCTACTGCGTCCACCCCGTTTTGGCGTGTCTTGGCAACTTGGTGGCAACACGGGAGCGTCGTCCGCGCTCAAAACATTGGTTGCCGCGAGGGCGCTCAGCGCGCTATCAACGGCATCCCCGCCGGGCTCGGGAGGGGTCCGCACCGTCGACACCGTCGTGGTGGCGGGCAAGCCAAACAAGGCCAACACCGAGGCGTGCTGGAATCTCGGCGCAACGGTCGCCGCTTCGCTAACGGAGTGAGCCACGGGGGCACGGCGACTTGTCGGAGGATATTCCTAGACTCCGGCTCATGGGCAGGTACCGAGGTGGGCAGAAGCCGTGGGAGCAGGACGATCCGAAGGGGCGGCGACTCGATCCAGGCCAATACCCTGAGCTGAACGCCGTCTTCTACACCGCTGATCCCGCTGAGTTCATCAAGATGCGCATCGAGTCGCTGTCGCTGATGGCGTGCAGCGACGACCAGCTCGCCCCGCTGTACGGAACTGACCGAACCATCGGAGCCGCGTTCCTCGGCGCGATGTCGCCGCCGACCTCGGAGGCTCGACAGCGGTACATCCGCATGGAGGCGGTGACCATCGCCAATCACGCCTCCGAGACGCTGCTGCGGATGTTCTTCGCGCACACCGAGCACCCCGAGTGCCCGTGGCTCGGCATGTCGGCCTCGACCGACTTCCGCGAGTACAAGGCGAAGCTCGATGCCGCGCTCGACACGGGGTTCGACCGTGAGCAGATCGCCAAAGTGTTTCTGGGTGGGAAAAGCCGCGTCGACGCGGTGATCCAACTCACCGACGACGAATTCGAGGACGCCATCGACGCGCTCGCTATGTTGCTGGTCGACTGCGCGAATCGGGCTCTTGGGGATGCGTTCGTCTACAACGCCGTCAAGCACGGGGTGAGCGCTGTCGCGGTCGATGACGACGAGGCCAAGGTGTCGTGGCAGCCGATGGACGGCGAGCCGGTCACGATCCATGAGGGGCCGGTCCACGTCTACCTACACAGGAAGGGGCACCCCGACGCGGCGAAGAACGAGGCGCACTGGTGGCTCACGATGGAGGACTCGAACCCCGGCCGCGAACTGGCTGTGTCGGTGCTGATCACTAAGGCGCTCGACTCGTTGTGGGACGTAGCGCGCCGTCGCTACCTCGGCGAGAGCGGGTCCATCACCTACGTGAGCAAGGCGGCGGTCGAGATTGCCGTGTGGGGCACCACCATGCAGGCGATGAACCTGCTCAAACGCGCAACCCACGAACTGATCAAGGTGAAGCCGGACGGCACCGTTGACGGCACCGACCACCGCATCGTCGGCTACCGCATCCCTCGACCGTGGTCGCCCCAGGCAGCCGCTCCCGCGATGGTCATTCGTCCGGTGCCGCTGCCCGCTCGCGAGCGCGACCGTCAGCTTGTTTCAACTGGGCGGCGGTCCTATCTGCCGATCACGCCGCGTGGGTTTCAACGGGGCTGACCCCGCGCTCACCGTGCCGCCGCCTCGGTGAAGGTCGGAACCCACTCCTCGCAGCCCTCGTACCATCGCAACCGGGACAGCGACAACTCACCCCGGGCGTAGGCCACGGCGTCAGCGCTGCTCACATGGCGCAGGGCATGTTGCGCCTCGATGTCGGTCAGCGGTGGTGGGCAACATCCGTCACAGTCACACCCGTCCTGCACGCTGGGCACGGTGGGGGCGGTGAGATCGGCGCGCAGCTTTGCCCGGCCTACTCGGGCCAGCTCCCCGCCGCCCGGTGCGCCGACGGTATGGGCGGCGGTGCAGCCGGTCACCCCGCACCCCCGCCGTCCGGGGGTCGGCAGCAGCCGTCGCAGCCATGAACCCCGATGCCCTCATACGGGTTACCGGGTGGGTACGGGTCGTCCATGACATCGGCGCTCAGGGGTGGGCGCCACCGCTTGCGCGCCTGCTCCCAGCCGAGACCGACCCGAACCCCGCTAGGCGCACGCGGCGCGCCGAGCCGATCAACACGCACACGGCGAAGAACGGTGCCGTGACCTACTGGTTCCAGCTCGATCTCGGCAACAAGCCGGACGGGTCACGCGACCGGCGCAAGTTCACCTTTCGCGCCAAGAAGGAGGCACAGCGGGAGTTGCGCCGCATCAGCTCCGAGGTCGCGGCGGGCACCTACAACCGGCCCACCGCCATCACCGTGGACCAGGCGTGTGACGAGTGGTTGAGCGGTCGTCGCGGAATTCGGGAGATCACCGTCTACGGCTACGGGATGGACCTGAAACCCGTTCGGCGCTACCTCGGCACCCGGAAGCTGCAACAAATTACCAAGGCCGATGGTGACGCCCTGGTCAAGTGGATGCTGACCGAAGCACGCACCGACCACCGGCACTACCGGGCCGACTCGCTCGCCGGTCGCGTGGTCGCGCTGGTCTCCGAGCACCCCGAAGGCATCCCTGCCGCCGAACTGGCCGCCGCGCTGCCCGGTGACGTGCACTCGGCGCTCGCCGCCCTGCTCGCCGCCGGGCGGGTCACCCGGCTCCGGCGGGGCATCTACGCCCCCGCGCAGCCCGAGACCGCCGCTACCGCCGAGAAACGCGGGCTGAGCCCGCAGACCATCCGATCCACCCTGACGACCTTCGGCGCGGTGGTGCAAAGCTACGTCGATCAGGGGGTGTTGCCGCGCAACGTGATCGCGCTTGTCGAGCGGCCCAAGGATGCCGACCACGACGCCGTCCTGGCGACCGCCGAGGACGCCACAGCTACCGAGCCTGCCGCCAAGTCGTGGACGCTGGCCGAGGCCGAGCGGTTCCGCGCAGCGGTGCCCGAACACCGGCTATTCGCGTGCTGGCTGCTGTCGATGTACGGCATGAGGCGCAGCGAGGTGCTCGGGTTGCGTTGGAGTGCGGTCGATCTGGACACCGGCACGCTGTCGGTGCGGCGTGGCAGGGTCACCGTTGGCGGCCAGGCGGTAGAGGGCGCGCCGAAATCCAAGCGCAGCCGCCGCGATCTGCCATTACCCGCCGACGTGGTCACCGCGCTGCGCGCCCTCAAGACACGCCAGCGCGCCGAGGCCCTGGCGCTCGGCGTCGGGTGGTCCGACGACCGGCTGGTAGCGGTGCATGAGGATGGCACGCCCCTGCGTCCCGAGTTCTACACCGACGAGTTCCAGCGGTTGCGTGCTCGGGCTGGTCTGCGCCGGATCAGGCTGCACGGCCTGCGCAACACCAGGGTCAGCCTGATGCTCGACCGGGGCCACCCGCCGCACATCGTGGCGGCTTGGCACGGCCACGACCCAGCGGTGGCGCTGCGCATCTATGCCGACGTGAAGGCCGACGAGCTGAGAACTGTGGGGGCGTCTCTATTCGGGTAACCCCAGCAAAGACGGGTCAGATGCCCGCGAAGTACTTCGAAACGGCCACGGTTCCGTCGAAGTAATTGGCGTGAGTGACCTTCACAGTGTCCAGCGAGTCCGAGCCAATAAGGACGATCTCGATGGAGTCGGCACCCTTTTCGCTCAGGTGCTCGCGCTCAAGGCGGGCGTACTCGGCCATCGCGGCCTTAGTATCTGTGCCGAATTCCCGCATGTCCTTGAGTTCGGCCCGGTCATGGTCGAACACCAGCAAGAAGTGCTTGAGCGTGGCACTCATCGGCGTTCTCCTCGCAGATATGGTTGGGCAGCTTCCCTCATTGTAGATACCCGGCGCAAGAGGTCATCATCAACGGTCCCACCGTGCTCTTCCACGGCCATCGCCTCAGACACCGTTTGAAACCACTCCCTGACTGGTAGAGGACCACCGCCGGTCTTGATGGCGAGCCCGTATCGAGCAGTGACGGATTCCACGGTAAATGCCCATTCATGCTGTACCTGGGTCCGGAGCTGCACCTCGATCCGCCTGCCGTGATACTTCACGATGACGTGCACCCCGCGATACCCGTCGGGTTTCGGCTTCTCTATGTAGTCCTGCACCTTGATGCCGCCGCTGGTAGGACGAGTCCGGTATCGGTCAAGCACCTCGTAAACCTGCGCCAGGTCGGCGAGCACCACTCGGCATCCCCCGATGTCATGCATTCGCCCGAGCTCCATCTTGGGCTCGCGGTGCAGCTTGCTGAGAATCGTTGGAATGCGTTTGAGACGCTGCGACACCCGACTGCCATCAGCACAGCCCGCTGTCTGCACCCGGGACTTCAGGCCCATGGTGGCGGTGGCCAGCGGCAGCGCGTGTGCAGCCCTCCATGCAACGAGGACGTCGATGGCGTGAACTGCGCGGTTCATTTCCTCGGATGTCAGCGCACCGCTCTTACCGATGAGTACGCGCAGGGCGTCACCTGCCTTATTGACCGCGCTGACGCTCGGCACATCGGCTGGCTGCATCGCCATGACCCTCCCGACGACAGTGAAGAGGTGAGCATATCGACCGGCTCAGACACATCCGCTTCGAAACGCGGCGGAGTTGTGTAGGTGGCGCTGGCAACACGGACCCCGTTGGCAACCTAATGGCAACTTGGGCGCTGTTCTCGTAGTCCACGCGGTCTGCGTTTACTGATTAAAAGCACTGTCTAGCAGGTACTTTCGACGGTGGGCGCGGACGGTTTCGAACCGCCGACCGCTGGTGTGTAAAACCAGAGCTCTACCACTGAGCTACGCGCCCGATCCCGGGCAGGTTACACGGATTCGCAGGTCAACTGGAAATCCGGTCAGGCCTTCGGAGACTCCAACGCCGCCAGCGCCGCCGTCCACACCGCCTGATCCCTGACCTCGCCCGGCTCTTTGCACTCGGCGAACTGGACGACGCCGGCGCGGTCGATGACGAACGTGCCGCGGTTGGGGAACCCCGAGGGCTCGTTGAACACCCCGTAGGCCTGGCTGACGGCGCCGTGCGGCCAGAAGTCCGACAGCACCGGGAACGAATACCCCCGATCGCGCGCCCACACCTTGTGGGTGGGCGACGGTCCCACCGAGACCGTCAGCGTCGCGGTCTCGTCGTTGACGAAATCGTCGATGTGGTCCCGGATTTCGTCGAGTTCACGTTCACAGATACCGGTGAAGGCGAGCGGGAAGAACACCAGCACGACGTTCTTCGCGCCGCGGAAATCGCCGAGCGTCACCCGCTGGTTGTTCTGATCCTTCAGCGTGAAGTCCGGCGCGGTGTCACCGACGGAGACCACTAACGCGACTGTCTGCTCTTCGCGCAAGCGCTCATCGGCGCCCGGCTGCCTTCGACTTCGGCTGCACCAGGCGGCTGGCGATCCAGTCCCCCAGGTTCGCCGACGACGTCTGCATCAGGCCGGCCGTCGGCG